>NZ_VHIL01000004.1:0-326560 GCF_006491895.1 Enterococcus sp. OL5
GAAGGATACACCTGTAACCATGCCGAACACAGAAGTTAAGCTTCTTAGCGCCGATTGTAGTGAAGGGTTTCCCTTTGTGAGAGTAGGACGTCGCCACGCATTTCATTTTTTCCGGCATAGCTCAGTTGGTAGTAGCGCATGACTGTTAATCATGATGTCGTAGGTTCGAGTCCTACTGCCGGAGTTCTCTAATAAGAGAAAACAAGCAAGAGTAATGAGCTTCTTTTAGGCTGGAGAGTTGTCCGAGTGGCCGAAGGAGCATGATTGGAAATCATGTAGATGGCTATCGCTGTCTCAAGGGTTCGAATCCCTTACTCTCCGTTTCTCCGTTTTAAACTTAGGTCCGTTGGTCAAGTGGTTAAGACACCGCCCTTTCACGGCGGTAACACGGGTTCGAATCCCGTACGGATCATTACAATTTAATGAACAACCTTCGGGGGTTTAGCTCAGCTGGGAGAGCATCTGCCTTACAAGCAGAGGGTCAGCGGTTCGATCCCGTTAACCCCCATTACGGTTTGGTAGTTCAGTTGGTTAGAATGCCTGCCTGTCACGCAGGAGGTCGCGGGTTCGAGTCCCGTCCAGACCGTTTCATTAATTTTGTAAAACTTATATTTTCTTATATGGCTCGGTAGCTCAGTTGGTAGAGCAATGGATTGAAGCTCCATGTGTCGGCAGTTCGATTCTGTCCCGCGCCACCATGGAGGAGTAGCGAAGTGGCTAAACGCGACGGACTGTAAATCCGTTCCTTAGGGTTCAGTGGTTCGAATCCACTCTCCTCCATTCATAGGGGCATAGTTTAAAGGTAGAACAGCGGTCTCCAAAACCGTTAGTGTGGGTTCAATTCCTGCTGCCCCTGCCATTATATATTTAACAGTTTCTTATCACGGCGGGTGTGGCGAAGTGGTTAACGCACCGGATTGTGGCTCCGGCATTCGTGGGTTCGATTCCCATCACTCGCCCTTTCATTTTTGGGGTATAGCCAAGCGGTAAGGCAACGGACTTTGACTCCGTCATGCGTTGGTTCGAATCCAGCTACCCCAGTACAATCTTCACTTGATTGTAGATTGCAACAATAGTATAATGGCGGTATAGCCAAGTGGTAAGGCAGAGGTCTGCAAAACCTTCATCACCGGTTCAAATCCGGTTACCGCCTTAGTACTAAATACTAACCTTTCAACATGCCGGCGTGGCGGAATTGGCAGACGCGCTGGACTCAAAATCCAGTGCCCGTTGAGGGCGTGCCGGTTCGACCCCGGCCGCCGGTATCATTGATGTATCAGTCTTTTATAAGATTGATACATTTTTTTGTTTATAAAAGTCTACAAATACGATTTTGGAGGACAACTCATATAGCAAAGATTTTTTTTGTTTTGTTACTATTGAAAGCCTTCCCTTAATCTTTTATAGTTTTTACATGAATAGCTGCAAGGAACAGGAAAGAGGGGGGATCAAATTGAAGCAGTTTTGCTGTTTATGGCGATGTCCAATTTCTTCCTGGATATTGTGTATTATTACCTAAAAGAGAGGTGGCTTCTTTAAATGATCTAGATTTAAATGAGCGACAGGTTTTCTTAACTGATATGACTCTTTTAGGAGATGCTATAATACAGGCTTGTTCTCCATTAAGAATCAATTATGAACTATTAGGAAATACCGATAACTTTCTTCATGCACATCTTTTTCCTCGTTATGAATGGGAAACCGACGAAGCGAAAAAAATGCCTGTTTGGCTGTATGACAAATCCCATTGGAGTAATCCAGAGTATCACTATTCAGAAAAAAGAGATGGAAAGCTAAGACAAAAGATAGCCTCTTGTTTAGAAAATGCCTATCGTTTGTCTAATGAATCTTCTTGAATCTAGTAACGACTATAAAAAGAACCTCCATGAAGCGATCGCTTCATGGAGGTTCTTTCCTTAGATCAATCAATATACTTAAGAACTGCGACTTCTTTTGGTTTCAGAACTGCCAATTGTTTGGTTTCTTTGGTAAGAAGGTCTACTCCAGCGGCTTTCAGCTTCACTTCTGTTGTCTGCTCGGTGTGGTTTAAGAGAAAGACGAGTGTATAGCCATCACCTTTGCGGCAGGTAACAGAGACTCCAGTAGGAGCAGCCAAGAAGTGCTGGGCATGAGTCGTTATTTTGTATTTTTCTAAAATGGTCGCTAAAAATGTGGTCACCCCATCAAGAGACAATTCTGTTCCCAGGTAATACGCATACCCATCATCG
Organism: Enterococcus sp. OL5; assembly: GCF_006491895.1. Taxonomy (NCBI): domain Bacteria; kingdom Bacillati; phylum Bacillota; class Bacilli; order Lactobacillales; family Enterococcaceae; genus Enterococcus; species Enterococcus sp. OL5. Next base: position 2,229 of record NZ_VHIL01000004.1, read on the forward strand.
ATTTGATTCATAGTAATGGCCGGCTTATCGGATAAAAAACCGGATTGGAAGGTTGCTAAAGCTTCAGCACCATTTAGATGGATAACTTCCTCCCAGAGGGAATTGTCGTACCGACGACCTTGAAAGTCAATCTGATGGTAGGAAGCGGCTTTCATTGGGGAAAACTCTTCTACAAAGATCCCTAAGGTGTCTCTAAACAGTCCTGGATAGCCCCCAAGATAGACTTGGTCATATTCATTGACGATCCCACTAAAGAAATTCGTCAAGAAGATGCCGCCTTGTTGCACGTAATCATGGATCTTCTTGCCGAAGGCTTCGGGTGCTGAATAGAGATTCGGAGCGATCACTAAAGGATAGCCGTCTAGGGATTCGGAAGGATGGACAAAGTCTACGCTCAGATTTAACGCCCTTAGCGCGGCATACAGGCTGCGTAACTGATGAATGTACTTTAAGGTGCTTGGTTTGGCATCCAATTCCAGCGCCCACCAATTTTCCCAGTCGAAGACAACCGCGACATCAGCCAAGAAGCGCGTCCCAACGATTTCCGACAGTTGCGAAAATTCGTTGCCTAATTGTGCACATTCACGAAAGATACGGCTTGACTGAGGATCTCCGTGAGACACCATCGCACTATGGAATTTTTCCGCACCGCCACGAGACTGTCGCCATTGGAAGAACATGATACCATCAGCGCCATGAGCGAGCGCTTCATAACTCCAAAGACGCAACTGGTTGGGTGTTTTTGCCCCATTAATTTGCCGCCAATTAACGGCGCTGGTGGCTTGCTCCATGATCAAGAAAGGCTTTTTCTTCAAGCTGCGGGTTAAATCGTTAGCAAGAAATTGCGGGTAAGGAATTTTTTCAAAGGGATTCGGATACGAATTCCAACTGACCACATCCATTTCAGGGGCCCATTTAAATCCATCCACGTATTTGTGTAAGCCCATAAGATTGGTCATATAAGGGATGCCTTGCGAATATTTTGCAATCGCCGCCTTTTCGAGTTGATAAAGTTCCAGATTCATGTCGGAAAGAAACCGACGATAGTCTAATTGCTGCGCAGGATTTTTGAAGGTTGGCATTGCCTCAGGTAAAAAAATTTCCCCCCAGCTGCCATAGGATTGACTCCAAAACTTGGTTGACCAAGCATCATTCAATCCAGCGATCGTCTGATACTTCTCTGCTAACCATGTCTGAAATCTTTTCCGACAATGATCGCAATAACACTCGTGGATGTGACAGGTATATTCATTATTGATATGCCACATGACCAGCCCTGGATGATTAGCATAACGTTTTGCGACTGCTTCAGACAAATCGGCGGCATATTGACGATAGATAGGGGAAGTCGGACAGTAGTGCTGGCGCGCCCCATGAACCAGTCGATTGCCATGAATGGTCACAGGCAGCATCTCAGGATGTTTTTGAACAAGCCAAGCCGGTGGAGAAGCTGTACCATTGGCTAGGTCGATCATGACATTGTTTTTATATAAAAGATCCATCAACCAGTCCAGAAAGTCAAAATCATAGGTGGATTCATCTGGTTGTAGATTGACCCAGCCAAAAATATTGATACTCACATAGTTCACACCTGCTTCTTTCATTAAACGCATATCTTCAAGAATGACTTCTTTAGACCATTGTTCAGGATTGTAGTCGGCACCATAGTAAAGATGACGTTGCGTTTTCATCAAATCGCTCCTTTATAGACGTTTCGCTAGTAACAAGCTACTTGAATCATATCAAACAATCATGCTTTTGATAGCGTTATCATTAAACAAACATGAAATGATCCAAAAAAACAAAGATAGTTCAATCCTTTTTCAGAGCAGCGTCTATCGGCCAACAGTTCTTTTGTCTTGCTGTTTTTTTAACAAAAATATACAATTGAAAAAGGCGGTAAATTAAAACATCTAAACTTTATCTCTCTAATTAGTTGTTTTTTTTATTGATCGTTTCTTTATAAAAAATTGCATGTTTATAACCAACAGATCTAAAAAACTTTTAAACATTAGCAGAAGAACACTATGAGACAAAGAAATGAATAATTATGTGATGAGAAGTCATGAAAAAGGAATGACATAAGTTATTCTACAAAAAATGCGAAAAAGGAGAGACACGTCCATGAACCAGCCAATACAAATCTTTTCTGAGATTGCCCCTTTAAAGCGGGTGCTTTTGCATCGTCCAGGAGCAGAATTGGAAAACTTGATGCCGGATTATCTTGATCGCTTGTTGTTCGATGATATTCCCTTTCTAGACCAAGCGCAAAAAGAGCATGATTTTTTTGCCGAGACGTTAAGAAACAGAGGAGTGGAAGTTTTTTATTTGGAGGATCTAGCTGCTGAAACATTGACAACAACTGGTGCCAAAGAGGCCTTTTTAGAAGACTATTTAAATGAAACTACGATCCTTGATGAAGAGATTCGCAACGAAGTGCGCAATTTTTTCCTTTCGATCGAAGATAATCGCGCCTTTATCGATCATACGATGGCGGGCTTGAAAAAAAGTGAGGTAGAAATTTCAAAAGCCAGTAACTTAACGGCAATCGTTGAAACAGAATATCCTTTCTTGATCGATCCGATGCCAAACTTGTATTTCACGCGAGATCCGTTTGCAACGATTGGTCATAGTGTTTCCTTGAATCGAATGTATTCTGCAACGAGAAGACGGGAAACCCTCTACGGAAAACAAATTTTCACGCACCACCCGATGTTTGCCCGCAATGAGACGAACTTTTTGTATCATCGGGACGAAACGACGCGGATGGAAGGCGGCGATCAACTGATTTTATCTGATAAAATCGTAGCGATCGGGATTTCTCAACGAACCGAAGTTGCCTCAATCGAAAAAATTGCCGAAACGATTTTTGCCACAGAACCGAGTTTTGAACATATCTTGGCCTTTAATATTGGTGAAGAACGAAAATTTATGCACTTAGATACGGTCTTTACGATGGTGGATCATGATAAGTTCACGATCCATCCAGAAATCGAGGGAGAACTTTCGCTGTATTCAATCACTAAACACAAGGACAGTGTTCGGGTATTTGAGGAAAAAGATACATTGGAAAATATTCTTTGTCGTTATTTAGATCTGCCTGAAGTGCTCCTGATCCGCTGTGGTGGCGACGATTTGGCAGCAGCAGCTAGAGAGCAATGGAATGATGGCTCCAATACACTGGCGATCGCCCCAGGGGAGGTCGTGGTCTATGACCGCAACACCATTACCAACCGGCTGTTAAAAGAGGCTGGCGTTAAGTTGAATGAGATCTCCGGCAGCGAATTGGTTCGCGGACGTGGGGGTCCCCGCTGTATGAGTATGCCGTTTATTCGTGAGTAGGACAGTTCTTTGTTATTTAAAAATACGGCAACTTGCTTTGAAATTATGAAAGTTAAGAAATGGAAGAGAAAAAAATAAAAGGAAGATTTGAAACGGAATTCTGTTTCTAATCTTCCTTTTTTGTCCTCATTTAACCCACTTTAAATTGAAAAGGATTTCTTTTTGTGAAAATGTGTAATTTTTGTGACTTTTGTATGTAAAGACTATAAAAAAACGCTAGGAACCTTGTTCTATCGCTAGATTTATGTTACGGTTATATTAGAAAACGGAAATAGGTGAAGGTATTTGCCACTTATTGATTTTTGACACCCTACGATCAGCGAATGCCATATGCTTGATTTGTAGTGGTTTTTTTGCGGAAAAAAAGTGAAAGCAGGTGAGAAAATGACAGTAGATGCCATTCGATTATTACAAGAAGCAGAGCAATTTGCGGAAAATAAAAATAAAGAAGCAGAAGCAGAAAAAAAACAATTGGCACAAGCACGCGAAGAACGGTTGAAGGCGTTTAAAAAAGAGTTGGCAGAAAAAGAGGCCCAACAAAAAGAAGCAATCAATCAAAAAATCGCAGCTGAGTTGGTACAATCAAAAGAACCGCTCATGGCTAAAACGAAAGCAGAAGTAGAAACACTAAGAACGATCCCTAATGAGTTAAAAGAAGAAGCATTAGCAATAATAATAAATAAGGTTGTGACATAAATGGCAATTGCAAAAATGCAAAAGTTCAGTCTGTTGACCTTTTACGATCAGAAAGAAGCTGTTTTAGAGCAGCTGCAAGACTTTCAAGGCGTAGAACTGCTTTCTTCGGAAAAATATTATGATTCTGAAGAAACGACGGGTGTTTTGGCACCGGTTCGCGAGGAACAGTCTGAAGAAGAAATGGAGAACCAGTTTGGTCAAGTCAACTGGAGCTTAAATTTTTTAGAAGAATATGTACCCAAAAAAGGAATGCTGGCACAACTGCGGCAACCAATCAAAAAATATACCCTTCAAGAATTGGCTGAAACAGCCCACACCTATCCTTGGCAAGAATTATGCCAAACCCTTCGTAAACAAGACAAACGTCTTCGCTTGATTGATCAAGAAAAACGCGATGTATTAGCACAAGAAGCAGAGCTGTCGATCTGGAAGTACTTCAAAGAACGGCCGGCTGTTTTAAAAGAATTAAAAAAATCAGGTGGCATGTTAGGATCGATTCCTACTTCTGAAATGGCTGACTTTACGACCAACAGTGAAAAGCTGCCGCTTGTCTATGTCGAAACCATTTATCAATCGCAAACGACAACTTACTTGTTGGTGCTTTTCCATAAAGATGTAAAAGAAAAAGTAACTACTCTTCTAAAGAAAGCAGCCTTTGAGCAATACATCTACCCTTATGAGGGCATTCCAGAAGAAGATCTGCAAACGATGAAAGAAAAATCCCAACGTCTAATTGATGAAGAAAAAGAGATCAAAGCCGCTCTTCGCGCAATGACAAACGAGCAAGAAATGTTGCGGATCGTTGCCGAGTATTTAGATGGAGCGATCACCCGCTTAAAAAGCAATAAAATGCTTTTACGTTCAACTCATGCGGTCTCGATTTCTGGCTGGGTTCCTGTTGATGGGGCGACCGAATTAGAAAAACGTATCAAAAAAGGAACCACAGGTAACTATTACCTCGAATACCAAGAAGTGACGGAAAAAGAGATCGCTGATGTGCCGATTTTATTAGAAAACGCACGTTGGATCAAACCTTTTGAAGGACTTGTTCGGATGTACAGCTTGCCGCAATATGATGAGTTAGATCCGACACCATTTATGGCGCCTTTTTATATGGTGGCATTCGGGATGATGGTTGCCGATTTTGGCTATGGGTTGCTCTTGTTTCTGGCGACATTCCTGGGGAAAAAACTGTTTCACCTCAGCAAAGGGCTGGAACAAAATTTGACCCTCTTTCAGTTGTGCTCGATCCCTACGATTATCTGGGGCTTGATCTATGGCAACTTCTTCGGATTTGAATTCTCATTCCAACTGTTGTCTGCCCAGGATGATGTCAATCAGATCTTAGTCTTATCCGTGATCTTTGGGTACATTCAGATCATGTTTGGATTGGCGCTGAAATTTTATATTTTATGGAAGAAAAAAGACCAGAAACTGGCTGCGATGTTCCAAGCCGGTTCGTGGATCGTCTTTTTGATCAGTGTGGTTTTTGTTGCCGCAGGAATGCTGCTTTTCCCTGATACACCGTTGCAAACGATTGGGATCGTGATGATCGCTGCCAGTCTTTTAGCAGTGGCGATCGGCGGCAGTTTAGAAGGAAAGACCTTAGCTGGAAAAATCGGTTCTGGATTGTACGGATTGATGGATGTGACCAATTATGTTGGTGACTTGATCAGTTACACCCGTCTGATGGCGTTAGGGGTTGCCGGCGGAAGTATCGCCTCAGCCTTCAATTTGATCATCAGCTACCTACCGCCGGCAGCCCGGTTTACCGTTGGTATCTTATTATTTGTGGCATTGCATGGCCTAAATATTTTCTTAAGTTACCTTAGTGCGTATGTTCATGGTATCCGTTTGCAGTATTTAGAGTATTTTGGAAAATTCTTTACGGGGGGCGGACGTGCTTTTGCCCCCTTCAAATCAAATGAAAACTATGTAGAGATCATCTCAGAAGAGAAGTTACAGGAGGACAATAATGGAAAATTGGATTAGTTTCTTTTACGAAAATGGTGGAATTGTTTTTGCAGCTTTAGGTGTGGCGACCGCAACGATTTGCGGCGGTATCGGATCAACGATCGGTGTTGGGATGACCAGTGAAGCAGCGTCAGGCTTGATCTCTGAGCAGCCAGAGAAATTCGGGCAAGCGTTGATCTTGGAATTGCTGTCTAGTACTCAGGGATTATACGGGTTCGTAATTTCCTTTATGATCTTTGGTCAGATCAGCGGTTCGCTCTCATTCGATCGCGGATTGTACTTGTTTATTGCTTCACTGCCAATCGCATTAACAGCAATCGTAGCCGGAAAATGGCAAGGACGTGCCGCAAGTGCTGCGATGCAGATTTTAGCCAAAAAACCAGAACATGTGACCAAAGGAATTATCTTAGTAGCGATGATGGAAACGTATTGTATTTTAGGGTTCGTAATTTCCTTCTTGCTTGTCTTGAATTAAGAGGAGGGAAAGTGAATGTCTGATATTACACGTTTAACTGACAAAATAACCGCTGATGCGGAAAAGAAATACCAGTTGCAAATCAAAGAAGCAAAAAAAGAAAGTGAAAATCAAGAAAACTTAAAGCGAACGCAATTAGAAAAAGAGCTGAACGAACGACTAGCTTTCTACGAAAAAGAAAAACGTGCGGCGATGTATTTGGAAATCTCAGATGTGCATATCCAATCAAGAAACAAGGTCTTGGCAGCAAAGCAGTCTGTCTTAGATGAGCTGTTTTCTGAGGCTCTGACTCGATTAAATACAATGGATCAAGCAGCATTTTATGCGTTTATCGCTAAAGGCTTGGCGAATGCACGGTTAACTGGTGAGGTTGAGTTGCTTTTAGGTGAGAAGACCCGCCATTTAGTAGATGAGGAACTCCTTACTAAGTTGCAAGCATCGGTTCCAGAGGTTCAGCTGAAACTGGTAAATAAAACAATCCCTCGTAAGGGCGGCTTTTTGTTGCGACAAGAAGCGATTGAGTTGAATTTTACTTTTGATGCGCTGCTAGAAGCCAACAAAGAAGAGTTAAGCAATACGTTACTGCAATTGATTTTTGAACAGTAAGCAGGTGCAAACAGATGAATGACATCAAATACAATACCTTAAATACGAGAATTCGGACGTATGAATCGCAATTATTCGATCGCAGCCGCTATGAGCGGATGCTCTCGGCTGCTAGCGCAGAGGAAATCTACAGTATGTTGCAAGAAACGGTTTATGGTGACTTCATCAACGAGGATGATCGTGTACACGACTTTGAACATGTGTTGATGGCGGAGTTGAAACGGGTATACGACACGATGTATCAGCTGACACCGGAAAAAGCGATCGTTGATTTCTTTGCTTTGAAATATGACTATCAAAATCTGAAAGTCTTGGTAAAAGCGGCGTATATGCAGGAAGATTTTTCTGAATACCTTGTCCCAATCGGCACCCAGCCGCTTTCTGTCCTTAAGGATCTAGTCAAGACCAGAAAAAGCAATCTTGTTGCCAAAGAGATGGTTGATTGTGTGGAAGAAGTCTTCTCTTATATTGAGAACTACCATGAGGTCCAATCGATCGATATCATCTTTGATAACCATTATTGGGAACAATTGTGGACCATTGGCAAAGAATACGACGATGATCTGCTGCAAAGCTTGATTCGTCGACAGATCGATATCTTCAACATTTCAACAACGTTGCGCAGTTACGCGATGAAACGCAAGCGCGGCTTTATCAGCGCAGTTTTAGCCGATCATGGGAACCTACCTGCAAAAGAACTGTTAGCTGAGATCACGACTTCCCTTGAGGCATTTGTGGCATATTTGCAAGGAACTCCTTATAAAGAACTGATCAATCACAGCTATGAAGAGTTGGTAGAGAAGAAGACCTTGAATACCTTTGATATACGCAAAGACAATTTTCTGATGGCGAAGCTCAAAGAACATAAAATTGTTCCTTTTGGCCCTTCAGCATTGGCAGGGTACTTGTACGCCAAGGAAATTGAAAGCAAGAACTTGCGAATTCTCTTGATTGGGAAAATCAATAAGGTGCCGGAAGAGATTTTAAGAAGTCGGGTGCGTGATAGTTATGCATAAAAAAATAGCAATGATGGGTGGTAAGAACTCGATCTTGCCTTTCAAAGGGCTGGGGATCGACATCTTTCCAGTCAGCGATTTGGATGAAGCCGCCCAACAACTAGAAGAAATGGCTGAAGCCTATGGGGTGATCTTTTTGACTGAGCGACTGATCGAACAATTAGAACCGATCGTTCGCCGCTATGAAGAAGTACCGACACCAGCAATCATTCCGATCCCAAGTAGTACAGGTAGTCTAGGAATCGGTATGGCACGCATTCAGCAAAATGTGGAAAAAGCGGTAGGAATGAATATTTTAGATTCATAACAGACAAGTCAGCCAGCTAGGAGGAATAAATGTGGCATTTGGCACAATTGAAAAAGTATCGGGACCACTGGTCACCGCCTCAGGATTGAGTGGCGCAAAAATCCATGAAATCTGCAAAGTCAGTGACAAGGGCCTTATCGGTGAGATCATTGAGATCAAAAAAGGGCTGGTTTCGATCCAAGTATACGAAGAAACAGCGGGAATCGGACCAGGCGAACCCGTGGAAACGACAGGCGCACCATTGTCTGTCGAACTAGCACCAGGTTTGTTGACTCAGATGTTTGATGGGATCCAACGACCATTAGATACATTTATGTCGCAAACAGAAAGTGATTTTTTGGAACGAGGGGTCACCATCGATCCACTGAATCGCCAAAAGAAATGGACCTTTGTCCCTCAAGTACAAGTCGGTGATACCGTACAAGGCGGCGACATTTTAGGTTCAGTACAAGAAACGTCGGTGATCGAGCATAAAATCATGGTTCCACCAAACTATGAAGGAACCGTCAAAGAAATCATGGTAGGGAATTTTGCGATTACTGAAGTGATCTGTGTTTTAGAAACCATTGAGGGGGAAAAATCCTTGACGATGGTTCAGAAATGGCCAGTTCGTCAACCACGTCCCGTTACTGCTAAATTAAATCCAGGCGAACCGTTGGTCACTGGACAGCGAGTCATCGACACCTATTTTCCAGTAGCAAAAGGCGGCTCAGCTGCCGTTCCCGGACCATTTGGTGCCGGAAAAACGGTCGTTCAGCACCAAATTGCTAAATGGTCAGATGTGGATATCGTTGTCTATGTCGGCTGCGGCGAGCGAGGCAATGAAATGCGGGATGTTATGAATGAATTTCCTGAACTGATCGACCCAAATACCGGCAAGTCGATCATGGAACGAACGGTCTTGATCGCCAATACGTCGAATATGCCAGTTGCTGCTCGGGAAGCCTCAATCTATACAGGAATCACGATTGCAGAATATTACCGTGACATGGGCTATAGTGTGGCCATCATGGCAGACTCAACATCACGTTGGGCAGAAGCGCTGCGGGAAATGAGTGGCCGATTGCAAGAGATTCCCGGAGATGAAGGTTATCCGGCTTATCTTGGAAGTCGAATTGCGGAATACTATGAGCGAGCAGGGCGTTTCCATTCATTAGGCACGCAGCCTAGGGAAGGAAGCATTACCGCAATTGGCGCGGTTTCACCAGCTGGTGGAGACATCTCAGAACCAGTCACCCAAAATACCTTACGAATCGTGAAAGTTTTCTGGGCATTGGATAGCATGCTGGCGCAAAAACGGCATTTTCCCTCCATCAACTGGATGAATTCCTATTCCCTTTATGAAGATCAAATCAATTCTTATTTAGATCAATTATTAGGCGATCGCTGGTCGGAGCTAGTCAATGAATCAATGGCGATTCTCCAAGAAGAAAGCCGTTTAGAAGAGATCGTTCAATTGGTAGGGATGGATTCTCTTTCTCAAAGAGACCGTTTGACGATGATGACAGCCCGTTCTTTGAGACAAGATTACTTGCAGCAAAACGCCTTTGATGACGTTGACACGTATACATCTCGTAATAAGCAGTTCAAAATGTTAGAGAATATTCTTTACTTTAATGAACAAGCGCAACGTGCACTGCAGCTAGGTGCTTACTTAGATGAGATCACCAAAGGAACGGTTGATCTGCGTGAGCGCATCGCTCGCAGCAAATACATTCCTGAAGAAGAATTGACCCGCTTGGATACGATCAAGCATGACATCAAAGAAATGTTACAACGAATCATTGAAACTGGAGGTGTTCATTGATGTTAAAAGAATATCGTACAGTTTCCGAAATCGCCGGCCCCTTAATGGTGGTTGAGAACGTCAGAGGCGTTAAATTTGATGAACTCGTCGAAGTCCGCATGGACACGGGTGAGATCCGTCAAGGACAAGTACTGGAAGTCAGTGATGACAATGCCGTTGTCCAAGTTTTTGAAGGTACTAGCAACTTGAGTGCCGAAGAAAGTAAAGCAAGATTTCTAGGAACTGGTTTGACTTTGGGGGTTTCTCTAGATATGATGGGTCGAGTTTTTGATGGTTTAGGAAAACCCAAAGATAATGGCCCTAGAATTTTGCCAGAAAAACGCATCGATGTAAATGGTGAAGCTATCAATCCAATGGCACGGGACTTCCCGGATGAATTTATCCAAACGGGAATCTCAACTATCGATCATTTAAATACCCTAGTTCGTGGACAAAAACTACCAATCTTTTCCGCCTCCGGTTTGCCTCATAAAGAGATCGCTGCTCAAATTGCGCGACAAGCAACCGTACCCAGCCAAGAAGGTAATTTCGCGATCGTCTTTGCAGCTATCGGAATTCCATTTGAAGAAGCAGAATTTTTCGTAGATGAATTTCGTAAAACCGGTGCGTTAGACCGTTCTGTTTTGTTTATGAACCTTGCCAATGACCCGGCAATCGAACGGATCGCTACCCCTAAGATGGCATTGACCGCAGCAGAATATCTGGCTTTTGAAAAAGGCATGCACGTTTTAGTGATCATGACCGATATGACGAACTATTGCGAAGCATTGCGAGAAATCTCCGCTGCTCGCCGAGAAGTTCCAGGACGTCGTGGCTACCCAGGGTATCTGTACACCAATTTAGCGACGCTGTATGAACGTGCAGGACGTTTGATGGGCAAAGAAGGCTCGGTCACACAGATTCCAATCTTAACGATGCCTGATGGCGATAAAACCCACCCAATTCCTGATTTGACCGGCTATATCACGGAAGGACAAATCATTTTGTCGCGGGACCTTTACAAACGCAATATCAACCCGCCAGTGGATATTTTGCCAAGTCTTTCCCGGTTGAAGGACAAAGGAACGGGAGAAGGTAAGACCCGTGCCGATCATGCGGCAACGATGAATCAAATTTATGCCGCCTATTCCGATGGGAAAGCTGCCAAAGAGTTATCGATCGTTTTAGGAGAGTCTGCCTTGTCTGATCTTGATAAAAAGTACGCGCGTTTTGCTGATCTTTTCGAAAAAGAGTATGTCAACCAGGGATTTGAAACCAACCGGACGATTGAAGAAACGTTAGATTTAGGCTGGAAGCTATTAGCTACCTTGCCAAAACAAGAGTTGAGCCGTATCAAAGAAGAATTTATCGACGCCTATTACCCAACGGACGAGGATGTGAGTTCTTAATGGCGATCTTAAATGTCAATCCAACTCGGATGGAACTAAGTCGTTTGAAAAAACGGCTGACGACGGCAACCCGTGGTCACAAATTATTGAAAGACAAGCAAGATGAGCTGGTGCGCCAATTCATTCAGCTAGTAAAGAAAAACCAGGAACTTCGTAAAAAAATGGAAACTGCGCTGCAATCAGGGATGGAAGAGTATGTGCTGGCTTCTAGTAGTATTCCCGATGTCGTTTTGCAAGAAGCATTTATGATCCCTTTAAATAAAGTGACCCTAGATGTACAAAGTCGGACCATCATGAATATGGATGTGCCAGTGTTAAATCCTGTTTACGAAGAAGAAAGCTCTGATGATGACTTTTCCTATGGTTTTGTAAGTACCACCAGTGAGCTGGATCTCTCATTGTCTCATCTCGACCAAATGCTGCCAGTAATGCTGCAATTGGCAGAGATCGAGAAAACCTGTCAACTGATGGCCAATGAGATCGAGCGGACGAGACGAAGAGTCAATGCGTTAGAGTATATGACGATTCCCAAACTGACGGAAACCATTCAATACATTGAAAGCAATCTGGCAGAAGACGAACGAGCAACATTGACCCGCTTGATGAAGGTCACAGATATCATTGCGGAAAATGAAGCAAAGTGAGGCTTTTGCAAATCACTTGGAAAAATCAAAAAAGACACGTAGAAGGGGATTCCTTTCTACGTGTCTTTTTGCTTGTTAAGAGCGTAGGAGCAGTTGGTCATCTTTTAATTCAGCACCGCTATTTTGATGGAACATTTCCATCAATTCAGGGACTGTTAAATGTTGCTTTTGCTCACCGGCAATGTCCACGACGATCTTGCCTTGATGAAGCATGATCAGGCGATTGCCATAGCGAATGGCATCTTCCATATCATGAGTAACCATGAAGGCCGTCAACTGTTGTGAACGAATCAATTGATCGGTCAATGCCATGACAGTCAACGAGGTTTTTGGATCTAGGGCAGCGGTATGTTCATCTAATAAAATCAATTTGGGTTGTTGCAATGTAGCCATCAAGAGGGTAATCGCTTGACGCTGTCCGCCTGATAACAAACCGATCTCGGCAGAAAGTCGATTTTCTAAGCCTAAGTTTAGGCTGGCTAATTTCTCTTGGAAAAACGCGCGGTTTTTCGCTTTGACGCCTGTTGCAAACCCTCGGACTTGGCCACGTTTGTAAGCCAGTGCTAAGTTTTCTTCAACAGTCAAACGAACGGCTGTCCCCATACGTGGATCTTGAAAGACTCGGCTAATATCCTTTGAACGTTTCGTAACGGATAAACGGGTGATGTCTTTCCCATCTAAGGTAATTTTTCCTTGTTCTGTTGGGATCGTTCCTGCAATACTGTTTAAGAGGGTCGATTTTCCGGCACCATTGCCACCGATGATCGTAATAAAATCACCGGCATTCATCATCAGGTCAATGCCTCGCAAGACATGGTTCTCATTGATCGTTCCTTTTTCAAAGGTTTGGTGTAGATTTTCGATTGTTAAGACTGAAGTCATTAGGATTGGCCTCCTTTGGTTTTTGGCAGCATCTTTTTAAGTCCTAGTTTTGAACGAAGCTGCGGTAACGAGAGGCAGATGACTAAGACGATTGCGGATGCCAGTTTGATATCATTGGCTTCGACATTGAACTCGAAAACGACGGCCAGGATAAAGCGATAAACGATCGCTCCGATCACGATGGTGATCAACCGTAACAGCAAAGATTTATTGGCAAATAAAACTTCTGCAATAATGATCGATGCCAAGCCGATGACGATCGTACCGATTCCGGAGTTTAGGTCAGCAAAACCGTTGTTTTGGGCTAAAAGAGCACCTGAGAGGGCAATACAGCCGTTAGAGATCATGTAACCGATGATCTTCATGTTATCGGTGTTGATACCGTTGGCTTCACTCATAGCTAAATTGTCGCCCGTCGCTCGCAATGCTAAGCCAATCTCTGTACGGAAAAAGAGGAACAAGCACAAAATGACGACAGCTGCGAAGAGAAAGCCCGCAAGAATCACGGCATTGTTTTTGGTTAGACCCATTGCTTGAAATTGGGTGAAGACCGTGTCTTGTCCTAATAGGGCAATGTTGGGAGCACCCATTACACGATTCGTGATGGAATAAAGCCCAGTCATCGTGATGATCCCGGCCAACAAGGCTGGGATCTTTAGTTTTGTATGCAGTAGTCCGGATACCAAGCCAGCTAACATGCCGCCGCCAAAGCCCATCAAGCTGGATAATATGGGGGAGACGCCATTCGTAATACTGATTGCTGCGATCCCTGCACCCAAGGGAAAACTTCCTTCTGCAGTTAAATCAGCAATATCCAGAATACGGAAGGTCAAAAATACCCCGATCGCCAGCAATGCCCAAAGGATCCCTTGAGAGGTGGCAGATTGTAGTAAGAGCAAGAATGTGTCGACTAAATTCATATGTTTTCCTCAAATCTAAATTAGTATGGTTATTCTGGAGCAGTGATGCTGGCAGGATCAATTCCTAAAGCAGCAGCCATTTCTTCATTGACGACTAACTCTAAATTTTCTGCTGTTTCAACAGGCGTGGTTGCTGGTTGTGCATCACCATCCAAAATTTTCGCTGCTAGTTTCCCTGTTTGAATACCAAGGGATTTATAGTCAATACCATAAGTTGCTAGGGCGCCATCGTCTACTTGTTCCACGGAACCTGCGACGATCGGTGTTTTGGTCTCTTTGGCCACTTCACCAACGATTGCTGAAGCAGAGGCAAAAGTATTGTCTGTTGGGACATAAATGCCATCGACGTCTTTTGCCAGGCTAGTGGTCACTTGCTGCACGTCATTGGTTGTATTGGCTGTCAATACTTTAACATCAACCCCAGCAGCTCTTAAGGCTTCTTCTGCCAAGTCTGCTTGGATTTTTGAATTAGCTTCTCCTGCGTTATACATGATGCCAATCGTTTTGGCGTCAGGGACGATACTTAACAGCAAATTGATCTGCTGCTCGATAGGCACCATGTCTGAAGTACCTGTGATGTTGCGACCGGGTTCTTCATTTGAATCTGCTAATTTTGCTCCAACTAAGTCAGTAACTGCAGTAACCACGATTGGGATATCCGTAGTTTCATTTGCCAATGAAACAGCAGCAGGGGTAGCGATGCCTAATAGAAGATCAGGATCGGCATTCACTAAGCGTTCACTCATACTTTTTAAATTATCTTGGCTATTTTGGGCATTTTGGTATTCGATCGTCAGGTTTTCACCTTCTGTGTAGCCCGCTTCTGCTAAGCCTTCTTTGAACCCTTCATAGGCGGCATTCAAGGAGCCGTGTTCCACGAGTTGTAAAACACCGACTGTTTTTGTTCCATCGTTTTCCTCCGAAGCATTGTTTGATTCGCCACAAGCTGCTAATGCCAGCAAGGAAGCCGTAAGTAACCCAGTTGTGATCCATTTTTTCATTTTCATTGTAATTCCTCCTATAAACGTTTCTTTTTTTTATTGGGGTTTACCTGAACAAAAAAATCCATTCAGACAATCGTCTAAATGGATTCGATCCTATACTAAGCGTGAACGTATATTGGCAACCATTTAGAAGATTTTCTACATGGCTGCAAGTTCAAGTTAAAATGCTTTAGCCATCATAGATACAAACAAAACTTGTTTTGGGGTTTGCATCCATAATGTGATATGAATACAAACTATCTAAAGTAGCTAAAGTAAAAGATATTCAGTTGTGGGGATACGGTCGTTTTTTAACATAAATGTTCCTCCAAACTTGAATTGATTTTAGTATAGACAAAAAAAAACAGACTGTCAAATGTTTTTCCTGAATTATCTGAAAATATTTGAATAACAATCTGAAAAAAGACTGAAAATGCAGATTTGTTTCAATTTTATTGAACAAAAGAAAAAACTTTGTTCTATCAAGCTTTTTTTGCTTGAAAATAAACAAAGTTTTTCTTAGGATCACTCGTTTTCTTCTTTATAATAACGAATGGTATTTTTGATTTCACGAATGCTGTAGAGTAGATCATCCTCAAAGGATTGATCTTGATCAATATCGATGGTCTCATTGAACATCGCTTCGTATTCAGCGATCGTTAGTTTTTGCCGGTCATTGAGTAACGCTTGGTGGGCCGCTTGTGCTAACTGTTTTTCATAGCCAGGTACCAATATGCCGCTGAAAAATTCAGCAACCGCTCCTGAGCCGTAGCTAAATAATCCGATTCGATCATTGGCTTGCAAGCTGGAGGAATTTTCCAATAAAGAGATCAAGCCTAGGTACAATGAACCCGTATACAAGTTGCCGGTACGACGGCTGTAAACGATCGATTCTTCATAGCGAGCCATCAGGCGTTCTTGTTGCGTTTCTTCTTCTTCAGCAAAAACAGCCAACAAGGCTTTTTTACCCATTTTTGTATAAGGAATATGGAAGCTCAATGCAGCGTAATCTTTTGCTGTGCGTTGATTTTTTTCGCAATGGGCTTGCCAAACTTGTTTGAAGGAATCGATATAAACGGCATTTGACAAGTGGCCATCTACCATTGGATATTGATGGCCAACGGGACGCCAAAAATCATAAATGTCTTGTGTCAACATCAAGTTATCGTTATCAAGCTGCAAAATCGCTGGATCTGCAGAGATCAACATGGCAACTGCACCTACGCCTTGAGTTGGCTCTCCACCGGAGGCTAAGCCATAACGGGCGATATCTGAAGCCACCACCAACACTTTGCTTTTTGGATTGGCTTGTACGTGGGCTTTAGCAAACTGCAAGCCTGCTGTTGCGCCATAACACGCTTCTTTGATTTCAAAGGAGCGGGCAAATGGTTGGATACCTAATAGGCGATGCAAAACCACTGCCGAAGCTTTTGATTCATCGATGCCGGATTCTGTGCCGACGATCACCATATCAATTGCTTGTAAATCTTCTTTTGTGAGGATATCTTTTGCCGCATGCATGGCAAAGGTGACGATATCTTGTGTTTTTTTATTGACCGCCATTTGATCTTGACCGATCCCGATCGTAAATTTATTTGGGTCGACCTCTCGGGCGTGAGCTAGATCAACCATATCTATAAAATAGGGGGGGACATAAAAATTTATTTTATCAATACCAACGTTCATTCCGTCGCTCCTTTATGTTCTACGTACTTAGTAGGCTACACGTTCTAAGGTATCATATTTTTTGAAAAAAATGAAAAAGAATTGATTAGAATTTAAACTTTATTAAAGAAAGTAGAAAAGGGCGCAGCAAGCTGATGTGGGGTATTCTTTTTTGGAGGATTTAATGATATATTTCAAGAGGAGGTGACGTACGTGGAAGAAGTTGTCATTATCGACGCACTAAGAACGCCAATTGGCAAATACCATGGGTCATTAAAAGAATATTCAGCAGTAGAATTAGGAACAGTTGCTGCAAAAGCCTTGTTGGCAAGAAACCAACAAGCAAAAGAACATATCGCACAAGTGATTATCGGAAATGTCCTACAAGCAGGCAGTGGTCAAAATCCAAGCCGTCAAGTTTCCCTGCAAAGTGGACTTTCTTCAGATATCCCAGCCTCAACGATCAACGAAGTTTGCGGTTCGGGAATGAAAGCGATTCTAATGGGCATGGAGCAAATTCAGTTAAACAAGGCATCCGTCGTTTTGACTGGTGGGATTGAAAGTATGACGAATGCGCCGCTTTTCAGTTATTATAACAAGGCAGAAGATCAGTATTCAGCCCCAATATCAACAATGATGCATGATGGCTTAACGGATGCTTTTAGCAGCAAACCGATGGGCTTAACGGCTGAAACTGTTGCAGAAAGATACGGCATCACGCGACAAGAACAAGATGAATTTGCCTACCACTCCCAAATGAAAGCTGCCAAGGCACAAGCAGAAAAGAAATTTGAGCAAGAGATCGTACCTTTGACTGAAAAGTCAGGGACCGTTTTACAGGATGAAGGCATTCGCGCCGCTACGACGGTCGAAAAATTAGCTGAACTTAAAACGGTTTTCAAAAAGGACGGTACGGTGACTGCTGGGAATGCCTCAACCATCAATGATGGGGCTGCCATGGTCTTGATCGCCTCAAAAAGCTACTGTGAGGAGCATCAGGTTCCTTATCTGGCAGTGATCAAAGAGATCGTTGAAGTTGGCTTTGCTCCAGAGATCATGGGAATCTCACCAATCAAAGCAATCGATACTTTGCTGAAAAAGCAAGCACTGTCGATTGAAGAGATCGGTATTTTTGAAATCAATGAAGCCTTTGCAGCTTCCTCAATTGTAGTAGAACGTGAACTTGGTTTGGATCCCAAGAAAGTCAACCGTTACGGCGGGGGCATTTCTCTTGGCCATGCGATTGGCGCGACTGGCGCTCGGATCGCAACGACGGTCGCTTATCAGCTAAAAGACACCCAAGAGCGCTATGGGATCGCCTCTTTATGTGTCGGTGGTGGGTTAGGGCTAGCGATGCTGTTAGAAAACCCTTTGGTCACATCAAGTCAAACTGATTTTCATGAGGAGTCAGCATCAGAAAAAACAGAAAAAAAAAAAGTTCTACGCCCTTACGCCTAACGAACGGCTAGCCTTTCTCGAAGCACAAGGGGCGATCGCGGCAACCGAATCCTTGGTTTTTCAAGAAATGGCATTAGACAAGGAAACCGCCAATCACTTGATCGAAAACCAGATCAGTGAAGTGGAAATCCCCTTAGGCGTGGGGGTGAATCTGCAGGTGAATGGCAAGTTATACAATGTCCCGTTAGCCACAGAAGAACCCTCTGTGGTTGCAGCGATGAGCAACGGTGCCAAAATGGCTGGTCCCATTACAACAACTAGCCAAGAACGTTTGCTTCGAGGACAGATCGTCTTTATGGGTGTTCAAGACCCAGATGCCCTTTTGGCAAAAGTCAATACAGAGCAAGCAACGATTTTTGCAGTGGCGAACGAGGCATATCCCTCGATCGTAAAACGCGGCGGAGGACTGCGACGAGTGATTGGTCGGAACTTCTCCCCAGCAGAATCTGAATTAGCAACAACCTATGTCTCAATCGATTTGTTGGTTGATGTCAAAGATGCCATGGGCGCCAACATCATCAATTCGATTTTAGAAGGAGTAGCCGACCTCTTTCGGAAGTGGTTCCCAGAAGAAGAAATTCTCTTTAGTATTTTAAGCAATCTTGCTACGGAATCGTTAGTGACAGCCACTTGCTCCGTACCTTTTGATAAACTAAGCAAGACCGGAAATGGCAGACAAGTCGCAACAAAAATCGTTCATGCAGCTGATTTCGCTAAGATTGATCCGTATCGAGCGACTACCCATAACAAAGGGATCATGAATGGTGTCGAAGCACTGATTTTGGCTACCGGCAATGATACCCGCGCACTTTCCGCTGCTTGTCATGGGTATGCCGCACGTAACGGTCGGGTGCAAGGCTTAACTTCTTGGAAAATCGCTGAAGACCGACTGATCGGCAGTATTACACTGCCGTTGGCGATCGCCACGGTCGGGGGGGCGACGAAAGTATTGCCGAAAGCCCAAGCGGCGTTGGCACTGACTGGTGTTGAAACGGCGAGTGAGTTAGCTTCGCTGGCGGCAAGTGTCGGGTTGGTTCAGAATCTGGCAGCTTTGCGGGCATTGGTTTCAGAAGGGATTCAGCAAGGCCATATGAGCATGCAAGCCCGTTCATTAGCTATTTCAGTTGGGGCAAAAGGAAACGAGATCGAGCAGCTGGCAGCTAAGCTGCGAGCGGCGAGTCAAATGAATCAGGAGCAAGCCCGTAAATTTTTAACAGAAATACGCAACTAAAAAAGGTTCTCTAGGGAATTCCTAGAGAACCTTTTGTTTATCGTTTAGAAATCGCCGTGTGGGCATACGCCTCGATCAATGGAATGACTTCTAATTTTACTTTGTATTTGCGTTCTAGCGCGGTTTCGATAGTAAAAGTATCACTTTCTGTTTCAGAAATTGTTGCTAGAACACGATCTTCTTTCGGGGAAGCTTCGATTACGATCGTTTCTCCTGAAGATTGTTTTGCAGAAAATTTAGGGAATGCTGCGATTTTTTCGGCAAATGCTGAAAAAGTCATGGATTCGTCAGAATCATCAGCCGTTGATTCCGCTGATTTTTCTACTTCTTTAGTTGGTGCAGCCGTTTCGGTTGGTGTTGATTCTTCCTTCACTTCTGCTGTTTCTGTGACAGGAGCGGAAGCAGGCGTCGCACTTACTTGTGTATTGGTCGGCAACCAGTAGGCGGCGATTTCATCGACTAAGTTATCGCTGAAACGATCAAGTAAGCCAGCTTCTAAGCGTTGGATTCGTTTCACGACGATTTTGAAGTTCTCATCTAAAGGAACAGCGATTTTTTGTTCTTTTGGTGTTTCCTTCAACAATTCAATCAATAATTCCTCGTGATTTTTAGGATTGATATAAACAGTTGTCGGAAGGTCGAACTTATCTGCTGTTTTGCGCTCGATCGCTGTAAACAACTGTTGTCGAGCTGTTTCATAAGACGGGCGGAATTGTTGTTTCAATTTTGCTAATTGTTTCTTTTTCATAATCTTCTCCTCTCGATCACTATCGATTATAAGGAAAATTTGCAGAAAAGAACAGTGATTCTCATGAAAAATACAAAAAAAATTATATACTTCCTGAAAAAACGCCAGCGCTGCTAAAGAAGCGGCGCTGGCGTTTCTACTAGATCATTGATTTGATGGTACTTAGGCATCAGGATCAAAAGCTCCTTGTCTCCAGTGGCGACTAAGTAGTTTTCCCAAAGAAAAAAGCATATCTCTCCAGTGAGTTTCTCAGCTAGCATCTGCTGATAGTCGCTGGTTGACCATTGACGTGCCGGAAAATGTTGGACTTTGTCTGGCCATACAAGAAAAACAAAATCAGCATGTAAGGCTTTTTGAACAGCAGGGGAGAGGTGAATCAAATCAGTTGTCTTCATAGGCTTCTCCTTATAGAGAGTAAAATTAAAACCCTGTCGTATCTGGATTGGTCGCTTTCCCAACGACGCCATCTAATTGATCGATCGTTTTCATGTCTTCTTCAGATAGCTCAAAATCAAAGACATGGATGTTTTCTTCGATCCGACTTGGTGTGACTGATTTTGGTAATGGCAAGAAACCATGTTGTAAAGACCAGCGTAATGCAACTTGAGCGATTGATTTTTGATGCTTTTCAGCTAATGCTTTCATTTCTGGTACATCAAATATCTTCCCGGTACCTAATGGGCTATATGCTTCAAGCAATACATCGTGTTCTTGGCAATAGGTCACGACTTCTTCTTGTAACTCGCCAGGTGCAAGGAAAATCTGATTGACCATTGGGAAGATGGTCGCTGTTTTTTTCAATTCTTCAAAATGATGTGGTAAGAAGTTGCTGACGCCGATCGCTTTGATTTTGCCTGCTTGATACAATTCTTCAAAAGCGCGCCATGTTTCTGCATTCGCTGTTTGCCAGTTGTCACGAAAGGCTACTGGGTTTGGCCAATGGATTAAGAAAAGATCGATATAGTCTGTTTGTAGTTTTTCTAAGGACTCTTCAAAAGAAGACATCACAAGATCATAGGAATGGTTTGCATTCCACAATTTTGTAGTCAAGAAAAGCTCTTCGCGGGGAATGCCGCTTTCTTTGATCGCTTGACCAACACTGGCTTCATTTTTATAGCCTTGTGCTGTATCAATATGGCGGTAACCTACTTCCAGTGCTTTTTTGACTGATGCTACGGCAACGTCGCCGTCTGGTGTTTGCCATGTGCCAAAGCCTAGCTCAGGGATGGTCACATTGTTTGATAACGTATAGCTGTTCATGTTCATTCCTCCGTTTTCTGTGATACCTTTAGTTTAGCAGACGAGGCAGGAATTTCCAATGATTGCACCTTTTAAAAAGAAAGCGATTGTTGAAGGAAAATGCCGATTCGCTCTTGTCAGTTCGCCTATTTATTTTGTACACTAGACAAATGGATAAGGAGCGTAACCAATGGATATTTATTTGAAACATGCGATTTTACACATTGTGGACCGTCAAACAGGCGATCCGGTTTTTTCACAAGTTGAACTTGATTTAACAACGGAATACATTCGTGATTATTTGAAGAAAAAAATACAGAAACTTGCAACACCGCAAACCAAAACAGGGCGTTTACTCGAAACATCAACGATCGCTCAACTGGTCAAACAAGCACCTGATGATTTTGTCGCAGCCAGTGAAGCGATCGTCCAACGGTGGTATGAAGCCTACAAGGAAAGTGAAGATGCACCAAGTGCGGATGCCTTTGTCGTCTTGTATGAATTTGATACAAGAATGCAGTTGGCATTTTTGAAGGTCAACTATCAAGACGGCTATACGCATTTTATTGATAATGGGGAAGCTGGGATCGAAAACAATTTGATTTTGCATCGTGCTTTACTAGCAGGTAAAACCCAAAAGGCCGATGAAGGGATCACAATTGATGTGGAGAGCTTAGACTTTGAACTGATTGAAAAGAAATATAGCTTTTCAGGGGAAAAATATGCTTACTTTTCAACGAAAGTCATTGATGCCGAACCGATTCCTTCGTTAGAAGAAAACGTCAAAGTCATCAAAAAAGTGGCGGAAAAAATTGGGCAGAAGTTTGAAACACCTACCTATAACGTTGTTGCCGATTTAAAAGAAGCGGTCTACGACACGATCGAAGAATCTGGTCATATCGATGTCAGCGAAGTAGCGCAAAAAGTCTTTAAAGACAATATTACCGCTCAGCTTTCTTTTCAAGAAGAAGTGGCTGAAAAAGGATTCGTCAATCAGGCGCCAATGATGCGGGATGTCCGTGAGATTTCGGAGAAAAAATTTGGGAAACAAAAACTGAAATTATCTAACGGGATCGAATTGATCGTTCCTTTGGATGTCTACCGAGATCCAAATTTGATTGAATTTATCAATAACCCAGACGGAACGATTTCTGTAACGATCAAAAATGTAGAAGAAGTAATTAATCGGATGTAGGAGAAGAGGCTTCTGTGGGGATGATACGGAGCTAACAACATAGAACAACAAAAAAAAGCAGAGATTCCTCTTTAAGAAATGAGGAGTCTCTGCTTTTTTCTGGATATCTTTGATCAATATCAGCAATTATTGATCGGTCAGTTTCTCAAGGGCGGCTTTAGGAACGTCTTCTTCAGAAACTTCTTCCCAGCTCAGAACACCTTTATTAGGATTGACCAATAATTTTAAATAGGCACCTTCTCTTAAAGGAGCGGAACGGTGCTCATTCATTTTGACCCTTTTGACTTCTCCAGAGGAACTGTAAGCGTCTTGTGTGTAACGGTAGACATCTTCGGCAACCCCGTTATCACTAATTTCTGTATCGTGCTCGCCGGCATCCGTGATGACTGTATAGTACTCATTTCCACCATAGTAATAATGATAAGTAGCAAAACAGCCCCCAAGGAAAATTGCTGTAAAAACCAGCGCTGCCATGATTTTCTTCACATCTCTCACCTCATCTTCTATTATTCATAAAAATTGTCCTACGTCCAATAGATCGCTAAAAAGCAAAGAAATTCTTAGGGATTGGGAGCTGAGTCCTCTGACTTGACTTTGACTAATTTTGACCTATAATAAGAGTAGATTTAAACTTACAAAAAATAAGTTGAGGCTTATGAATTTGGAAGCGTAAATCGCAAAAATATGATTCGAGTCAAACAGCGACTCAACTTTCTCTAGGAGGGAAACAATATGGCAAAACAACATTATGATCGTAGCAAACCCCATGTCAACATCGGAACAATTGGACACGTTGACCATGGGAAAACAACCTTGACTGCTGCTATTACCACAGTTCTTGGGAAAAAAGGGCTTGCCAATCCGCAAGATTACGCAAGTATCGACGCGGCTCCTGAGGAACGCGAACGTGGTATCACTATCAATACTGCCCATGTAGAATATGAAACAGAAAAACGGCACTATGCCCATATCGATGCACCAGGACATGCGGACTATGTGAAAAATATGATTACAGGGGCTGCCCAAATGGACGGCGCAATCTTGGTCGTATCAGCGACAGATGGCCCAATGCCACAAACACGGGAACATATTTTGCTTTCTCGTCAAGTAGGTGTGAAACATTTGATCGTCTTTTTGAATAAAACGGACCTTGTCGATGATGATGAGTTGATCGATTTAGTTGAAATGGAAGTCAGAGAATTGCTGACTGAATATGATTTTCCAGGTGATGACATTCCTGTAATCAAAGGCTCTGCTTTAAAAGCCTTGGAAGGTGATCCAGAAGCAGAAGCAGCGATCTTAACGCTGATGGATACGGTAGATGAATATATCCCAACACCTGAACGAGATACTGACAAACCATTATTGTTGCCAATCGAAGATGTCTTTTCAATTACTGGACGGGGAACCGTTGCTTCTGGTCGGATCGATCGCGGAACAGTAAAAGTCGGTGATGAAGTAGAAATCGTCGGAATCAAACCTGAAACACAAAAAGCAGTCGTAACAGGAGTAGAAATGTTCCGTAAAACGATGGACTTTGGCGAAGCTGGTGATAATGTAGGGGTATTATTACGGGGAATCACCCGTGATGAAATTGAACGGGGACAAGTGTTAGCAAAACCAGGTTCCATCACACCACATACGAAATTCCAAGCAGAAGTCTATGTGTTGACAAAGGAAGAAGGCGGTCGCCATACCCCATTCTTTAATAACTATCGCCCACAATTTTACTTCCGTACAACGGACGTAACTGGGAATATCGTTTTACCAGAAGGAACGGAAATGGTTATGCCTGGTGACAACGTAACGATCGATGTGGAATTGATCCATCCAATCGCTGTGGAAAATGGAACGACCTTCTCCATTCGTGAAGGTGGACGAACAGTTGGTTCTGGTATCGTGACCACGATCGAAAAATAAAAATCAGTGAAACAGTGCTTCCTTTATCTGAAGGAGCACTGTTTCCTTTTTCATGTCAAACCATCAACAATCCCTCCATCAGCTTAGGATTGCTTGTTTTTTTCTAAATAATCTTGTGATTTTATTAAGGATTTTTTAGGAGAGAAAAAATTCTAGTCAGCCTGTTCATTTCATAGTACGATAGATTCTGACTTAGAAAAGATGGGATGTATTTGATGAGAAAAATTCGACGTTTCCTAGGATTTGTACTGAAGCTTGCGCTCTTGCTGCTGCTGATCGGAGCAGGGGTTTGGGGCTATCGGAATTACACGGCATTGAAAGCTGTCTATGCGTATGAAGAGGAAATCGCACAGCAGACACAAGCCCACGACATCTCTGAATATCAGTCTTTAGCAATGAGTATCATGCTGACGGAGTCAAAAGGACAAGGCAATGACCCGATGCAAAGTTCTGAAAGTGTATATGGAAAACAAAATCAATTTGATACGCCAGAACAAAGCATCGAACAAGGGGTTTCTTATTTAGCCGAGTTGATCGAAAAAGCAGAGCAAATGAATTGTGATCTTTGGACCGCGGTCCAGGCTTATAATTTTGGGACAGATTATATTGATTATGTCGCTGAACGGGGTGGCGTGAACACCTTAGAATTAGCTGAAACATACTCCAGAGAGGTTTTATCCCCGTTGTTAGGCAATGATACAGAACAAACCTATCGTTATTGGGGCATCCAATCGGTCTTTTATAATGGCGGTCATTTGTATCACAATGGCGGCAATATGTTCTATGCGGATCTAATAAAAATGAACCGGTGGAAAATCGACGTTACGGCGCGGTTTTTTTCTTGATCGTCAAGAAACAACGCAAGCAAAAAAAGCTTGAAATACAAATAGAATATGGTAAAATCATTATGAGTGATTCTGTCTAATTATTCTTCGCACTGATACCTATTAGTGCGTTTTTTTACCTAGTAAACGATGAATACTTACCAAATGGAGGTGAGTGGATGGCACGAATTCCTCAAACGATCATTGACGATATTCGCGAACGCAGCAATATTGTTGATATCGTGGGACAGTATGTCCAGTTAAAGAAATCCGGAAAGAATTATTTTGGTTTGTGTCCCTTTCATAATGAAAAATCACCTTCTTTTTCCGTTGCAGAAGACAAACAAATTTTTCATTGTTTTGGTTGTGGTCGTGGGGGAAATGTTTACGGTTTTTTACAAGAGCTTGAAGGCATCAGTTTTCCTGAAGCAGTCGTCAAAGTAGCAGAAATGAACGATATTCCTCTTGATCCGCAATATCAACAGTCAGAAGGTATCAATGAGGCGACCTCACAAACGAGTCAACTGATTGCGCTGCATGAAAAAGCCGCCGAGGTCTATCATCACATGTTGGTGAATACGGCTGCTGGACAAGAAGCGCTTGATTATTTGTTGGATCGCGGATTGACGATGGCATTGATTGAAGAATTCAATATTGGTTTTGCGCCGAACGAACGCTCGTTTTTGGAGAAAGTCTTTTTGAATGAACAAGCCAAAGCTGAATTTTTTCCTGATACAGGGCTCTTTGTTCAACGAAACGATGGTTCATTGGCGGATCGCTTTTACCAACGAATCATGTTTCCGATTCGTAATCCTCAAGGAAAAACGATTGGTTTTTCTGGTCGTTGGCTGGCAAGCGAAAAAGTTGGTGATCAAGACCAGCCGAAATATTTAAATAGTCCTGAAACGATCCTTTTCAACAAGCGCGAGGTTCTCTTCAACTTTGACAAAGCACGCCGTGCGATGCGCAAAGATGGCCAAGTGTATTTATTTGAAGGATTTATGGACGTGATCGCCGCTTGGCAGGCAGGAATCGAAAATGGGATCGCCTCAATGGGAACCAGCTTAACCAATCAGCAGATCGCCCATATCGAACGAGTGGCACAAGAAGTGATTCTTTGTTACGATGGAGATAGTGCAGGGGTTGAAGCAACGAACCGCGGGATCGATCTTTTGCAAAACAATAGCCGTTTGAAACTATCGGTGGTTCGAGTACCGGAACGGATGGACCCAGATGAGTATTTGCGCAAATATGGGACAGAAGCTTTTTATAAATTAGCTGTCCACGGCAAAGAAACGGTTTTTGCATTCAAAATGGATTATCATCGGACGAATCGCAATTTAGCCAATGAGAAAGAACAATTGGACTATGTCCAAGTTGTGTTAAATGAATTGCAGCGTGTGGATTCTTTGTTGGAGCAAGACCGTTATTTGACCCAGCTGTCTACAGAGTTCAATTTGAGTCGTGAAACCCTGCAGCAGCAACTCAAGCAAAATCGGCAAGAACAGCGGCCGATGCAAGATATAGCGCCACCACCGCCAGCAGATAATCCTGTGGTCTTTACGCCGCCAACGCGGCAGCAGCCCAAAACACAGGTAGAAAAAGCACAAGAATTATTATTGTACCGTTTGTTTCATGACAGTACATTAAATCATCGCTTTCGAGCGAGTGGCATATCCTTTATCCACGATCGTTATCAACAGCTGTATCTGCTGTTTGATGCGTATATGGAAACAGAAGAACACTTTGTTTTAGCAAAGTTCTTAGATTTTTTAAAAGAAGATTCAATGAAAAAAATGGTGATCGATATTGCAGATCTTAAAGCTTCTGAGGAAGGGACTGAACAAGAATTTCAGGACATTCTGCAGGTCTTTCAAAAGTCGGGCATTGCTGAAGAAATCAATCAAAAACGAATCCAGCAGCAAGAAGCAAGACAAAAAGGAAACCAGCAATTAGAACTTGAACTAGCGATCGAAATCATTGATTTGACCAAACGGTTGAAACAAGCTAAATAGCGAACTGAAAGGGGCTTTCTTTCATGGCAGAAGAAACAAAAAAAACGTATGACAAAGCAGTTGCCGAATACATCCGAGAAAACAAAACAAAGGGGCAAGTTGTTTACGATGACATTACGAATCGTTTAGCAACGCCGTATACTTTGGATGCTGATGCAATGGACAAACTAATTCAAAAACTGGAGGATTCAGGCATCAGTGTCGTGGATGAAAATGGAGAGCCTTCAGTCCATAGTTTAAAGAGTAATGAAAAACGACAAGAAACCCAACCTCAAGAAGATCTGTCTGCACCGACTGGTGTGAAAATCAATGATCCCGTTCGGATGTACTTGAAAGAAATCGGTCGGGTGCCACTATTGACCGCAGAAGAAGAAGTGGCTCTCGCACTGAAAATCGAAGAAGGCGACCAAGAAGCAAAACAGCGTTTGGCAGAAGCCAACCTACGTTTGGTCGTTAGTATTGCCAAACGTTATGTAGGTCGAGGAATGCAATTCCTTGATTTGATCCAAGAAGGAAACATGGGTTTGATGAAAGCCGTTGAGAAATTCGACTACCGCAAAGGGTTCAAATTCTCGACGTATGCGACCTGGTGGATCCGTCAAGCAATCACCCGTGCCATCGCTGACCAAGCCCGCACCATTCGGATCCCAGTGCATATGGTAGAAACCATCAACAAATTGATTCGTATCCAACGGCAATTATTGCAAGACTTAGGACGCGAACCGACACCTGAAGAAATCGGTGCAGAAATGGATCTGCCGACGGAAAAAGTTCGTGAAATCTTGAAGATCGCTCAAGAACCTGTTTCATTAGAAACACCGATCGGTGAAGAAGATGATTCTCATCTAGGTGATTTTATTGAAGACCAAGATGCCACAAGTCCAGCAGAGCATGCGGCTTATGAGCTTTTGAAAGAACAATTAGAAGATGTACTGGATACGTTGACTGACCGTGAAGAAAACGTGCTACGCTTGCGTTTCGGAATCGATGATGGTCGTACTCGGACATTAGAAGAAGTCGGCAAAGTCTTTGGGGTAACGAGAGAACGGATTCGTCAGATCGAAGCAAAAGCGTTACGGAAACTACGCCATCCATCTCGTTCAAAACAATTGAAAGATTTCTTAGAATAATCAAGGTTTTATCGACTTTCCAAAGGTCCTCTTTGGAAAGTCTTTTTTGTTCTGTTTCTGTCATCTCTTCACAGGATCAGTAAAGAACTTAATAAAAACGTAACCAAGCAAGTGTTGGCTAATTGCTTAGAATGTGATAAATTTAATTTTGTGCATCTGCATAATTGAGTAATTAAAAAGAAATGCGAAAAAGACCTATTATTTGTCGGTCTTTGAAATAGGGAGCAGTGGGCGCATCAAGCGTTTGATCTGGTAGGTTACTGCTCCATAAAAAGGAATTGCAAAAAACAAAAGGAGTCAGTTTGAATCAATGAAGAAGACATGTCCTGAATGTGGATTTCAAGCAATAGAAGAAACATCCGTTTGTCCCAATTGCGGGTTTCAATGGAAGGAAGCAAAGGAGAACCAACAGGAACCAGCATCTGACTCTTCCGTTACGCCAGAAGAGCTACAAAATAAAAACGATGATATTCGCTGGTCTGACTTTAAAAATGTTCCGATCGGAAAAATGGAGGAGCATTTAGGTGATCGGCCGTCCTCGAATGAAGAAACGATCGACCTTGCGCAGCAGGAGGCCCTTCCCGATGAGCAAAAAGTAGCACTTGAATCAGAGTCCAAAAAAGAACCAGAAACGGCGGAAAACTCTGGGTCTAAAGAAGACCAAACAACATCAGCCAGCGAAGAAGTAAATGAGACCGATGCATTAAATACGGATGATCAGCATGACTCTGAGATTTTGGCTGCTTATATCCGGCAGCACAAACTTGATGAAGAAGCCAAGGCAGCTGCAGCTTTGGAAGCAGAAGAAACCGCTGTTGATCTATCCTCTGCTGAAGCAGAAAGTCAGGTGCAAGCCAGCGAGGAATCTCTGCCGGCAAGTGAAGAGGAAGCAGTGATGGAGCCAGTTATTGAAGAAGCTGGGAAGCAGCCAGAGCCAGTCATCGATCCAATTCCTGAACCAATCACCATAGCGGAGGAAACACCGCAAAAGGCGACTGCTGAAGAAAAAACACCTGTTTCTACCGAAAACAAGAAGAGCCCTCGTAAAGCACTCTACATTACAGCGGCTTGTCTATTAGTGGCAGCAGGTGGTGGTTGGGCGTATTACTATCAACAACAGCAACAAGAAACTGCCCGACAAACGCAACTGGCACAAGAGAACCGCACGTTAGATCAGATCGAAAATGAGCTGAATGATTTTTATACAGATGATGAGCGTGTGTTCATTAAAAGCGACAAAACAGCAGAACAGTTGGCGGCTGTGACGAATCAGTTGGCAGATTTTCAAGACCACGAACGATACGATGCCTTGTCACAAGAAGCAGAGACGATCGCTGACAAAGTAGCGGCTTTAACAGAGATCAACAGCTATTTCAGCAGTCCTGCCGTTGTGGGGGATCAGTTGGAAGAAGTCCCCTTGAAAGAAGCTGCTGCTGTCACAATGGCGAAGCGTGAGAACGGGGATGCCTTTGATGAGTTGATCAATCAAGCCATCGACATGGGACAAAAAGAGTTCAGCGCGATCGAGGAAGTTCAAAATGCAGTGAAGAGCATGGTGGCTTTAAGTGGTGATGGGGAAGCTCCGGCAAGTGTCACCCGCGAGAACTACAATGCTTTAATGAAAAAAGTCCAAGCATTGTCAATCGATTCATTGGTGGAAAGTCTTACGACTGAACTTCGTAAAGTCGATACTGCCTTGACGAAGCGTGAAACAGCTACCCAACAAGCAGCGGCGCAACAACAAGCCGAACAAGCAGCACAAGCAGCGGCTTCTGAGAACAATTCTTCAGCTTCGAGCGGTGGTTCTTCAAGCGCTGCGGCACCAGCGCAAAGTACTTCTGAAGAAGAGTATGTCCTTTCGCCAAATACGCCAACAAATACTAACAATCAACCAATCATTCCAGCTCGTCAAAGTGATTTGGATGATGTGAACAATAGTGCTTGGGTGTGGGCGGATGGCGTCCAAGAAAAAATCATCGCCACAGCGATTGCCCGTGGTTATGTGGTGGAAGGCGGCTATACTTTTGAACGTGTGCGAATCGTCAATGGTGAAGGCTATTACAATTTTTATGCGACAAATGCCCAAGGTAGCTTGCTCAAAGGAACGGACGATTCAGCCTTCCCGCTATACTTATTTACGGTAAACGCCAAAACCGGCTATTTCAGAGGCAATGGGAACGATCACACCGTTCGCTAAATCCCCTGAGTCACTAGCAAACTTTCAGAGTAATTACATGCACATGTGAAAAACTCTTGTTTCCCCTCCCTGTTTTCGATATGATGAAAGATAATCGTTCAAACAAGGAGGGGTTTTTTGTGCAGAAAATGGAAAGATATGATCGGTTTGAAGATGGAGTCATTGCTTGTGTACCAACGATTCTTGGGTATCTGGGCATTGGTTTTGCGATGGGGGTTGTGGGAAAAGGCGTTGGGTTGTCTATTTTAGAAATTATTTTAATGTCTATTATTGTCTATGCTGGCAGTGCCCAATTTATCATTTGCGCGTTACTAGCGATTCAAGCACCCTTCATGACGATCGTCGCAACAGTTTTTTTAGTGAATTTACGACACTTTTTGATGAGCTTGTCAGTAGCTTCCTATTTTAAAAAGACACCTTTGCTTTCTGCTATTGGGATTGGGACGCTTTTGACCGATGAATCTTATGGTGTTTTGACGACAGCACTGCAACAAGACAAACCAATCACAGCGAAATGGACCCATGGGTTGAACGTGATGGCTTATTTGAGTTGGATCTTCGCAACCTTCTTAGGCGGATTATTAGGCTCGTTTATTCCAGATCCGGAAGCGTTAGGCTTAGATTTTGCCTTGGTAGCCATGTTTGTTGGTCTTTTTTTATTTCAAGTAGAGCGACCGCTTAAGAAGAAAACCCAGCAAACCCTCTTAGTACTAGGGGCAGTTGTGGGGACATTGATTTTATTTATGCGTTTTTCGACAGCTGAGATTGCGGTAATTGCGGCGACCTTGGCAGGTTGTTTGGTTGGGACGGTGACACATCATGACTAATTTTGTTATACTAATGCTAGCATGTGGGTTGGTTACATGGATTCCGCGGATCGTTCCTTTTTTATTTTCTAAAAAGCTGGTCTTTCCGAAGTCCTTCACCATCTTTTTGAGTTATTTACCTTTGTGTATTTTGGCGGCATTGTTGGTGCAAAATTTGTTGATCTTTCGTGAAGGGCAATTTCCCCTCTTGAAAGTCAAAGAAGCTGTTGCCTGTATCCCAGCATTGTTGGTGGGGTATTATACCAAAGATTTGATGAAGATCGTTATTACAGGCGTTATTGCTATGGCACTGCTGCGTTTCTTTGTATAGCAACTGGCAGTTTTTATGAAGAAGGAGAGAATAGATGAAAGACTTATTAGCATCCGTATTTAGCGGATTGATCATTGATGAAAATGAACAAAATTATTTTGTTCAAAAAGGCGGGGTTACCTTCCGACTAGCCAAGGAAGAAGGCGAGCATCATTTAGGTGAAGCAGTCGAAGGGTTTGGCTATCAAAATCAAAAGCAAGAAAATGTGCTCACTACGAACATTCCGAAAAGCCGCAAAGGGCATTATGCCTTTGGTACAGTCACAGGAAGCCGTCGCGACTTAGGCGTTTTCGTCGATATCGGTTTAAAAGACAAAGATATGGTGGTTTCATTAGATGAATTGCCAACGATGCGGGAACTTTGGCCTAAAAAAGGCGACCGCTTGATGGTCAGCTTGCGGGTCGATGACAAAGAGCGCATTTGGGCTTCATTAGCAGATGAGAAAATTTTTAAGGCATTGAGCAAAAATGGTACGGAGCAAATGAAGAATCAAGATGTTACAGGTACCGTGTACCGTTTGAAGTTAGCGGGTACTTACTTGCTGACGGATGATTTTTATATTGGCTTCGTCCATCCATCAGAACGGTATCAAGAGCCGCGCCTTGGGGAAGTGGTCAAAGGGCGAGTGATTGGGATTCGTCCAGATGGTGTCTTGAACCTTTCATTGAAACCAAGAGCCCACGAAGCGATCTCAAATGATGCCGCCATGGTTCTAACCTTTTTAGAACGAGCACATGAGAACAAAATTCCTTTCACCGACAAATCAGCACCGGAAGAGATTTTACAAACATTTGGTATTAGTAAAGGCCAATTTAAACGGGCATTAGGAACCTTGATGAAACAGCGTTTGATTGAGCAAAAAGACGGCTTTACGATTCTTATCAAAAAACCTAATTGAGAATACTTGTTTCTTTTATCGTTCTAATTTATAATGATTACAATGTTTGTCTTGAGTGATTCTCACTCAGATTAGAATCGTTATAAATTAACGGCATACGGAGGCAACTATGAACACAACAGCAGCGTTAAAAAAGACCAAGAAACAATTGCACGAGTCGGGGTTTAAATTAACTCCTCAGCGAGAAGCGACGTTATTGGTCTTATTAGAAAATGAGAAAGACCATTTATCCGCCGAAGAGATTTTCTTTTTTGTGCGAAAAAAAAATTCTGAGATTGGCTTGGCAACCGTCTATCGAACGTTGGAGATCTTAACGGATTTGAAAATCGTCGATAAAGTCAGCTTTAATGACGGTGTCGCTCGCTATGATCTACGCAAAGAAGGTGCCAAACACTTTCATCATCACTTGTTGTGTTTGGAATGCGGCAATATTGAAGAGGTTGAAGAGGATTTGCTGGGCAGTGTCGAAGAGATCGTTGAACAAAAGTACCATTTTTTAGTAAAGGATCATCGGTTGACATTTCATGGTGTCTGCCAAAAATGCCAAAGCAAAGCCGAGTAATTGTACTTTGGCAATTTTAAATAAACGTTTGTTATCACCCGAATGATAGTCAGATGGTTTCCAATAGGAAGAGCGCTATTTTTTCCAATTTGAAAGAAACCGAAAAATCTGCTATGATTCGGGTGTTTCCTTGGGCAAACGATATGGGTAGGTGCCTCTTTTTTATTGGCAAGCTACTATCTTAACGAGCCAGAATTTGATATGATAAAAAAGCTGAAAGTAGAGGGAGCCCCATGAACGAACAAATCATTGATTATCTTCATTATTTGACCATTGAGCGCGGGCTATCCCAAAATACCCGTGCCAGCTACCAACGAGATCTGCAACAGTATCTTGCGTTTTTACAAAAAAAACAAGTCACTCAGTGGCAGCAGATCGACCGAGTAATCGTTTTGTCTTTTTTGCAAAGTCTGCAAGAAGCGGGAAAATCCTCGGCGACCGTGATTCGGATGGTCTCTAGTTTGCGAAGATTCCATCAATTTTTGCGTCAAGAACGGTTTACCGATCATGATCCAATGCAGCATATTGATTCACCGAAAAAACAGCAGAAGCTGCCTGATACCTTGAGTTTACAAGAAGTGGAGCGGTTGATCGAAACACCGGATACGCGAGCGGTGTTGGGCGTCCGTGACCGAGCGATTTTGGAAGTGATGTATGCAACGGGCTTACGTGTCAGCGAGTTGATCGGTTTGAAATTAAACGATTTGCATTTAAGTATGGGGTTGCTGCAAACAACCGGGAAAGGCGACAAAGAACGGATCGTTCCATTAGGGGATCTAGCGATTCAATGGATCGAAACCTATCTCAGCGATGCGCGTCCATATTTGACGAGAAAAACGCCAGATGAAAGCCATCTGTTTGTGAACAACCACGGCACGCAACTGTCTCGTCAAGGGATCTGGAAAAATTTAAAGGCCTTGGTTCGACAAGCTGGGATCACCAAGAATGTGACTCCCCATACGTTGCGCCATAGTTTTGCGACCCATCTATTAGAAAACGGGGCAGATCTGCGAACGGTTCAAGAGTTACTAGGACACGCAGATATCTCGACTACTCAGATTTACACGCATATAACGAAGAAACGGATGACGGAAGTGTACAAGCAGCACTTTCCGCGCGCCTAGAAATCGAGGATGGAATGGAAGAAATCAAAATAAAATTGGCTGTCTTTGAAGGACCGCTGGATTTGCTGCTTCATTTGATCAAAAAACTGGAGATCGATGTTTATGATATTCCAGTTGCTACCATCACCGAACAATACATGCAGTACATCCATGCCATGAAAATTTTAGAATTAGAAGTCGCTGGAGAATATTTAGTTATGGCGGCGACTTTGATGGCGATCAAAAGCCAGATGCTATTGCCTAAACAAGAATTGATTGCTGAAGTCGAAGAGTACGAAGAAGATCCGCGGGATATGCTGGTGGCACAACTGCTAGAATACCGGAAATTTAAGTACGCAGCCGAACAGCTTTCAGAAAAAGCGGAAGAGCGCAGTTTGTATTACACGAAAGATCCAATGGATGTCGATGAATACAAAGAGGAAGAAGATCAATTAAGAGCCAATCAATTCAACACGATCGATCTCTTTTTGGCTTTTCAAAAAATGGTCGAGAAAAAGAAAAATCGCCAAGTACTAGAAACCAAGATTTCTCCTGATGAAAGCACCATCGATGAAAAGATGGCGGCGATTCAGTTGGAGATGCAGCATGTCAGTGCCAAAAAAGGCCGCAGCTTCGATTCGTTTTTTACCTCTTACAATAAAACAGAAGTTGTGGTAACCTTTATGGCACTATTAGAATTAATGAAAAAAGGAACGATTCGAGTAGAGCAAACAGACAATTATGCGTCGATTCTGCTCTATCCAACAGGTAAAGAAGATGAGTAAATATAGTGAATTAGAAGCGATCTTATTCGTCGTCGGTGATGAGGGGATCGGACTTGAAGAACTAAGTTATTTAGTCAAAAGTAATACTGCCAGTGTCTATCAGCATTTGCAGGAATTAAATCAGCAATATGAAGAAAATGAACATACTGCGTTGCACATTCTAGAAGTCGGCAATCATTTTATCTTAACCACTAAGAAACAATTTGCCCCTTTATTGAAGAAATATGCCGAATCACCGATGGGCAGTTCATTGTCGCAAGCGGCTTTGGAAACTTTGTCGATCATTGCTTACAAGCAACCGATCACTCGGATGGAAGTAGAAGAGATTCGCGGCGTCCAATCCAGCGGCTCGGTTCAAAAACTGGTGGCAAAACGGCTGATTGAAGAAAAGGGCCGCGTGGACGGACCAGGACGAGCGATCTTATACGGTACGACGGAATACTTTATGGATTATTTTGGCTTAAAAAGTTTGGCTGAATTGCCTGACATCCAATCAATGGAAGATGAACTTGAAGAAGATGCACCGTTTGATCTTTTTTACGACCGCTACAAACAAGCAGAAACAGAAGGAGAATGAAGATGGAACGTTTGCAAAAAGTGATTGCCCATGCCGGCATCACCTCAAGAAGAAAAGCTGAAGGATTGATAACCGAAGGCCGAGTGCGAGTTAATGGACAAGTAATCAAAGAATTAGGGGTCCAAGTCAGTTCAAAAGACGTCGTTGAAGTCGATGGCATACCGATCGAACAAGAACAACACGTCTATTATTTGTTCTACAAACCTCGTGGCGTGATTTCAGCTGTTACGGATGATAAAAAGCGCAAAGTCGTTTTGGATTATTTTGCTGAAGTGCCTGAACGAGTGTATCCAGTCGGACGCTTGGACTATGATACCTCCGGTTTACTGCTCCTGACAAATGATGGGGAATTATCACAGACACTGATGCATCCAAAACACGAAGTCGACAAAGTGTATGTTGCCAAGGTCAAAGGCATTGCGGATAAAAAGCAGCTGCTCCCATTGACAAAAGGGATTCGGATCGAAGGCCGTAAGACGGCACCTGCTCGCTTTGAAATCTTATCGACAGACCAAACAGCGCAATCTAGTATTGTGCAATTGACGATCCACGAAGGTCGCAACCATCAAGTCAAAAACATGCTAAAAGCAGTTGGTTTGCCTGTGCAAAAACTAAAACGGGAAAACTATGGTCCGTTAGATCTGAAAGGACTTCGTCCAGGGGAATACCGAGAATTGTCGAAGAAAGAAGTCAGCCAGCTGAAAAATAGTGCAAAATAGTTGAAAAGTATCTGAAAACGTAACTATTGTTAATTTTTAGATTTTGTGTATAATAGAACATGTAATAAATAGAATAAAGGTTCGTCTTCAGGGGCAGGGTGCAATTCCCGACCGGTGGTTATAGTCCACGACCTATTTCTTCGGAAATAGCTGAATCGGTGAAATTCCGATACCGACAGTACAGTCTGGATAAAGAAGATAGAGCGTATTTGATTTGCTTATGGCTATTTCGAATGCCCTCTTTTTCCTCGTGGAAAAAAGAGGGCATTTTTTGTCTGGCGCCGACAAGAAAGCCGAGGAAATTTAATAGGTTCGTTTGAAGAGGAATCCTGAACTTAGGAGGATTTATACTGATGAACAACAAAACAAGAAAAATGGTGACAATCGCCATGTGTGCTGCTATGGGAACAATTTTGCAATTTATCGCTTTTCCAATTTTTCCGGCATTCAGCTTTCTAAAGATCGATTTTAGTGATATTCCCGTGATGATCATGATGTTTTTATTTGGTCCTTGGAGTGGGGTAGTGACTGCCTTCATTCGTTCGGTCCTACATTTGTTCTTATCTGGTTTTTCACCTGCTGATATGGTGGGGGATACGGCAAGCTTTTTAGCATCATGTGCCTTTACTTTACCAATGTACTACTTTTTCCGCAAAGGTATCCACACCAAAAACAAAATGGTTGGTGTCATCAGCGGTATCTTGTCGGTAACGATTTTTATGAGTGTGGCGAACCTATTTGTGATCACACCGCTTTACCTACGCTTTTTCGGGGTCACAGCCGATCAATTTTTAGGAATGTCTTTGCCGCAATATGTGGCGATCGGGATCTTACCTTTTAATTTGGTTAAAGGCGCAATCGTCAGTGCCGTCTTTTTAGCACTACATGCCAAACTGCTGCCATGGTTGGCTCGTAAGCAGCCCCATCATTCTGCTATAGGAAAATAAAAAATGAGCCGACTTGCTGTTGCAGACGAAAGGTCTGTCAATGGCAGGTCGGCTTTTTTATTTTTCCATGATAATCGCACGGGTAGGGCATTTGCGATAAGCAGTTTTGACTTTTTCTTGTTGTTCTTCTATGATAAACTGTTGCCGAGCACTCGGTTCTTGGGCAAATAAAACGATCCCATCTTCATCATAATCGAAGATCTCGGGGGCATAGATCGCACATAGGCCACAAGCAATGCAGCGCTCAGGAACAATTTTACAGCGTTGTGACATTTTTTAGTCCTTTCTGGAGGGAAGATATGGATTCTTTTATTTTAGCGCTGTTTTCTGATACTGACAAGCTACGCCCATCGACACTTTATCAAATTCTCATTGGAAAGCGTACTAGCTCTGTTTTGAGTTATGCCTTTTTTTATGATCGCTTAGGTCTTTTTCAAGCGATGCCACAGTTGAATGAGTGGGAGTATCAACAGACGATCGCTGACTTGATCCAACAAGGGATGTTAAGTCGGGATTCAGATGGTCTGCTGCTCAAAAGGACCGTTGCAAATTATGAGCAGTCCAGAGAAATGTTGTTGCATCAGATGGATTATTTTCGGTATGGACGAACGACGGAGGAGGCTTGGCGTTTTGTCCGACTGTTGGTTCAAGCAGCTGCATATCAAGGGGTGACTAATCAGTATATTCCTGTTGAGAACACGCCCTTATATACAGAACCTGTGCGTCGACTGATCCATCAATACCCTGAAATCAAAAAGATCACTCATCGAGAACTTTCGGCAGTTTTTGACCAGCTTCCCGCAGAAGTTGCAGATTTTTTAGCGGGCACCTTATCTGGTCCTGATCTTCTTGGGCAGGCGTTTTTCCAACTTTTGCCAGAATCTGTACAAGGTAAGCCTTGGGACAATCTTTATGTAGGAGCTGCGATCCATCAATTTTTAGCCCTGGTCGAAAAAGAGCCGCAGATGGTACTGTTTCAAGGATTATCGCCTTTTCTAAATAGGAATCTGAATCAAAGTATGCTGGAAAGTCGTGCATTATTCTTGCAAGGAGCTTCTGTTGAGCAGATCATGGAAAAAAGAAGGATCAAACGAGGAACCGTTAATGATCATTTGATTGAATGGGCACTGCTTGATCCGACATTTCCTTATCAGCGCTTTGATACAGCGTTGCTGAATAAGCTGTCAGTAACTTCTTGGAAAAACAGCTATCAAGAATTACAGGAACTTCTGGCGACAGATTTTTTGACGATCCGTTTGTTACAGATTGCTCAGAAACGGGGGATTCGATGTTAGAAAACGCACTGAATCAGTACTTTGGCTTCAAAACATTTCGTCAAGGACAAAAAGAAGTCATCGAAAGTGTTTTAGCGCAGCAAGATACGTTAGCGATTCTGCCTACCGGGAATGGCAAAAGTCTCTGTTATCAGCTACCAGGGTACCTCATAGATGGCATCGTGATCATTATCTCACCGCTTGTTTCTTTAATGGAAGATCAAGTCTATGGCTTACAAAAGCAAGGGGAAAAACGCGCGATTGCATTTAATAGTCAACTGGACCTTGCCGATCGTCACTACGTGATGCAGCACTTGCAGAAGTACAAATTTTTGTTTTTAAGTCCAGAAATGATCGTGCAAGAAGCCATTTTGCAACAACTCGAACAAGCTAAGATCGCTATGCTCGTGGTGGATGAAGCTCATTGTGTTTCCCAATGGGGCATTGATTTTCGACCAGAGTACTTGCAGCTTGGTGAAGTAAAAAAACGCTTGAAGACACCCGTCACATTAGCTTTGACGGCTACTGCTACGGCACAAGTGGAAGCAGATATTCGACAGGTGTTGTTAGCAAAGAACGCCAATGTCTATCGTTATTCGATGAACCGCAGCAATATCGGCTTGTTCGTAGAGCAAACAACAGACAAAGATGCGGCATTAGCAGACTATCTCAGCCGCTTAGGCGGGGCTGGGATCATTTACTGTTCCACAAGAAGCAAAGTCGAAGAAGTCTATAATAAACTGCGTCAGCGCTATTCGGTAGGTTATTATCATGGTGGTTTAGCGAGTGATCAAAGAAAAACGTTGCAGCAGCAGTTTTCTCAGAATAAATTAAAATTGCTCGTCGCAACCAATGCGTTTGGGATGGGGATCAATAAAGAAGATATTCGTTTTGTGATCCATTATGACTTGCCTGATTCGCTGGAAAACTACAGTCAGGAAATCGGTCGAGCAGGCCGCGATGGCAAACAAAGCAGTGCGATCTTGCTTTATCAGGAACACGATGAGCAGATCCACTACTTCTTTCAGCGAGAAAACAAAGAAGAACGCCGTGCTTTAGAACGAATGGTTCAGGAAAAGAGGAAAGAACCCTTGACACCGCTGCAAGAAAAATGGCAGCAGAAGATGAAGGAGTTGGGGGCTGCGTTTTGGCTGGAAACGCTAAAACAAAACGAACAGCAAAAGCAAGAACAATTACAAAAAATGTTGGCTTATATTCATTTTGCCGGTTGCCGCCGTCAGTTTTTATTGGCGCATTTTGGAGAAGAAGTGCAACAGAATCCTTATTGTTGCGACAATGACGGGATCGAATTGGCAGTAGAAGAAGAGCTTTTAGAAAAAAAAGTCATCCTTCATTGGCAAGAACGTTTAATAAAAATTTTTAAAGATATAAATTGAATCGTATTTTGCAGGACAGTTTTTATTTACCTATGGTATAATACATCGGAAGGAAACTAGGAGGGAATACGAGTGAGCAAGAAAGACAATGACTACAATTCAGAAAATCAAGAACCGTGGGAACAACCAATCTATGATACAGAATACGATGATTCTGCATCAAGATCCCAACAAAGAAAACAAAAGCGTGGGAATTCACTCTTTTTGACGATCGTTTTAGTTTTGCTTTTCTTGATCGTGGCAATTCCGGTTGGTGCCGGTATTTGGGTATTGAATCATAACAGTGATGCCCCGACCGCAGCAAGTTCAAGCAGTACAGTAGAAAGTACGACAGAATCTTCGACAACCGAGTCATCAACAACGGAATCATCCACTACTGAATCGACAAGGGAAACGAGTTCGTCAACAAGTGAATCAAGTTCTTCATCAAGCAGTAGCAGTTCTGCACCAGCTTCAACGACGCCATCAAGTAGTAGTGAGCCGGCTCAACAAGAAAACAATGCAGGACAAGACACTACGCAAAATAATCAAGGGCAAGGAGCGACTGGTACCGAGGAATATACGACGGTGCAAGCAGGTGAAGGTCCTGAACAAGTGGCAGCTCGTACAGGCATCTCAGTTGAAACCCTATATCAATTAAATGGGATTGATCCAAACAACTACATGCTATACCCTGGCGACACATTACGAATTAAATAAAAAACCGCTTTGGCGGTTTTTTTTCTTGGTAGGAAGAAGCCAAGGTGAACGATAAGCAGAAACGATGAAGGAATACACATCGTTGGGAAACGAGGAGTAAGAAAAATGAAAAAAATCAACATCGCTATTGATGGTCCTGCGTCATCGGGAAAAAGCACAGTGGCAAAAATCATTGCCAATGATTTAGGGTTTATTTATACAGATACCGGTGCCATGTATCGCAGCATCACGTATTTGGCTTTAAAAAGCGGCTGTTCACTAGAGGATGAAACGGCGATCGCTGCTTTGATCGATCAATACCCCATCACTTTTGAACCAACTGAACACGGTCAAGAGGTCTTTGCAGGAGGAGAGCAAGTCACAGAAGCGATCCGTCAGCCAGAAGTAACCAACGCAGTTTCGAAGGTGTCGGCATACCCTGCGATCCGCGAAAAACTCGTCCAACAACAGCAGATGATCGCTAAAGATGGCGGTGTCGTGATGGATGGCCGCGATATTGGTACGGCGGTTTTACCACAAGCAGAAGTCAAGATTTTTCTGGTAGCAAGTGTGGAAGAACGGGCGCAGCGCCGTTTCAAAGAAAATCAGAAAAAAGGGATCGGTACCGATTATGAGACCTTGAAAGAAGAGATCCAGCAAAGAGATTATTTGGATTCCCATCGGGAAGTCTCGCCTCTGAAACAAGCAACAGATGCCGTTCGAATCGACACCTCCGGTTTAACGATCGAGCAAGTCGTAGAAGCAATCAAAAAAACGATCCAAGAAAAGATCAACTAACGAAAACAGTGGGTGTTCCCCATTGTTTTTTTATTTTTCCTACGAAAAAGATGAAAGCAAGCAAGAAAACAGACGTGAAAAGACTTTTTCAACGAAAAAACCGTAGTTTTTTAGGAAAATAAGAGAAATCGCTTTATTTTTTTTTCATTCTATTTTAAACTAAAAGATGTAGTGCAATTATTGCAGAATTGTTGGTTAGGAGGACATGAGAGATGACAGAATTTGAAAATAATCAGGTTGAGAGTGGAAATGAATCAATGGAAGCCGCTTTAGACAATTTCCAAGAAGTAAAAGTTGGAGATATCGTTAAAGGCGAGGTATTAGCCATTGAGGATAAACAAGCGATCGTAGGGATCGAAGGCGCCGGCGTTGAAGGCGTTGTTCCTGCAAAAGAATTATCGACTTTACCTGTTGAAGACATCAACGAAGCAGTCAAAGTAGGGGATGTCTTAGAATTAGTTGTGATTTCAGCAATTGGTAAAGACAAAGAAAACGGCAGCTATCTCCTTTCTAAACGTCGCTTAGATGCGAAAAAAGTTTGGGAAGATATCGAAAAAGATTTCCAAGAAGGAAAAATCATCGAAGCACCAGTCACCAACGTCGTTAAAGGCGGGTTAGTGGTTGATGTAGGTGTTCGTGGTTTTGTTCCGGCATCAATGGTCGAAGATCATTTTGTTGCGGATTTTGAAGATTACAAAGGGAAAACATTGACCTTTAAAATCGTTGAGATCGAGCCTTCTGAAAACCGCTTGATCCTTTCTCATAAAGCTGTTGTTGAAGCAGAAAAAGCAAAACAAAAAGAAGCGTTATTAGCTGATTTATATGAAGGACAAGAAGTAGAAGGAAAAGTAGCTCGTTTGACTGATTTTGGTGCCTTCGTAGACCTAGGCGGCATCGATGGACTTGTCCATGTCTCTGAAATTTCACATGGGCATGTGGGCAAACCGAGTGACGTTTTGTCTGTTGGCGATACCGTCAACGTCCGTATCTTATCTGTTGATGCAGACAAAGAACGTGTGTCTCTTTCAATCAAAGACACATTGCCTGGACCTTGGACCAATATCGAAGAACAAGCGGCTGTTGGCAGTGTCTTAACTGGGACTGTTAAACGTTTGACAAGCTTCGGTGCGTTTGTGGAAGTCTTCCCAGGTGTTGAAGGGCTGATCCATATTTCACAAATCTCCCATAAACACATTGCGACACCACATGAAGTCTTACAAGAAGGCGATGAAGTGCAAGTGAAAGTGCTCGAAGTGAACCCTTCAGAACACCGAATCGCATTAAGCATCAAAGCATTAGAAAAAGCCGAAAACACCAATGAAACACAAGAAGTTTCAGAGGATGATTATCAATTGCCAGAAGAATCAACCGGGTTTACCATGGGTGATATCTTAGGCGATGCCTTAAAAGACAGCGACGAAGAGTAATTGTATGCCATCAGCTTATAACGATTCGATGTTTGAATTTGTTATAAGCTGATTTTTTGTTTGCCGGGAAAGCTTGCAACTTTCCATGGCTTTAGGTAAACTAAGTAAGATTGAATACAAGAAGCAGCGTACAAGGACTGCTTTTTTAAATGGAGGGTAAAAAATGTCAAATCCAACAATAGCGATCGTTGGACGTCCGAATGTGGGGAAATCGACCATTTTCAACCGGATAGCTGGAGAACGAATTTCGATCGTTGAGGATACTCCAGGAGTGACCAGAGATCGTATTTATGCCACTGGCGAATGGCTAGGCCGTGAGTTTAGCGTAATCGATACAGGTGGGATCGATTTAAGTGATGAGCCGTTTATGGATCAAATCAAGCATCAAGCAGAAATCGCCATCGATGAAGCAGATGTCATTGTTTTTATTACGAG
Organism: Enterococcus sp. OL5; assembly: GCF_006491895.1. Classification (NCBI taxonomy): domain Bacteria; kingdom Bacillati; phylum Bacillota; class Bacilli; order Lactobacillales; family Enterococcaceae; genus Enterococcus; species Enterococcus sp. OL5. The sequence goes on from NZ_VHIL01000004.1 coordinate 45,628, forward strand.
TGCTCGTGAAGGAGTAACAGATGCGGACGAGCTTGTGGCTCGTTTGTTATACAAAAGCAACAAACCCGTGATTTTAGCGGTCAACAAAGTTGATAATCCCGAGATGCGTAACGATATCTATGAATTCTATGGTTTAGGTCTGGGCGATCCATACCCGATCTCAGGAAGTCATGGATTAGGGATCGGTGATGTTCTTGATGAAGCAGTCAAACACTTCACCAATGAAGCGGAAGAAGAAGACGATTCCATCATCAAGTTTAGTTTGATCGGTCGACCAAACGTCGGGAAATCCTCTTTGATCAATGCGATTCTTGGAGAAGAGCGAGTGATCGTTTCAGATATCGAAGGAACGACTCGTGATGCGATCGATACCCATTTTACTAGCGAAAGCGGTCAAGAATTTACCATGATCGATACCGCCGGCATGCGTAAAAAAGGGAAGGTCTACGAATCTACTGAAAAATACAGTGTCATGCGAGCAATGCGGGCCATTGAACGCTCAGACGTCGTCTTGATGGTCTTGAACGCCGAAGAAGGAATTCGCGAGCAAGACAAACGGATCGCTGGCTATGCCCATGAAGCAGGCCGTGGAATCATTATCGTTGTCAATAAATGGGATACATTGAAAAAAGAAACGAATACGATGCGTGATTTTGAAGAAGAGATCAGAGATGAATTCCAATATTTGGATTACGCGCCAATCATTTTTGTTTCCGCAGTGACGAAGCAGCGCTTGAATAAGCTGCCGCAATTGATTGAAGAAGTCAGCATGAATCAAAACATGCGTATTCCATCTGCGTTGTTGAATGACGTCATTATGGACGCTGTGGCGATCAACCCAACACCAACAGACAAAGGCAAACGTTTGAAGATTTTTTATGCGACGCAAGTAGCTGTCAAACCGCCAACTTTTGTTATTTTTGTCAACGAAGAAGAACTGATGCATTTCTCTTATGCACGTTTTTTAGAAAATCAAATCCGCAAGGCATTCACTTTTGAAGGAACGCCGATTCGGATCATTCCTCGCAGAAGAAAATAGAGATTTTATCATACTTTGTTTCTTTTTACAAAGAAATCTGTCCTTTTCTAGAAAAATGGGAAAAAACCAAAAAAAAACCCCCTAAAAACGTTAAAATCCTTGATATTACAAGGTTCTTATGATAACGTTATATCAGAATATTGATGGTAATCAATATTTGACAAAAACCTTGGACCACTCAAGATTTTTGTTGATGCATGACATCAAAAAAAATATCAGGAGGTGAAACCATCCATGGCAAATAAAGCAGAATTAATCGAAAAAGTTGCAGCAGCTACTGACTTAACTAAGAAAGACGCAACTGCAGCAGTAGACGCTGTATTCTCAACAATTCAAGACGCTTTAGCTAACGGTGAAAAAGTTCAATTGATCGGCTTTGGTAACTTTGAAGTTCGTTCTCGTGCAGAACGCAAAGGACGCAACCCACAAACTGGTGAAGAAATCAAGATCCCTGCTAGCAAAGTACCTGCATTCAAACCAGGTAAAGCTCTTAAAGACGCAGTGAAATAATTGAGTCTTGTAGAAACCCTTGAGTAATCAAGGGTTTTTTCTTTTGCTTAAATATTGGTTGTTGCCATGCGGTTGTCATCTGGAAAGTAAGCAATCACATTTTATTGTCAGAAAATTCAAAATAATAGTGTGTTTTTCTTTTGATCTAAAAAAAACACTTAGCGCCAATGCTTACTCACTTTTGGATATAATCAACCTTGATACAAAAGAGATCTTAACGAAAAGGGGAGACCGATTAAATGACATCCAATGTTAGAATAGTCTGGATAGAATTGTCATTATTGAAAAAAAATTCAGAAAATTCGTTGACAAGTATTTTTCCAAAGGGTATATTGGTAAACAATTACAAGAACGTTACTATTTCTAATGAAGGAGCCATTTTCTATGCGTAATTTTAATCAATATTTATTAGTCATTATTATTGATACCAGGACTTAGAACACGGAAGCAAAAATTATCCGTTTGTTTGAGTCCTATTTGCGTAAGTAAAATGGGATTCTGGCAAAGCATCCCAGTTTTTTATAACCGGGATGCTTTTTTTTATTCCAAAATGCAGGAGATGATGAGTGTGAGAAGTGATCAAATTAAAAAAGGGATCGATGCAGCGCCAGCTAGGAGTCTGCTCTATGCCACAGGACAAGTTAAAAATATCCATGATATGAACAAACCATTTATCGCGATATGTAATTCCTATATCGATATCGTACCCGGACATGTGCATTTACGGGAGTTAGCAGATATCGCTAAAGAAGCGATTCGTGAAGCTGGCGGCATCCCTTTTGAGTTCAATACAATCGGCGTGGATGATGGCATTGCGATGGGACATATTGGCATGCGTTATTCGCTACCTAGCCGAGAATTGATCGCTGATTCTGCAGAAACCGTCATCAATGCCCACTGGTTTGACGGCGTATTTTATATCCCAAATTGTGACAAGATCACTCCTGGCATGATTTTAGCAGCGATGCGGACCAACGTACCAGGAATCTTTTGTTCCGGCGGTCCGATGAAAGCCGGCATTGATCCTCGGGGACATCAAATAACCTTATCTTCCATGTTTGAAGCCGTTGGGACGTACAAGACGGGGAATATGACAAAAGAAGATTTTGAGTTTATGGAACAAAATGCCTGTCCGACTTGCGGCTCCTGCGCAGGGATGTTTACTGCCAACTCGATGAATTGCCTCTTAGAAATCTTAGGATTGGCAATGCCAGGCAATGGCACGATCCTCGCTGTGTCTCAAGAGCGACGAGAACTAGTTAGACAAGCCGCCTTTAAGTTGATGGATCTTGTTGAAAAACAAGTCAAGCCTCGCGACATCGTGACCAAAGAAGCTATTGATGATGCCTTCGCTTTAGACATGGCGATGGGGGGTTCCACCAACACAGTGCTGCATACCTTAGCGATCGCCAATGAAGCAGAGATCGACTATGACTTAAGACGGGTCAATGAAATCGCTAAAAGAGTGCCTTATCTCTCAAAAATCGCGCCATCATCAGCCTATTCGATGCACGATGTCCATGAAGCTGGCGGCGTTTCGGCAATCATAAGGGAGCTTTGTGATATCGAGGGAGCGATTCATCCCGATCGACCGACTGTTACCGGTAAGACGTTACGAGAAAATGTCGCTGAAGCGAAGATCCACAACGAAGAAGTCATTCATCCCAAAGAAAACCCGTATAGTCCTGTGGGCGGTCTATCGATCTTGTACGGCAATATCGCCCCAGAAGGCAGTGTCATCAAGGTCGGTGGGGTCGATCCAAGTGTCCAAGTATTCAAAGGGAAAGCGATCTGTTTTGATTCTCATGATGAAGCAGTTGCTGCCATCGACAACCATACCGTACAAAAAGGACATGTTGTAGTGATCCGCTATGAGGGTCCAAAAGGAGGACCAGGTATGCCAGAAATGCTGGCGCCTACCTCAAGTATCGTTGGTCGTGGGTTAGGCAAAGATGTCGCCTTGATCACCGATGGCCGCTTTTCAGGAGCGACCCGAGGAATCGCGGTTGGCCATATTTCGCCAGAAGCTGCAGCCGGGGGCCCACTAGGGCTAGTCAACGACGGTGATGAAATCATAATTGATTTGCCAAATCGGACGCTAAATCTGCAAGTTTCAGAAGAAGAACTTGCCACGCGTGCGCAAGAACGACCAAAGTTTCGTTCGAAAGTGAAGAAAGGCTGGCTTGCACGTTATACCGCTTTAGTGACCTCTGCGAATACGGGCGGGATTATGCGAGTACCTGATGAGGAGGAGTAGCAATGGAAAATATCGAGTATCAAGCATCGCATCTAAGGACTGGCGCGCAAGTGTTAGTGGACAGCCTGCAAGAGCAAGGCGTCGAGATGATCTTTGGCTATCCGGGTGGCGCCGTCTTACCGTTATATGACCAATTATATGATGCAGCGATTCCAAATATTTTGACGCGTCACGAGCAAGGGGCGATCCACGCCGCTGAAGGCTATGCCAAAGCTACTGGTAATGTGGGGGTCGTTTTAGTGACTAGCGGACCAGGTGCTACGAATGTTGTTACGGGCATTGCCGATGCCATGAGTGATTCCGTACCGTTGGTGGTTATCACGGGGCAAGTGGCGGTACCAGGAATTGGCAAAGATGCTTTTCAAGAAGCGGATATTCTAGGTATCACGTTGCCGATCACGAAATACAACTACCAAGTCCGCTGTGTCGATGAGTTGCCGAAAGTGATCGCTGAAGCCTTTCACATCGCTTCAACTGGTCGTAAGGGCCCAGTTGTCATCGACCTTCCGAAAGATATTACCCTACAAGAAACCGCCGAAACCTGCTCGTTGCCGATCACAAGGAAAAGCTATCAACCGACTGCAGAGCCATCTCGTCTGCAAATCGAAAAATTGATGCAAGTTCTAGAAAAAGCACAGCGACCAGTAGTACTGGCGGGTGCAGGCGTGATCGCTGCCGAAGCTGCGGCTGAACTAAATGCATTTATTGCCAAGTACAAGTTGCCGACAGTCACAACGTTGCTCGGCTTAGGCTTGCTGCCAAGTGATCATCAATTTTTCTTGGGCATGGGCGGTATGCATGGCACCTATGCGGCGAACATGGCTTTATCGGAAGCCGATTTGATTATCAATATCGGCTCTCGCTTCGATGATCGTTTAGCAACGGCCGGCAGTCAGTTCGGCAAGCAGGCGATCGTTGCTCATATCGATATCGACCCAGTAGAGATCGGCAAGATCGTAGAAACTAAGATCCCAATCGTTGGCGATGCCAAGGCTGCTTTGCAACAAATGCTGCGCTATAAGCCAACAAGAGGAACATGGTCTGACTGGTTGGATCTATGCCAAAAACGGAAAAAGGAAAAACCTTATCGCTATGATCGCACCCAGACACAAGAAATCAAACCGCAAAAGGTCATCGAAGAAGTAGGACGTTTGACCAAAGGAGAGGCTTACGTCATTACCGATGTTGGGCAACATCAAATGTGGGTCGCGCAGTATTATCCGTTTCGCTTTCCTAAACAATTGATTACCAGTGGCGGACTGGGCACGATGGGCTATGGGATCCCTGCGGGAATTGGTGCCCAATTTGCTCATCCAGAAAAAATGGTCGTGGTGTTTGTTGGCGATGGTGGATTTCAAATGACGAACCAAGAATTTGCGATTTTGAATGAGTATGGCTTGAATGTCAAATTTGTTTTGTTGAACAATCGTTCGTTAGGAATGGTCCGTCAATGGCAAGAAACCTTTCATGGCAAACGACGCTCTGCCTCTGTTTTTGCACAACAACCTGATTTTGTTAAACTGGCACAAGCTTACGGCATCGAAGGCTGTCGGATCGATGCCCCAGAGCAACTGGCAGATCAATTGGCAGCAGCTTTTTCTCAATCAGGACCGCAGCTGATCGAAGTAATGGTCTCGCCCTCAGAGCACGTGCTGCCGATGATTCCACCGGGGAAAGCCAATCATGAAATGATGGGGGTCTAAGGAGATGAAACGGGTATTAGCAGCAATCGTTCATAATGAAGCAGGTGTTTTGAGCCGCATTACGAGTGTCTTAAACCGCCGACAGGTCAATATCGAGAGTATCTCTGTCGGCACAACGGAACGGCCAGAATTTTCACGAATGACGATCATTGTCAACGTGAACGATTTGGCAGAAACAGAACAAGTGACTAAGCATCTGAACAAACAGATCGATGTCTTGAAGGTTTCTGATATCACAGAAATTCCTCATATCGAACGGGAGCTGGTGCTGATCAAAGTCAATGCACCAACTACCAGCCGCTCGGAGATCCAAGCAGTGATCGATCCGTTTCGAGCGCACATTGTCGATGTCGCACTGAAAACGATCGTTGTGCAAGTTGCCGGCGATACAAAAAAGGTAGAAGCATGCATCGAAGTTTTGCGTCCCTACGGGATCAAACAGTTGGCACGAACAGGGGTCACGGGTTTTACAAGAGGGTAAGTGCAATTTTGAATTGCTTAAAATAAAGAAAGAATTCGGAGGAAACAAGTATGGTAAAAGTATATTACAACGAGGAAGTTACAGATAATCTAGGAGACAAGAAGATTGCGATCATCGGCTATGGCTCTCAAGGGCACGCCCATGCGCAAAATTTACGGGACACAGGCCATGAAGTCTTTATCGGCATTCGTGAAGGAAAGTCAGCAGAAGCCGCAAGAAACGACGGGTTCGAGGTCTTTCCAGTAGCCAAAGCCACACAAAAAGCGGACGTAGTCATGATCTTGGCACCCGATGAGATCCAAGGATCGTTGTATAAAAATGAGATCGAACCGAATCTTTCTGCCGGCAATGCATTAGTATTTGCGCATGGTTTCAATATTCATTTTGATGTGATCGAGCCGCCAAAAGAGGTGGATGTGTTTCTAGTTGCGCCTAAAGGACCGGGCCACTTGGTGCGTCGAACCTTTACCGAAGGGTTTGCGGTGCCAGCCTTGTTTGCAGTCTATCAAGATGCAACTGGCAACGCACAAGCGACAGCTTTATCTTATGCAAAAGGCATTGGTGCCACACGGGTCGGTGTTTTGGAAACCACCTTTAAAGAAGAGACCGAAACCGATCTTTTTGGGGAACAAGCCGTACTTTGTGGCGGTTTGACCAGTATGATCGAAGCTGGCTTTGAAACATTGGTAGAAGCCGGGTACCAACCGGAATTGGCGTATTTTGAAGTTTGTCATGAATTGAAACTGATCGTTGACTTGATTTATGAAGGAGGCTTCAAAAAAATGCGTCATTCGATCTCAAATACGGCAGAGTATGGCGATTACGTTTCCGGTGCACGGGTGATCACCGCGCAAGCTAAAGAGAACATGAAAGCCGTATTGACAGATATCCAAAATGGTCAATTCGCGAAAGGATTCATTGAGGATAATCAAAATGGCTTCCCTGAATTCCATAAAATGCGTGAAGAAAACGGCAACCATCAAATTGAAAAAGTCGGTAGCGAATTACGGAAAATGATGCCGTTTGTTGCGAAAGATTAGGGGGGACGCGTTTGTTGATGACAGTTTCTGCAATCGAACAAGCCTACGAGCGACTGCGGGGAGCAGTTAGTCATACACCGCTGCAATATGATCGCTTTTTATCTGAAAAATACCAAGCGACGGTTTTATTGAAACGAGAGGACTTGCAAAAAGTCCGCTCCTTCAAATTACGAGGTGCCTACTATGCGATCACCCAGGCAGATCCTGTACAGACCAGTCGTGGGGTTGTCTGTGCCAGTGCTGGGAATCATGCCCAAGGCGTTGCTTATACCTGTCAAGAACAGCAGATCCATGCGGTCATTTTCATGCCGACAACGACCCCGCAACAAAAAATCGCGCAAGTCCTCTTTTTCGGCGGTGACTACGTCAAGATCGAATTGGTGGGAGATACCTTTGATGCGGCGGCGCAGGCTGCCAAACAATTTGCCAAAGAAGAACAAATGGCTTTCATTGCTCCTTTTGATGATCCCAATATTATCGCAGGACAAGGAACAGTAGCCGTGGAAATGTTGGCTGATGCTGAAAAGAAACAAGTAACGATCGATTTGGTGGTGGCTGCCATTGGCGGTGGTGGCTTGATCAGCGGAACCGCAGCCTATTTGAAAGAAAAGCAACCGAAGATAAAAGTTGTTGGAGCAGAACCTGTAGGGGCAGCCTCGATGCAAGCAGCCTTTGATCACCAAGGACCAGTGGCTTTAGAGCATATTGAAACCTTTGTGGATGGTGCGGCAGTCAAACAAGTCGGAGCTCAAACCTATGCCCATGCCAAACGCTACGTGGATCAATTGGTAACGGTGGAAGAAGGTGCAATCTGCCAAACGATTTTAGAATTATACAGCAAACAAGCGATCGTCGCTGAACCAGCTGGTGCCTTGAGTGTGGCAGCTTTGGATCTGATCAAAGAGCAAATCAAAGGCAAAACAGTCGTCTGTATTGTGAGTGGCGGCAACAATGATAGTTCCCGCATGGCTGAGATCGAAGAGAAATCACTGATTTATCAAGGATTGAAACATTATTTTATCGTCAACTTCCCGCAACGTCCCGGTGCGTTGAAGGAATTTGTTAGCCATGTATTAGGGCCTGATGATGATATCACGAGGTTTGAATATACGAAAAAAATCAATCGTGGAACAGGACCAGTAATGCTGGGAATCTTGTTGAAACACAAAAAAGATCTACCCGCATTACTGTCACGAATTGAACAGTTTGACCAAAACTATATCAACCTTCAGCAAAATCAATCACTTTACTCGCTTTTGGTTTAGAAAAAAACATGGTTTCCTTTGTAATAACAGGAAATCATGTTTTTTGCTTTTTGGCATAGAAAGATGGGACAAATCGGCGAAAAATACTTCCTAATGGTTAGCGATTTAGTAGGTGTTTCAGCGGCTTCTTGCTATAATAGTAAGTAGTAGCAACAAAGGAGTGAGCCGATGGAAGCTGTTTTTTACAGAAATGAGCAAGAAACTCAGATTTCTTACGGTGAAACACTGGCATCGGTCATGAAAGAACAGTCGATCGAGCCGCAGCAGGTGATCATTTTGACGAATCAGCGTTATTATGACCGCTTTTCAGAAAAAGTAACACGCCTGTTTTTGCCGCGCGAGGTCAATTGGTATATTTGTACCAACCAAATGTATTGCAACAACTTTAGCGAATTTAAGGCCGCAATGGATTTCTTCGGTCGCTTTTCTAAGCAAGAGTCCTTGTTGATCGTCGGATTTGGGAATGAAGGTGTATTGGCACTGAGCAGTTTTATCCATGCGACTTCGGTTCTAACGACAAAGCTTTGGCTGATTCCCGTCTCCTTGCGGGCTTTAGCTAAAAGTGTCAAAGAAACAGCGATCGTTGTGAAAAAGCCAGATATCCCGATGTTGGAAAACCCTAACACACCACAATTTGTTATTTTCGATCAGACGATTGCCGAAAAGCAGATCGATGGGAAACTGGTGGACTTTTTGACCCTGATCCGTGGTGGCGTGCTTTCCGATAGCGATTTTTTAAAAGAGCTTTATCGAACGTATTCCAGTCATCAGGCGTTGATGAGACACTCATTGGCAGCATATACCAATCAGCTGATCCAATTGTATCAGCAGTCGGGCGGCGAATTGGAGGAGTTTGGGCAACTCTTTGCCGATGCTGCTTATCGAACGGAAAATGGTCACTTACTGTCTGATGCGATGAAATTGTTCTTTGGCTTTTTGTTTCATTTTATTTGGACAGTCCAGCAGCAACAGTTGACTGTCGATCTGCCGGTGTTTTGCCAATGGCTTACCCGATTAGGCTTTCCTATCGAATTGCCCGAATCTTTTTCCTTAAGCGAGTATTTCAGCCATGTACTAGAATTGCAGCAAAAAGAAAAAAAACTGTTATTTTTGGCAAAAGTTGGTACAATAGGGGGCAGAACAGAAATCGAGGAAAAAGATCTTGTCCAGACGATGGAGACTTATCAGCGATTAATCAATGAGATTCGAGGGGTCTAGATGGAAACTTATAGTGAAAAAATGTTAAAAGCACTAGCCGCAGAAGAGTTGGCAGAAGCACAATTGAATTTTACCGAAGCACTGCAAAAAGATGATGATGAAACACTCGGCGCTTTGGGCGATGAATTATTGCAGATCGGTTTTTTAGAAGAGGCAAAAACGTTATTTGAAACCCTGCAGCAGCGGCATCCTGAAAATGAAGCTTTGCTGCTTCCTTTAGCAGAAATTGCGATGGAAGAAGACCAGATCGAAACGGCCTTTGCCTATATCGATCAAATACCACCAACGAGTGAAGCGTATCTGCAAGCCTTGTTATTGAGTGCGGATCTCTATCAACTGATCGGTATCCCGGAAGTCAGTGAAGCCAAATTAAAAGAAGCGCAAAGCCTTGTGCCAGAGGAACCCTTGATTCGCTTTGCCTTAGCTGAGTTAGCTTTTTCAACGGATCGCTATCAAGAAGCTGTTGACCTTTATCAAGGATTGTTGGAAGAAGAAATTACGGATATTTCAGGGATCTCAATCGTTGAACGGACCGGGACTTCATTGAGTATGGCAGGTAAGTTTGAAGAGGCGTTAGAATACTTTGAAGCAAGCTTAGAAGACGAACAGACGGATGAGCGTCTCTTTCAAACAGCTTTAGTCTATTTGCAGCTGAAGGAAAATGAACAAGCGATACGCTACTTGCAGCAGTTGCGGGTCATGAATCCCCAATACCGGGCCTTGTATCTCTATTTGGCTGAAGCATTGCAAGAAGAAGAGCAGCTGGAAGAAGCGCAACGTGTGATCGAGGAAGGAATTCATGAAGATCCATATCAAGTAGATTTCTATCATTTTGCTGCCGAGAATGCTTACCGACTTCATGACAGTGAAGCAGCCGAATCATTTTTACTTAAAGCACTGGAAACTGGTGAAAAAGAAGAGGATACCTTGCTGACCTTAAGTAATTTATACTTGAACGAAGAGCGTTGGCAAGAAGCGATCTTGGCGATCGAGCGAATGGAAGACAATGAACAGCCTCACGCTCTATGGAATCTGGCGCAAGCCTTCAATGCGTTAGAAGATTTTGACAAAGCAGCAAAATATTACGAAGCAGCCAATGTTGATTTGCACCATGAACCAGCGTTTATGAAGGAATACGGCATTTTCTTACGTGAAGAAGGACGTTTGTCTGAAGCACTTCATTTGCTGCAACATTATTTGGCACACGAGCCAGGTGATTTAGAAGTACAGTCGATCGTGGAGGACTTATTAGAAAGATAGGTGAGAGAAATGAACGTCAATGTACAAGAAAAGAAAAAGTTTCTTAATTGGTTAGTTTCGACCGTTTCCTTCAGTCGTCGTGAAGTCTCTTGGGTGTTGAACTATCTGGCGAATCATGAAGCGATCTTGACCAATGTTCATTTTGTAGAAGGGGCCGCTGCAGCCAAACGAGGGTTAAGTGTCCGCAGTACGGAAATTGGAGGCGAACCCTTTGTCTTGAGTATCGAGGAACAGACCTTTTATGACATTGATCAGATTTTTCATGAGATTCGCATGAATTGGAAACAACCGTTGTATCTTGAATGTCTCTTCCCAGATTCTTGGTCGCAATCCCTATATTTAGCTGTTCTGGAAGACAATCCCTATGAACGGTGGAACGACCACTTGGATCAAGAAATGACCCAACATGTTACCCAGTACCTTGAAAAAGAAGAAGCAAAAACCAAAATCGATACCTTGTATCGGCAGATCGATCGAGCATTGGAAAACGGGGATCGTGATGCCTTCTTAGAACTTTCCGATGAAGTAAATCGGCACTTGCTCCAGCAAAAAGAAGAAAGCCGTTAACAAGCAAAAAGCAGTCCTTTAATCGGGGCTGCTTTTTTTATGTCATTATTTTGTTTTAGAAACAGCGGTTTTGCGCTGTAAGAACCGCGACTTAGGCCTTAAATAGGTAAAGCCTTCGCCTTCGACTTCATGGACATTGATGACCGAAACAAACGCTTGCGGATCAAAGTCATGAACGATGCGCTTGACTTCAGAAATCTCCCGTCCACTGACCACCATATAAATGATTTGTTTCGATACTCTTGAGTAAGCCCCTTCGCCCTGTAAAAACGTGACACCGCGTTCTAATTCATCCATTAAAACAGGAGCCATCTCTTCGCTGTGATTGCTGATCACTAAGATCCCTTTCGCTGAATAGCCGCCGTCTAGGATCGAATCGATCACACGCGTGAAGACATAAGAAAAAATCAACGTATACATCATGCGGTTCAAATCTATATAGGTCAAAGAAAGCAACAGGACGAACACATCAAAGATCAAAAGCGACCGCCCGATCGTCACCCCAAAGTTTTTCTCTAAAATACGTGCCAATACATCGACGCCACCTGTTGTTCCACCAACTTTGTAGACGATCCCACTACCGATTCCTGCAATCAAACCGGCTAAGAGTGCGACGATCAGTAGATCGTGCTGTAGATCGATCAACAGGGGAACACTCTGCCAAAAGGCCAACCAAAAAGACAAACCAAAGGTTCCTAAAATCGTATACACTAATGAGCGTCGACCAAGAATTTTGCCACCGATCAAAATGATCGGAATATTTAAGATCAACGTACTAATGGCAGGATTGATGCCCCATAAGGCTCGCAGGATCAAGGTAATCCCTGTCACACCGCCTTCTGCTAAATCATTTGGGATATTTAGATAGACTAGACCGAAGCCATAAATACTCGTACCGAAAATAATCAAAACAATGTCGCGAATCGTTCGCCATGAAAAAAATGCCCGCATCCTGTTTCCTCCGTTATTCAACTTCCACAAGTATCAATGTAGCACGAAATCATTGAATGTACAACAAATCCTGAGGGGGCTCTATCTAGGCAGGCAGCCATTCTTTTGGTAAGATAAACGAGAAAGGGTGAAGAAGATGACAGAAAAACGTTCTTTGGCATCGATGCAAGAAGAAGTCGATGCCTATATTCAACAATTTAAAACTGGCTATTTCAGCCCCCTCGCCCAAATGGCTCGTTTGACCGAAGAAGTTGGCGAATTGGCGCGAGAAGTGAATCACTATTACGGGGAAAAAAATAAAAAAAGCGATGAAGTTGAAAAGACCGTGGCAGAAGAACTCGGTGATGTACTCTTTGTGACGATGATCATGGCTAATTCACTAGACATCGACCTGACTGAAGTGTTTGAGGAAAATATGGCAAAATTCAATCAGCGGGATGCGTATCGTTTTGAAAGAAAAGATGGGAAAGTACATGAAGCTGACTAAACTACCAAAAGAATTTGCAGAAGCTGCACCACTCCTAAAAAAAATCGAAGCCGCAGGCTATGAAGCCTACTTCGTTGGCGGCAGCGTGCGGGATACGATCTTAGGCCAGCCGATCCATGATGTCGATATTGCTACCAGTGCATTTCCAGCCGAGATCAAGGCGCTTTTTCCTCGAACCATTGACATTGGTATCGAGCATGGGACGGTGCTGGTCTTGTGGGAGCAGGCGCAATATGAGATTACCACGTTTCGAACCGAAGCCGCCTATCAGGATTATCGTAGACCTGACAAAGTCGATTTTGTCCGTTCCTTGAAAGAAGATCTAAAGCGGCGGGATTTTACCATCAATGCATTGGCACTTCAAGAAGATGGGGTCATCATTGATCTTTTCGATGGACTTGCAGATATCGAAAATCAAATTTTACGAGCAGTGGGTCACCCACAGGAACGGTTTCATGAGGATGCGCTGCGAATGATGCGGGGGCTACGTTTTGTCAGCCAATTAGGCTTTGTTTTGGAAAAAGAAACGTTGGCTGCTATCCATGCGAATCATGCCTTGTTAGGAAAAATCTCTGTTGAACGGATCATGATTGAATTCGTCAAATTACTGTTAGGCAATCATCGTAATCAAGCATTACAGGCTTTCGTAGAAACCGAATGCTATATCTACTGCCCAGGCTTACGGGAATATGGCGAAGCGTTGTTGCGGATGGCAGACTTGCCCGCGATTCCTTTAGAAACCGAAACGGCTGCTTGGGTTTTGCTCATTGACCAAATCGGTTTAGCTCCTGAGGCAGTCCGCAGCTTTTTAAAAGCTTGGAAATGTTCCAATGACTGCATCCGCCAAGTACAAACGGTCTATCAAGCACTGCTAATGCGTCGAAACGGCGAATGGAACGATCTGCTGTTGTATCAGTTCGGTCTCGAAGCGACCTATTTAGCCGAGGGATTATTGCGTTATGACAAGCTGCCCAATGATCCTGCAAAAATCAGTCAGCGGTATCAGCAACTACCGATCCATTCTTTGAAGGAGCTGGCGATCAATGGACGCGATTTGCTGCAGACAGTTGATCGTTCTTCTGGGCCGTGGCTCAAAGAAGTCTTGGCTGCTGCCGAAGCTGCAGTCATCACACGGAAAGTTCCTAATGAGAAAGAAGCACTGTTGGCATTTGCCCAAGCATATTTAGCGAAGGAGGGATAACTGAAGAATGGAAAGTAAAAAAGACTTTCTCGTTGACCTTCAAGACACTGCGGCTGTTATGGGTTCTGGGGGCTTGGCAGTTTTAGCAACCCCTCGACTGGTAGCAATGGTGGAAAACACCTGTTGGGAAGCACTTGAGCCTACTTTAGATAAAGGGTTTACTACCGTGGGTACAAAGTTTTCGATCGATCATTTAAAACCTTCCCCAGTCGGAGCAACAATCACTGTTTTTGTCCAATGGGAAAAAGAACAAGGATTCCAGTTTGATTATCAGGTGACCGATGGGTCTCAACAACTCATTGCCAAAGGGACTCATCAACGAGCGGCGGTGGAAATCTCTCGGTTTATGAAAAAAGTCAACGAAAACCAAAGTTAATTTGTGTCCCAGTAGCGACTATGTGTTAGAATTAAAATGTATTATTAATAAAAAGGAGCGTTTTGTCATGGCTAGAGAAATGAAAGCTTTAAAATTTTATTTCCGTAATGGAGAAACATGGACGATCGAGCGCCGTTACATCGGTGACTTGTGGATCAAACAAATCACGACCAGTTTTGGCCGTATCCACGGAAGTGAATTTGTTGAGATTCATCCATGTGCTGGGTTCAAAATTGAAATCTTCCAAGAAGGCGATCATGTGGCAACACATGACATCAACTTAGGCGGACTTGAATTAGGGATGTTTGCTCGTGCGTTGAAATATGAAGATATTGAACGGATGGAAATTCTTTACCGTAACGGTACACCGGATCTTGTGTATTTCCCATACAAGGACAAAGATACGGAAGGATTGGATAATGTATACCAATCAACAAAAATCAGTGAAAAAACGAAGAGTCTGTATATCGTGATCGACCCAAATCAAACGGTTGATGACGTTTATCAAGAACATTTCGAAGAATAAGAAAAACGCAGAACCAGCTGGTTCTGCGTTTTTTTAGAATGATTCTTGGAACATATCCGTATACTTTTTTAATAAAAGATAATCTTCGGCATATTCATCTTTTAAAACGATCGTATCGCCAAAAAAACTTTTACGAGCATGTTGAATGATCCGATGCTGAATGTCTTTTTCCAGAAGGTAATCGATCTCAGACTGTTTCAGGTTTTGTGCAGCAGTCGCCCGATTCTTTTCTACATATTGCAGCAAATCGTACTCAAGGTGTCCTGCACCATTGATGACTCGTTTGTATTCGATTTTGTCAATTTTCATCTGCTCACACTCCTTGCTATTAAAGTACCTTAGAAAGGAACAAAGGGGGAGATGAATGAATCGAAATTACATAAATCTTTAAAAAATAGACCATTTGTTAATGTTATCTTAAGAATTGTGATCACAAAAGAAAGAAACAAATTTATGTAACTGTCGTTTGCGAACCATTAGCTATCGATTCTTTCTCCGTTTGCTGATGGACAGGTCCTATGTTGGCAATCCCATCTAGACCACCAGCATGACCACCAACTAATTTGCTACGGGCAATGGCACGAGCACCTTCCATCCGGCTTGTGGCGTGAACGATCGAAGTGAAGCCGTATTTTTCACGAATCTTATCGATGATCAAATCTAATTTACGTTGGCGCAACTGCGTTTCTGCTTGCTCAAAAAGATCCAACTGAACATTTTCTGTATAAACCAATTTTGAATAGGTAATACCAATGTGGCGAACGACTTGCCCGGTATAAAATTTTCGAAAGAGAAACAGGCAATGAGCAACAAGCTTGCGGGTATTGTCGGTTGGTGGGATCTTCATTTGCCGGGAAAAACCAGAGGCAGTTTCCCCAAAGGCTACGCCGATGTAAACATTGATACAAGCGGTCTGACAATGATGGCGGCGAATTCGGGCGGCAACTTGCTCCGCCATTTCCTTGATGACGATCTCGATTTCTTCTTGCAAGTAATAATTGCGGTGCAGGACCTGACTGTTGCCATAACTTTTTTCCATGACCTGCGGTGTCGGTTCAGATAAAATCGTGCGATCAATGCCGTGAGCGTGATGGTAGAGCTGCTCACCAATGATCCCCATGCGGCTGCGCAAAAGATCAGGACTGGCATGAGCCAATTGTTCGATCGTTTCAATCCCCATCAAGTGAAGTCGTTTTTCTGTGCGTCGACCGATTCCCCAAAACTCCGTCATAGGGGCGATCTGCCAAACTTTTGTCGGTACATCTTCGTAGGTCCATTCGGCAATCAAGGAACGGTTGTGTTTGGATTCGTTATCCAAAGCCAATTTTGCTAACAAAGGGTTGTCGCCAATACCGATGGTGACATACAATTTCGTTGTTTCGTAAATGTCTTTTTGAATTTGCTGGGCAATCAGCCATCGTTTTTCTTCGCGAGAAATGGTTTTATCGGGAATGAAAAGATCCAGTGTACGGGTCAGATCCATCATCGTTTCGTCAATTGAATAGATCAGTAAGTCGTCTTGTCCAACATATTTGCGAAAGACATTATTGACTTTGGTATTTTCTTTGATATAAAAACTCATACGTGGCGATGCTTTGTATAAATCGGGATGCGTCGGCAGATTGTCATTGCGAGTCACGTTTGAGATTCCTAATGCCGATTTTGCCTTGGGGGAAGCCGCTAAGATTAAGCCATTTCCAGTATTGTCAGAATGAGACATGACGACCAGCATCGCTTGGATAGGGTCTAATCCGCGCGAGATGCATTCGACAGAAGCATAAAAACTTTTAACATCGATAAATAAGATATCGCGTTTTGGCTCGAGCGCATAATTAAAACCACCCATTTTTATCACTCCTTACCGAGATTATACGAACGTTTGTTCTTTTTTGTCAAGCGAACAGGAGCGGATGGGTTAATTTGTTTTTTTATAGAGATATTATTTTCGTTTCTAATTGAGGAGAAACGTTGGTTTATAAGAAATACATTCAATTCAGATTGTCAGAATTCGATTGGACATTAAAACGGGATTTTGTCTTTTTACCCGCCGGAATGATTAAAAAAACAGCCGATCCATTGGATCGACTGTCGCTTTATGGATCAATTTTCGGCAGGTAGCGTTGCAAACAAACTTAAGAGATTGCCGTCTATATCTTTGACGATGGCATAGCGTTGCCCCCAAAAGGCAGACCAGGGTTCTTTGAAAGACTGATACCCGGCAGCTACGACTTTTGCATGAAGGGCATCAACTTCTTCAGGGGAATCACATAAAAAGGCTAATTCAATCGTATCACCCACAGTCATTGGTGGATGTCCGTAGATCCCGGCAACCATTTTGCGACTATTCAAGGAGATGCGAACACCATCATTTGCTAATTCCATATAATCTTCTGAGTGCTGACCTAATGGCGTGAAGCCAAGTACTTGATAAAAAGCCAGTGCCTGTTCCATGTTCTTTGTGATAATACCGACCATATCTAGTTTCATTTTTTTCTTCCTTTCATGTGGGAATTCTTTACATAACAGTCCATGCAGTTGCGAGCAATGAAGATTACTTAATTTCTGTCAGACGGTAATGGTGCAATCGTTCAGCCAACGTACCAGTATGCAGTTCAAACAAATGGTTGTCATCGTCGTAAAAATAAATAGAAGCACCTTCGCCTTTGATACGAGAACGATCTTTTTCAATCTTCAATCCTAGTCCTTGGATGCGCGTAATCAAGGAATCGATTTGAATTGGATCGATTTTAAAGGCAATATGGTTATACGTTTTCGGCAGCTTCTGGGAGGTATCCTCCATAACAGCAAGCCATAAGCCATCGATCAAAAAGAATTTTTCTGGGAAGTAAGAATGAGACTGGTCTCGGCTATCATAAATTTCCTCTGCTTCAAACAATGTTTCCAGCATCGTTGTCGTCTTTGCTAAATTCTGTACGATCAACGTGATATGGGAAATCTCCATCGCATCAACACTCCTTTGTTATGACGAAATAGGGGAAAGAGAAACAATTAGTATCAAAAGAAGCATTATGTTAGTGATTGTGAAATACCAAGAGGAAGAGCAGAACATAAAACAGTGCATCTGTTGCGCAAGGAATAAGTTTCTTCTTGTATTTTGTCCAAAAGAAGACATTTATTAAGAAGAGGACAATCACCGTCGGTAGGCTAAAGGTCCAAGCAGGGTGTTTGATGAAAATGAAAAGCATATTTCCAATAAGAGCAAAAAGAAAAGCACCATAAAACAGACGATAGTTACTAGGTAGATACGTAAAATTGCCAAGCATGGGTTCACCTCCTATAGGCAGTATAGCATGAAAGGGGCGGCTGGTACTCAAAGTATATTGAAAGGACAGCTAGAAGAAAAAGCTGGTTCACGTTCTATGTGCCGCCTTTGTTGAACATTAGTTTCTTTTTTTCATTATACATTAAAAGTTATTTATACGTCGCTTCAAAGAAAAAGTTGGTTCAAAAGTTCAAAGCAAATAAGTGAAAATAGGGGAGTGGTTGTGTAAAGAGGGAAATAAAAATGCAGCAGCTATCATTGCAAAATGTCTGAAAAAAAGAAGTTCGCAAACGCCTTGGTTATCAGCGTTTGCGAACTTCTTAAATAGTATTATTTTGTTTCGCGGTGTAAAGTAACTTTTCTTTCACGTGGGCAATATTTTTTCTTTTCCAAACGATCAGGATTGTTACGTTTGTTTTTGTTTGATAAGTAGTTGCGTTCTTTACAAGAAGTGCACTCTAATGTGATGTTTACGCGCATGATTTTCCCCCCTAACGATACAAGAATCCTCTAAGAAATCTCTCAGACTAAAATATAATAGCATGTTTCGTGAGGGAATGCTAGCTTTTTCCTGAAATTTGTTAAGTAGTTTTACTTGACGAATTTCTTGAAACCCATTAGTCCAATTTGCTCTGGATATCTTCGATCATTTTGGTATAGGCGATCGGACCGTTGTAGAGCCAGCTTGATTCAGGGCCGAATTCCCATAAATGATTGTTTTTGACTGCATCGAGATTTTGCCAGACTTGTTCACTGAAAAAATCAGCGCCTTTATCACTATTCACTAAAATCAAGTAATCGGCATCCAATTCTGCCAGCTTTTCAAGAGAAACTGCAGACCAATCGGCAGTGGCACTTTCACTGATTTCTGAAACTAGTGTGGGAACTTCAAAACCGAGTTCATGATAAAGTAGCTGACCACTTGATTTTGTTTCTGAAACCATAAAGACGGAATTATTGACCACCCATAAAACAGCGATCGACTTGCCTTTGATTTGATCAGCATAAGCTTCTTTGGTAGCAGCGACTAAATCATCATAATCGGCTTCTACTTGGGCAGCTTGCTCTTCTTTGTGTAAGACCTTTGCGATATCTGTCAAGCGTTCACGCCAGGTCACGTCTTCGCCATTTGTGACCACATAAGTTGGCGCGATCTTGCTGTATTGTTCATATTTGTCACCTTCCACCATGGAACTGCTGTCCATCAGTAGCAGGTCTGGTTCAAAGCTCAAGACATCTTCATAGGGCAGATCATAATTGATTCTTGGCACATCTGCTAGTTTGTCTTGCAAGTATGCTTGATCACTGTCATTGCCGACGGTCCATTGAGCAACCGGTGTTACCCCTAAAGCAACCAAATAATCTTCCAAATAACTACCGATCACCCGTTGTGGGTTTTCGGGAACAGTGACTTCATTTCCCATCGCATCGGTAAAGGTTGTTGCTATTTCTGAAGAAGTAGTGGCTGATCCACTGCTATCCGTTGAGTCATTATTCGTGCCGCAAGCACCCAGTAGGGTAAGGGAGCAGGCAGCTAGTAGGGTAAGCCAAGTACTTCTTTTTGACCATTGTTTCATAAAAACACTTCCTCCTTTGTTACATGTTGAGCACTTATTGCTTTAATTGAGAATAGTTCTCATTTGCTGATAGCTATTATCACGAAGAATCCCTCGTTTGTCAATCATATTTTTTTATTTCCTTTTTTTAGAACTATTGACGAATAGCAGGATTACATTCATAATTGATAAGCATTATCAATCAATTATTTTGGGGACGAATATGGCGAAATTACGAACAGTTGACTTGAGTGTCGGCTATCAAAAACAAAAAATTGTGCAAAATCTAACAATCGAGATACCAGAAGGAAAAATCATCGGGTTGATTGGTCCGAATGGCAGTGGAAAATCGACATTTTTAAAGGCACTCGCCCGAATTTTACAGCCTTTGTCTGGTGAGGTCCTATTAGATACCCAAAACCTACAGAACATTAAAACCAAAGAAGTGGCTAAAAAGATTGCGCTGCTTTCTCAAGTTAGCGACTCATCGATTGGCTTGACGATTCGCGAAATCGTTTCTTACGGTCGTTTTCCCTATCAAAAAGGACTGAATAGTCTATCGGAACAAGATCTTGCAGCGATTGACTGGTCCTTGCAGGCAACGGGTTTGACGCCACTGGCAGATGAAACGATCAGTACGCTGTCAGGGGGACAAAAACAGCGCGTATGGATTGCCATGGCACTGGCGCAAGATACGGATATCGTGATTTTAGATGAACCAACGACTTTTTTAGATCCTGCGCATCAATTAGAAATTTTGCTCTTATTACAGCAAATCAATAAAACCTACGGAAAAACGATCATTATGTCGATTCATGACCTGAATCATGCGTCACGTTTTTCTGATTATATTTACGCATTAAAAGGTGGAGAGCTTTTGGTTTCCGGTACACCGGAAACAGTGCTGACCAAAGAATGGCTGCAACGTTTGTTTGAAATCGATGCCGTGTTAAGTACCTTTCCTAATAGTACAAAGCCGTTGGTCTTGACCTATGAGTTAGGAGCCCAAGCATGAAAAAATTTCCTTGGTTGCTGCTGCTTTTTAGCGGCTGCTTTATTATCTGTTTCTTTTTAGCGATCACTCAAGGAGCGGCCAACCTTTCTTTTGAAACGATTGGGGATGCTGTCTTTGCTTTTGATTATGAGAATCAGCTGCATCAAGTCTTGCGCAATATTCGGTTGCCGCGTGTTTTGGCTGCTTTTCTAGTAGGAAGCTGTTTTGCTGTTACAGGAGCCATCATGCAGGGGATTACGAGAAATCCCTTGGCAGACGGTGGTCTTTTAGGTGTCAATAGTGGGGCTGCCTTGGGACTAGCGATCGCATTTATCCTCTTTCCTAGTGTGCAACCGAGTCAAGCGGCGCTGTTTTCCTTTTTTGGTGCGTTTGCGGCAACTGGGCTGCTTTTTTTACTGACCAGATACGCCAAACTAGGCATGTCGCCCACGGGACTGATTTTGGCTGGTGTGGCATTAAGTTCTTTTTTCTCAGCCATTAGTCAAACTCTGTCATTGCAATTTGATTTAAACCAAGAGCTAGCCTTTTGGTTTATCGGTGGTGCGGCGAATGTGACTTGGCAACAGCTGCGTTTTGTGGGACCCATCTATCTGATAGCCATCGTTTTTGTGCTACGTCTAGGAAAAGCCCTCAATCTGTTAGCGCTAGGAGATGACACCGTTATTTCATTAGGGAAGTACCCGCATCTGATTCGGGCATCTGCCTTACTGTTAGTCGTAGTTTTGGCGGGAATGGCGGTTTCGCTTGTTGGACCGGTCAGTTTTGTCGGCTTAATGGTTCCTCATGTCGTGCGAGGAATGGTGGGTAAAAACTATCAACTGATTTTGCCTTTGACGATCATCGGAGGCGGGACTCTAGTGATGGCCGCTGATCTGGCAGGTCGCTTGATCAATCCCCCTTTTGAGACGCCATTTGGGATACTGATGGCGTTGATCGGTGTGCCTTTTCTATTGGTCAAGATACGGAGGGAAGACTGATGAAAAAACACTCTTTGTTTTTTTTCTACTGGTGATGGCCGCTTTTTTAGGAAGTGTCATGGTAGGAAAAACAATCCTAACCTTTCAAACATTAGGCGCAATCTTTCAAGGAACGGCGTCTTCAAGTCAAGTACTGACGTTTACTGAGTTTCGACTGCCACGGGCTTGTCTGGCATTGATCGCCGGCGTGCCTTTGGTTTTTCTGGGTTTGTCTTGCAAGGGGTGACGAGAAATGAGCTGGCTGATGCAAGTATCGTAGGAATCAACAATGGCGCGGGTCTCTTTGTAATGATCTACTTAGGGTTTTATACCCAAGGATCGCAGCTCTTGCCTTTTGTTGGGATCGTCGGTGGTTTATTAGCTGCATTACTGGTCTATTTGATTGCCTATAAGCACCACCAATTGTTGTCGATGGAGCGAGTGCTGCTGGCGGGAATCGCTGTCAATGCAGGGTTGGCGGCGGCTACCTTACTTTTTACGGTGGAATTATCAAAAGATCGCTATCGCTTTGTAGCAGCATGGCTTTCAGGTTCGATTTGGGGAACTTCTTGGCAGCAAATCACCAGTCTGCTTCCTTGGGTCATCGTATTGTCTGCCGCAGCGTTCTGGACCGTACCAAGGCTTAATTTACTTGGCTTTGGCGAGGAGCAGGCAATTAGCTTAGGGGTTTCTTTGACCCGTTTGCGGACGTGGTTTTTAGTGATCGCGGTTGGTTTGGCTGCCAGTACGGTTGGCTATACCGGTAATTTAGCCTTTGTTGGCTTATTAGCGCCTCATATCGCCAAGGGGCTCATCGGCAGAGAATCTCGCAGTGCCTTTTTCTTAGCCGGAATGATCGGCAGTCTGCTAGTCTTAGTCAGTGATACGATCGGCCGTTTACTATTGACAAGCGGTGAGATCCCAGCTGGTATCATCATTTCTATCGTAGGGGCACCGTACTTCGTCTACTTACTGATCCGACGCAAGGGGCGATAAGCAAAAAGTCATGATCATGCCAAGAAATCTGCGATTCTAGTTTGCTATTTGGACACAGTTTTTGGTACTATTTCTGAGAGGAGTGATCCAATGGAAAAACCAGTCATTAGAGAGCACATGATCCAAACATTAAAAAAAATGCCGATCAAGCAAAAGCAGCAGAAAGAAACGGTGATTTTGCAGTTGCTGTTTTCTTCTCAGATTTGGCAAACGGCTGAGTCAGTAGGTGTGATCCGTTCGTTGCCATTTGAATTTGATACAGCGGCTATTTTTGCTAAAGGATTTGAACAAAACAAACGAATCGCAGTGCCGAAAGCACAACAAAAAAAATTGCAGTTTTATCATGTGGAGCCGGCAACGCGTTATGAAACGTCGGCATTTGGGGTTGAAGAGCCGATCAGTGAGCAAGAAGCCCATCACTTGGATTTGCTGATTGTTCCCGGTTTGGCTTTTTCGAAAACAGGCTATCGCATCGGCTTTGGCGGTGGCTATTTTGATCGTTTCTTATCAGCTTTTGATGGCAAGACCGTTTCTTTGGTTTTCGGAGAACAATTCAACGATCAATGGACACCAGATGTATTCGACATCCCAATCGATAAAATCTATACGGATTCGCTTATTCGCACGTAAAGGAGCACGTCAATGAATTCTCAAATGAAAAGATGGCTGAATCAGCCGGTCTTCACGTATCTGTTTTTAGCTATCCAAACAATTGTGTTTATCTTAGGTTATTTTAGTCCCTCTATTCAATCAGGCGGGGTGATGTTTGGTCCGTTTGTCGTCTATTTAAATGAATATTGGCGTTTCGTTACCCCAATTTTTCTACATTTCGGGTTGGCACATTTTGCGATCAACTCTGTGATTCTCTATTATATGGGGCAGCAAGTAGAAGCCATCTATGGTCATAGCCGCTTTTTTGCCTTGTATTTACTAAGCGGCATCATGGGCAATACCATGAGTTTCGCATTCAACCAAATAGGGGTTCAATCAGCAGGCGCTAGTACTTCTTTATTTGGACTTTTTGGGGCATTTTTGATCTTAGGTTGGCATTTTAGAAATGATTATCGCATCCAAGCAATGGTACGGCAATTTGCCTTATTCGTTGGATTGAACCTAGTTTTTGGGGTGTTTGATCAAACGATCGATATGTGGGGACACATTGGGGGGATCCTCGGTGGGTTATTGTTAGGGAATCTTTTGGCATTGCCAAAGAACTACGGAAAATATTCGATCCACACCAGAATCCTTTCTGGCGTACTCTTTGTTTTCTTATTGGCTATTTTTGTGATATATGGTTTTAAAAAATATTAATTACTTGTATAATAAGCAGGAAGTGGTTAAATGGAAACGTTATATGACGTACAACAATTACTGAAACAATTTGGTGTTTACGTATATGTCGGCAAGCGGATCTACGATATAGAACTGATGCAAATCGAGCTGAAGAACTTTTATGACAGTCGCTTGATAGATCGGGATGTATATCTGACTGCCCGGCGAATTCTTACGCGGGAGCATCGAATTGAAGAAAGCCGGGAGGAAAACAAGTGATGGACAAAAAAATCATCGGAATTGATTTAGGCGGAACAACTGTGAAATTCGCTATTTTAACGAGCGAAGGCGAGATTCAGCAAAAATGGAGTATTGACACCAATATTCTTGATGAAGGCTCACATATCGTGCCAGAAATCGTGGCATCGATCAATCATCGCCTAGAATTATATGGTTTACAGCCAGAAGCATTTATCGGTATTGGTATGGGGACACCAGGAAGTGTCGATCGTGACAAAGGAACCGTCATCGGTGCCTACAATCTGAACTGGAAAACACTTCAGCCAGTCAAAGAACTGATTGAAAAAGGCACAAAAATCCCATTTGCCATCGATAACGATGCCAATGTAGCAGCTTTAGGTGAGCGTTGGAAAGGGGCAGGGGATAACAATCCTGATGTCATCTTTATCACACTAGGTACAGGTGTTGGCGGCGGTATCATCATGGAAGGGCAATTGCTTCATGGGGTTGCTGGTTGTGCTGGAGAAATCGGTCATATCACTGTTGATCCTGAAGGGTTTGAATGTACTTGCGGCAAACGTGGTTGTTTAGAAACGGTTTCTAGTGCGACGGGTGTTGTGCGAGTTGCTCGACAGCTAGCAGAAGAATATGCTGGCGACTCGGCATTGAAACAACAGCTGGACAATGGGGAAGATGTTTCAAGTAAAGATATTTTTGAAGCGGCTCAAGCAAACGATCCATTTGGCTTGATGGTCGTTGATAAAGTGTGCTTCTACCTTGGGTTGGCATGCGGAAACCTAGGAAACACATTAAATCCATCAAGTATCGTTTTAGGTGGAGGCGTATCAGCAGCCGGTGAATTTTTACGTGAACGGGTTGCTGCCTACTTTGCTCAGTTTACCTTCCCACAGGTAACGGAAAGTACCGAAATCAAATTGGCAGAACTTGGGAATGACGCCGGTGTGATCGGGGCAGCATCATTAGCTTTGCAATTTGCAGCAAAAGCATAGATGACAAGCTGCTAGGCAATGATACATTCAAGCAGCATACATCAAAAAAAGAATGATTGTTACAACAGAGAGGAATAGAAGAAATGACACCAATTATGTGGCTAAACTTGGTTTTGGCATTAATTATCTTAGCAATCGCTTTGAACTGGGCGTATTTTCAAATCATGGGACGCCGTTCAGCAACGATCATCTCAGAAGATGAATTCAAAGCAGGAATGAAGAAAGCCCAAGTGATCGATGTTCGGGAAAAAAATGAGTTTGACAGTGGACATATTTTAGGGGCGCGTAATATTCCCTTTACTGTTTTGACGAATTCCTTCAGCGCATTTCGTAAAGATCAACCGATCTACTTATATGACACGCGTAAATCGTTGAGCATTCGGGCAGCAAATAAATTACGCAAAGAAGGCTTTACCAACGTCTATATCCTAAAAGAAGGGTATGAAGGCTGGAGCGGCAAGACGAAAAAGAAAAATAGTTTATAAAACAGAGAACTCAAGGCAAAAGAACACAAGCAAATTTGAATGAGCGACGAAACACCAAACGGAGTGTTTCAAGTAAGTCATTGTTCAAGTTACATTGTGGGCTTTTGCCTTTATTTATAGAACTTAGGTCTATCAGTAAGGAGAGTGTGCATTGATCAAGCGAAAAAGAATTTATGAAGCGGCGGAAACGACAGATGGCTATCGGGTATTGGTGGATCGCATCTGGCCCAGAGGAATGAAAAAGGAGACAGCACAGATCGATCTATGGCTTAAAGCAGTCGCACCAAGTACTGAATTGCGCAAATGGTTTGGGCATGATCCTGAACGTTTTGATGCGTTTAAAGACCGCTATCTACAAGAATTAGAGAAAACGCCAGCCAAAGATGCCTTGGCACAGTTAAAAACGTTGGTTGCTGAACAAGAGACCGTGACCTTACTATACGGAGCGAAAAATGAAGAACAAAATCAAGCCGTGATTTTGCAGGACTTACTGGAGAAGGAAGAATGATACCTAAAAGAGCCGCCAGCCTATTGAAGGCTGACGGCTCTTTTGTAGCAAATGATTAACGGGCAACGCTTTTACGCATCGCACGTTTCCGTTTTTCATCATGATCCGCTTGTTGTTCATCAATTGGATCAATCACTTGTTTCTTGACCGTCATAACAACACTTGCAGCTGCAGCAACCGTTGCGACTGTTCCTACTAAAAATCCTGAAAGAAATCGTTTCATCATTAAACACCTCGCCTTTAGTTATAGGTTCATTATGAATGAAAACGGAAAAAATATCAAAAAAAATCACTTTTGGGATTGAAAACGCTTGAAATGATTTAGTAAATATTTTACAATAAGTTTACTAAAAAGAAAGTAGGAGTGAGAAAAATGGAGCAATTGCAACAGATCTTTATTGATAAATTTGGAACAGCAGGCACAGGCATGTATTTTGCGCCAGGGAGAATCAACTTGATCGGTGAACACACAGATTACAATGGCGGTTATGTTTTCCCGGCGGCAATCACATTAGGGACGTATGCAGTAGCACGAGAACGTGAAGACCAGTTGATCCAACTCTATTCAGAAAACTTTCCAGAAAAAGGCGTAATTTCCTTTTCGTTAGATGAGCTGGATTACCGAAAAGAAGATGATTGGACAAACTATCCAAAAGGGGTCGTTCGTTTCCTAAAAGAAGCGGGGCAAGGGATCGATCGTGGCTTTGACATCGCTTTTTATGGCAACATTCCCAATGGCGCAGGTCTTTCTTCCTCTGCATCGATTGAATTGCTGACGGGGGTTTGTCTAAAAGATCTCTTTGATTTAACCCTGACGACCTTGGACTTAGTTAAAATCGGCAAAAAAGTCGAAAATGAGTTTATTGGCGTTAACTCAGGGATCATGGATCAATTTGCGATCGGAATGGGTCAAAAAGACCATGCATTGCTTTTAGATACGAACACTTTAAATTATGAAGTCGTACCAGCGGCATTTGGCGATTATGTCGTAGCGATCATGAATACCAATAAGCGCCGCGAATTGGCTGATTCTAAATACAATGAACGACGTGCAGAATGTGAAGAAGCATTAGCTCGTTTGCAAAAATCATTAGCCATTGATTCATTGGGCGCATTAGACGAAGCAACCTTTTTTGCAAATACAGCATTGATCGATGATCCACTCTTGATCAAACGGGCGAAACATGCAGTGACGGAAAACCAACGGACATTAAAAGCAAAAGCCGCTTTGACTGCTGGTGATCTTGAAGAATTCGGCCAATTGTTAAATGCCTCCCATGCTTCATTGCGGGATGATTATGAAGTGACAGGGCGTGAACTAGATACATTAGTCGCAGCTGCTCAAGCGCATCCTGCTGTTTTAGGTGCGCGGATGACTGGTGCGGGCTTTGGCGGCTGCGGGATCGCATTGGTCAAAGCAAGTGAATGGGCTGATTTTGAAGCGTCCGTCAAAGCAACCTATTTAGCAGAAATCGGCTACGCAACCGACATTTATCAAGCAAGTATTGATGATGGTGCACGAAAACTGTAGAATAAGAAACGATGAAGGAATGAAGAAAGAAGGCTGAAAATATGGCGATTTTAGTATTAGGAGGAGCCGGCTATATCGGTTCTCATGCAGTCGATCAATTGATCGGACAAGGAAAACAAGTCGTTGTCGTTGACAATTTGCTGACAGGACATCGCCAAGCGATCCATCCAGCAGCAACCTTTTATGAAGGAGATATTCGCGACAAAGCATTTTTACAATCGGTATTTGAAAAAGAAACGATCGATGGCGTGATTCACTTTGCTGCCAGCTCTTTGGTGGGAGAATCCGTAGAAAAACCATTGAAGTATTTCAACAATAATGTGTATGGGATGCAGGTCCTCTTAGAAGTGATGAAGGAACATCAAGTGAAACATATCGTCTTTTCCTCTACAGCAGCAACTTATGGGGAACCTGACCATAGTCCAATCACGGAAGAAACCCCAACAAATCCTAAAAATCCATATGGCGAAAGCAAGTTGATCATGGAAAAAATGATGCGTTGGTGCGATGAAGCCTATGGAATGAAGTATGTCGCATTGCGTTATTTCAATGTGGCTGGCGCGAAGTCGGATGCTTCGATCGGTGAAGACCATGATCCAGAAACACACTTAGTACCGATCATCTTGCAAGCTGCTTTAGGACAACGTAAAGAGGTAGCGATTTTTGGGGAGGATTACGATACTCCAGATGGTACTTGTGTCCGCGATTATGTTCATGTCGAAGATCTGATCGCTGCTCACCTGTTGGCATTAGAGTATTTACAAAAAGGCAATGAGAGCAATGTCTTCAATCTAGGCAGCAATCATGGGTACTCTGTGAAAGAAATGGTGGAAGCTGCCCGCAATGTAACGAAAAAAGAGATCCCAGCCAGAGTGGCGCCGCGCCGTGCCGGTGATCCAAGTACCTTAGTGGCATCGAGTGAAAAAGCACGAAAGGTTTTAGGCTGGAAACCAGTCTATACCGACGTCGAAGCAATCATCGAAACTGCTTGGAATTGGCATGTCAGCCATCCAAATGGGTATCAAGGGCAGGAGGAATAACCAATGACGATCAGCCAAACAATCAGCGATTTCGTCACTTTAGCAATCAAGGCTGGCGGCTGGATGGAAATGGATCGTATTTATTTGCAAAACCGAGTACTAGCCATGATCGGGGAAGCTGTTTTTAAGCCCAGCGAAATTCGTTCTGTTGCTCGTTCCTCGATTGAATTGATGGACGAACTAGTGGCATGCGCTTTGAGCAATCAGCAAATTGGTGATTCTCAAGCAGAAAGAGAAATCTTTGAAGCCCAGTTGATGGACTTTTTGACGCCACCACCTTCAGTAGTCAATGCTTTTTTTGCGCAGCATTATGCCAATGATCCTAAAGAAGCGACGGATTATTTCTTTGAGCTGTGCCGTCAAAATGATTACATCAAGACCCGGGCCATCGCTAAAAATATCGTCTTTCCTGTTGATACGGAGTATGGGGAGATCGAGATCACGATCAATTTGTCAAAACCTGAAAAAGATCCCAAGCAAATTGCCCAAGAAGGTGCCGCTGCTTCTGTAGATTATCCGAAATGTATGTTGTGTTTGGAAAATGAAGGCTACCAAGGACGAGTCAATTATCCAGCACGGACCAACCATCGGATCATTCGCATGAATTTGGATAATGAAGCATGGGGCTTTCAATATTCTCCATACGCCTATTACAATGAGCATTCGATTTTTCTCTCTTTAGATCATCGTCCTATGAAAATCAATTTGCAAACCTTTGCTCGCTTGTTGCAGATCATTGAAGTGATGCCGCATTATTTTGTCGGGTCCAATGCCGATCTGCCGATCGTTGGTGGTTCGATCTTGTCTCATGACCATTATCAAGGAGGACGGCACACGTTTGCCATGGCAAAAGCGCCGATCGAGCAACGCTTTTCTTTGACTGGTTTTCCTGATGTCGCTGCGGGGATCGTGAAGTGGCCAATGTCGGTGATACGACTACAAGCGAAAAACAAACAAAAATTAGCCGCCGCTTGCCAATATGTGTTAGCACAATGGCAACAGTACTCAGATCCAAGTGTTTCGATCAATGCCTTTTCAGAAGATGGAACGCCTCATCATACGGTGACACCGATCGCACGCAAGCAAGGAGAGCTGTTTGAAATGGACTTAGTCTTGCGGGATAATAATGTTTCCGAAGAACATCCTGACGGCATTTTTCATCCGCATCAAGAAGTGCAGCATATCAAAAAAGAAAATATCGGATTGATTGAAGTCATGGGCTTGGCAGTTCTCCCACCGCGTTTAGCTCCGGAACTAGAAGAAGTGACTGCTTATCTATTGGATCAGCCCAATCAGATCGCGGCATACCATATTCCTTGGGCAGATGCGATCAAAGCCCAGTACCCAGAATGCAATGCCGAAAACGTGTCGCAGATTTTACGTCATGCATTAGGGGAAGTCTTTACACAAGTATTGACGCATGCAGGCGTCTTCAAACGAGACCAGACAGGACAAGCGGCCTTTGCTCGCTTTATAGCTACTTTATAAAAAAGTTCCCCGCAAAAAAAGGAGGCTGGAAGATGGCAACGATCAAAGATATTGCACAACAGGCTGGCGTCTCGCCAGCCACTGTATCACGGGTGCTGAATTACGATTCAGAATTATCGGTCAGCTCTGAAACCAAAGAGAAAATTTTTAAAGCCGCAGAAGCACTCAATTACACAAAACATAAAAAGAAGAGTCAGCCGGAAACCAGTAGTATGCGCTTGATCCAATGGTTTGATACCGAGGAAGAATTAGCGGATCTTTACTACTTAGCGATCCGTATCGGGATTGAAAATAAAACCGAAGAATTAGGGATTCGGTTGCTGAAAGAACCTTATGAAGGATTGACTGATACCGCCGTCGATGGAACGATTGCACTAGGAAAATTCGATGATCACCAGATTCGACAATTGAAAAAAAGCCAATCCAATTTGTTGATGGTCGATTTTGACGCATTGTCCCAGGGCGTCAATTCTCTGGTGGTGGACTTTCAACAAGCGGTGGATTTAGTGATCGATGACTTTATTGCAAAAGGCCACCAAAGGATCGGTTTGTTATCAGGCGTTGAGTTTACCAAGGATCATCACCAAGAAATCGAAGACCCTCGGCGCCGGATTTTTGAGGAACGGCTCCGCCGGTTGAAGTTGCACCACCCGCAATATCATCTCAGCGCACCCTTTACAGTAGAGGGCGGTTATGAGGCGATGAAAGAGTATTTGCAGCAAAACAAAGAGTTGCCAAGTGCTCTATTTGCTTCCAGTGATGCCTTAGCGATTGGCGCTATGCGTGCTTTGCAAGAAAAAAACATCAAGATTCCTGATGAGATTGCAATTATTGGCTTCAATGATGTCAGTGTTGCAAAGTACGTCTTTCCGACTCTGTCAACTATCAAAGTTCATACGGAATGGCTGGGAGAGTTGGCAGTAACGACCTTGCTGGATATAATTACGAATGCAGCACCCGTTCCTCGCAAAGTTACGATCGCAACGGAACTGATTACGCGCCAATCTTCCTAGCAACCAGTTGAATCAACGAAGGATGTCGTTACACACGCAACTGAGTTTTAATGGAATAACAAAAAAATGCATATCGCCTTACCCGAACCTTTAAACAGCCTCGTCGGTTTGCAGCTGCAGCCGCGCTTGCTTTTTTCAAAGGTTCGGGTATTGTTGTCCTATTGCTTTTTTTCTAAACGCAGGCATCTTTTTGGAGACTTGGTTGGGCATTTGATTAGAATATGGTAGAATATGAGAGAGTTTTTTGAATGGGGAGAAGATAGATGAAAACATTAGCGATTGATACCTCAAACCAGACACTGGCGGTTGCGGTGGTCGATGGTCAAGAAGTGTTGGGACAAAGCCAGACGATGGCGATCAAAAACCACAGCACAGCATTGATGCCTGCCATTGATGGATTGATGCAAGCGGTGGGGATGGCACCTAAAGAGCTGGAGCAAATCGTTGTTGCGAAAGGTCCTGGTTCGTATACAGGTTTGCGAATCGGCGTCACAACAGCAAAAACGCTGGCACAAACATTGAACATCCCGCTGATTGGTGTTTCTAGTTTGAAAACAGTCGCTGCCAATTGCGTGGGCGTATCTCAAGTGATCGTTCCGTTGTTTGACGCTCGCCGTCAAAATGTCTACGCAGGTGCCTACCAATGGCATAATGGGACCTTAGAAACAAGGATCAAAGACCAGCATATCTCACTGTCTGAGTTATTGACCCAGCTAAAAGCAGTCGATAGTCAAGAAGTGCTATTTGTCGGCGCCGATACCATCAAATTTAAAGACATGATCGAGGCGGAGCTGCCGACAGCCCATATCAATCAAGTGTCGTTATGGAATTACCCGAATGGCGTGGTTTTAGCTGCTATTGCGAAAGAAGAAGCGCCGGTAGCTTCGATCCATGATTTTGTACCAGACTATTTAAAATTAGTTGAAGCCGAAGAAAAATGGTTAGCCTCGCATGAACCGGGAGTGGATGCCTATGTTGAAAAAATTTAAAACGATGACGGGAAAGCTGGCTCTTTTCCGTCAGATTCAATACCCAGAGCGTAAAAAAGAGATACGAGGGGAAACATATGTTGTTCGTGAATTAGTCGGTGATGACATTAAAGAGCTGTTGCAGGTGGAGCGTCTCGTGTATGCTGGGGAACTGCCTTGGACCAAAAGCGCCTTTTTGTCAGAGCTTTATTCACGGGTCAAACATCTTTATTTGGGCATCTTGCATAATGAGCGGATGATTGGGTTTATCGGGGTGCGGATTTTAGGCGCTGATGCCCATATCACCAATATCGCGATCATTCCTGATTATCAAGGAAAAGGGATCGGTTCTTTCTTGCTAGGAGAAATCGAACGTTATGCAAGGAAAAACAAATGCGACCGTTTGACATTAGAAGTTCGCCTGGGCAATCGTGATGCGCAACGTTTGTATCGGACCCTCGGGTTTGTTTCACAGGCGATCAAAACGGCGTACTACACCGAAGGCAATGAAGACGCATTGGATATGGTGAAATTTTTAAATGACTAACGAACAAGCAGATCAAACGATCCCGACACCGCAAATGCTTTGGTCATTGGCAGATCAGAGCTATCCCTTTGGCTCGCCTTGGAATCTACAGCAATTTCAACAAGATTTGCAAAACAGCAACAGTCGCTATTTGTTCCGTTATGGAAAAACTAATCAAGAGCTGATTGGGTTTCTCTGTTTTCAGCAAGTGCTGGATGAAGCAGAGCTGTTTAATGTAGCGGTTTTACCAGCATATCAAGGGCAAGGTTTGGCGAAAGAATTGTTGAAACGAATGGAAACGATCGTGGAACAAACTGATGGTCGGCGAATCTATCTTGAAGTGCGCGTGTCGAATTTGCAAGCACAAGCTCTTTATTTACGTATGGGCTATACAGTCATCGGTCGTAGAAAAAAATATTACAGTCATCCTGAAGAGGATGCGTTGATTATGGAAAAGAAAGTAGGCGGACAAAAATCAAATGAATGAGTTGATTTTAGCCATTGAAAGCAGTTGTGATGAAACAAGTGTGGCAGTGATTAAAAACGGTGACACCATTTTAAGTAACATTGTTGCTTCGCAGATCAAGAGCCACCAGCGCTTCGGCGGTGTCGTACCAGAAGTCGCTAGTCGTCACCATGTTGAACAGATTACTTTATGCATCGAGGAAGCATTGACACAGGCTGACACACAGCCTGAAGAATTATCAGCTGTTGCTGTCACCTATGGTCCAGGGTTGGTTGGGGCATTATTGATTGGACTTTCTGCAGCGAAAGCCTTTGCCTGGGCCCACAGCTTACCACTGATTCCGGTCAATCACATGGCAGGACATATTTATGCAGCTCGTCTAGTGAAGCCATTGGTTTTTCCTTTAATGGCATTATTGGTCAGCGGTGGCCACACCGAATTGGTGTATATGGCAGAAGATGGCTCTTTTGAGATCATCGGTGAAACGAGAGATGATGCCGCTGGAGAAGCCTATGACAAAGTCGGTCGTGTTCTGGGTTTGCCTTATCCTAGTGGAAAAGAAATTGATCGCCTTGCGCATCTAGGCAGTGATACGTATCACTTTCCTCGAGCAATGATACAAGAAGATAATTTTGATTTTAGTTTCAGCGGCTTGAAGAGTTCCTTTATCAATTTTGTGCATAATGCACAGCAAAGAGAGGAAGCTTTGTCAGTAGAAAATCTAGCAGCTAGTTTCCAAGCCAGCGTTGTCGAAGTATTGGTTCATAAAACGTTGCGGGCATGCCAAGCCTATCCAGTAAACCAGCTGATCGTCGCTGGCGGGGTCGCCGCGAATCAAGGGTTGCGTGACGCTTTACAAGAAGCGATGCAGGAATTGCCGGAAGTGGAATTGTTGATTCCACCATTGCGTCTTTGCGGAGATAATGCGGCCATGATTGGTGCCTATGCCCATGTTGCGTTGAAAAAGCAGCGCTTAGCAGACCTTTCATTGAATGCTGATCCAAGTGTCAGCTTTGCCCATCCGATTTCTTAAGATGATAGCACCTAAGATCCGTTCTTAGGTGTTTTTTTGTTTCATTTATGAGCAAACAGAAGATTTCGTTGTATTTTATTTCATCATTTGATATCATTGTGTATATTTATTAATTAATGGAGGGGCGGGTATGCAATGACATCGGTTTTTAAAGGACGCAGTTTTTTAGCAGAAAAGGATTTTACTAAAGAAGAACTACAATATTTGATTGATTTTTCCCAGCACTTGAAAGGGATGAAGGCCAACAATCAACCACATCGTTATTTAGATGGCAAAAACATTGCACTTTTGTTTGAAAAGAATTCGACACGGACGCGAGCAGCCTTTACGGTTGCAGCGGTAGATCTGGGGGCGCATCCGGAATTTTTAGGGGCCAATGATATTCAGTTGGGGACTAAAGAATCCGTTGAAGATACCGCCAAAGTATTCGGCCGCATGTTTGACGGGATAGAGTTTCGCGGCTTTAGTCAGCAAGTTGTCGAAGATCTGGCCAACTATTCAGGCGTACCTGTTTGGAATGGCTTAACGGATGAATGGCATCCAACACAAATGATCGCTGATTTTTTGACTATTCAAGAAAACTTTGGTGAGCTGACTGGCTTGACCATCGCATACTGTGGGGATGGGCGCAACAATGTCGCCAATTCTTTGTTAGTGACTAGTGCGATTTTAGGGGTCAATATTCATGTCGTCACCCCAAAGGCCTTGCAGCCAGAAGCAACCATCATCGCACAGGCACAAGCCTATGCCAAGGAATCTGGGGCAAAGATTTTGGTGACTGATGATGTGGATCAAGGTGTTCTAGGCGCCGATGTCGTGTATACCGATGTTTGGGTATCAATGGGTGAAGAAGAAAAATTCCAAGAACGGATCGAACAGCTGCTGCCGTATCAAGTAAACCAATCGTTGATGAAAAAAACCCAAAATGATCAAGTGATTTTTATGCACTGTTTGCCGGCTTTTCATGATGATCAGACCACGTATGGCAAAAAAGCAGCGCAGGCGTATGGAATTTCTGAGATGGAAGTCACTGATGAGGTCTTTCGCAGTAAGTATGCCCGTCAATTTGATCAAGCCGAAAATCGTTTGCACTCAATCAAAGCAATCATGGCAGTGACTGCCGGAGATCTATTTATTCCTAAAGTATAAAATAATTTTTTTTGAAAATGCCAAAATCTCGCTAGCCAAACAAACATTTCTTTGCTATACTTTCTGGGAAGTAAATAGCCTTGATTTGATGAAACAAGAGAAGTAGCGATTCGAGTATCAGTTAGCGAGTTCGGGGTGGTGGAAGCCGAATTGATCAGATTGTGAAACGCACTTGTGAGAATTTGCCAAGCAAACGGAATTCTGCCGTTATCAGAAAAAAGTGGGTCCGAAAAGGACAATCAGAGTGGTACCGCGGGAAATCTCGTCTCTAGTGCATGTTATGCGCTAGAGGCTTTTTTTGTTTTTATCAATCATTTCTTGCATAAAAAACATACAGCTGTTTGCTTGCTTCAAACAACTTTTCATCAAAACATGGGCTCAGTCATTATAGGAGGGATACTATGAATAACAAAGAAATCGTCGCACAAGCGATCCATCAAGTAGTAAAAGAAGATCTATCGATCGAACAAGTTCAGCAATTACTGGAAAATCCAAAGTCAGCCGACCATGGGGATGTGGCATTCCCAGCCTTCTCGCTAGCAAAAGTCTATCGGAAAGCGCCGCAGCAAATTGCCGCAGACTTAGCAGAAAAAATCGATCAAGCGTCTTTTGAAAAAATTGAAGTGGTCGGTCCATATTTAAACTTCTTTATGGATAAAAAAGCAATCTCTGCCCACGTCTTAGAGCTGGTTCTCAAAGAAAAAAATCATTTTGGCGATCAAACCATCGGCAATCAGCAAGCAGTACCGATCGATATGTCTTCACCAAATATTGCCAAACCCATCTCAATGGGGCATTTGCGTTCCACTGTGATTGGTAACTCGATCGGCTTTATTTTAGAAAAAATCGGTTATCAGCCAATTCGCATCAACCATTTAGGCGACTGGGGCACACAATTTGGGAAATTGATTGTTGCCTATAAAAAGTGGGGGTCAGAAGAAGCGGTCAAAGCGGAACCAATCAACGAACTATTACGTTTGTATGTTGATTTTCATGAAGCAGCCGAGACAGATAAGCAATTAGAAGATGATGCGAGAGCTTGGTTCAAGAAACTAGAAGATGGTGACCAAGAAGCAATGGATTTGTGGCAATGGTTCCGTGATGAATCATTAAAAGAATTCAATAAAATCTACGATATTTTGGAAGTTTCCTTTGATTCATTGAATGGCGAAGCTTTCTATAATGATAAGATGACAGAAGTCGTGGAATTATTAGAAGAAAAACACTTGCTGAAAGAAGACCAAGGGGCAGAAATCGTTGATTTGGCTGCCTATGACTTAAATCCAGCCTTGATCCGCAAATCCGATGGTGCGACCCTTTACATCACACGGGACATGGCTGCCGCACTGTACCGCAAACGGACCTACAACTTTGCAAAATCATTGTACGTGGTAGGGAATGAACAAAGTTATCACTTCAAACAATTAAAAGCTGTTTTGAAGGAAATGGGCTTTGAGTGGGCAGATGATATGACCCACGTACCATTTGGGTTGATCACCAAAGATGGGAAAAAACTGTCTACAAGAAAAGGCAAGATCGTTCTTTTAGAAGAAGTATTGAATGAAGCGATCGATTCAGCAAAAGAACAAATCACTGAAAAGAACCCAACCCTTGAAAACAAAGAAGAAGTAGCAAAACAAGTTGGTGTCGGGGCAGTCGTTTTCCACGATTTGAAAAATGACCGTTTGAATAATTTCGACTTTACGCTAGAAGAAGTTGTCCGTTTTGAAGGAGAGACCGGTCCTTACGTGCAATACTCTCATGCCCGTGCCATGAGCATTCTTGAAAAAGCCAACTTTGATCCCGCTGCTGTCAGCAGTCTGGCGTTGGCAGACGCTGAGAGCTGGGAAGTTATCAAATTGATCCAACGCTACCCAGAAACGGTCATGCAAGCGGCGGAAAAATATGAACCATCCGTCATTGCCAAACATGCCATCAAATTGGCACAGGCCTTTAATAAGTATTACGCCAATGTGAAAATCTTGGCTGAAGATGCGGAAAAAGACGCACGTCTGGCTCTAGTTTATGCAGTAACGACCTTATTAAAAGAAGATTTACGGTTGCTTGGTTTACATGCACCCGACAAAATGTAACAAAAAAAGCTGTATCCTTGTTTCGACAAGGACACAGCTTTTTTTGTAGTAAAAATACAGATAGGTCACATTTGTTCAGTGTTTTATAAGACCGCGTGGTTTCTGATAAATTGATAAAATGTTTCGGCGTCTTCGTCGCTGCGGGAAATCACCGCTACTGTATCAAAGCCCGCCAACGAGCATACTTTTTCTGGCATGGTCACTTCATCGATCGCTGCCGAAAGCAAAGGCGCATTGTCCGCAACGGTATGGATCAAGGTCATGAATTGCACACGATCTACTTTAGTGACAACGTCTTCGATCATCTGTATCAAGCGCTGCTCTTCTTCTTTTTCATCCTCAGAAGCTTGCATTCCTTGAAAAATGACAAACTTTGTCTGACCTGACTCATCAGGTACTTTCACGATTTTCAAATCACGAATATCGCGAGAAATGGTCGCTTGCGTGGCGGAGACTCCTTGGACTTCCAATTGCTGCAATAATTCTTCTTGCGTGCGTACAGTATGTTCAGTAATGATTTGTCTAATAAGTAAATGGCGATCAGCTTTTCGCATAGGTAAACTCCTTTAAGCATGATTGATTAAGTCAGCCTTATCATAGCAGATAACACCGAAAAAACCTAGATATAATAAGAAAAGAATTAGAACGTTAAAAAAAAGCCGAACCACGAATCGTAGTTTTTCATTTGAATCAGTTGCATTTCTTTTTTAGCTACTGTATACTGTTTAAGGCGTGAGTTTTTCACGTCAATCCCACATCTTGTTCCATCTGCGAAGCGGTGCTGATCGATTCAGTTCTTCAAGGAGTAAAAGAGCAAGAGAGGAAAACAAAAAACCAAATTGGAGGAAACACAACATGGCAGTAATCTCAATGAAACAATTACTAGAAGCCGGCGTACACTTTGGTCACCAAACTCGTCGCTGGAACCCAAAAATGAAGAAATATATCTTCACAGAAAGAAACGGCATCTACATCATTGATTTGCAAAAAACAGTGAAATTAGTAGACGCAGCTTACGACTACATGAAAAATGTTGCTGAAGAAGGCGGCGTTGCATTGTTCGTAGGTACTAAAAAACAAGCACAAGAAGCAATCAAAGAAGAAGCAATCCGTTCAGGTCAATACTATGTTAACCATCGTTGGTTAGGTGGAACTTTGACAAACTGGGAAACAATCCAAAAACGTGTTGCTCGTTTGAAACAAATCAACAAAATGGAAGAAGATGGCACATTTGCTGTTCTTCCTAAAAAAGAAGTCGTTGGCTTGAACAAAGAGCGCGAACGTCTTGAAAAATTCTTAGGCGGTATCGCTGATATGCCAAGAATTCCAGATGTAATGTACGTTGTTGACCCACGTAAAGAACGTATCGCGATCCAAGAAGCACGCAAATTGAATATCCCGATCGTAGCGATGGTCGATACAAACTGTGATCCAGACGAAATCGATGTTGTTATCCCATCAAACGATGACGCTATTCGTGCCGTTAAATTGATCACTGCGAAAATGGCAGATGCTTTCATCGAAGGTAACCAAGGCGAAGACCAAGTAGCAGAAGAAGATTTTGCTGCTGAATCAACAGAAAACGCAACTTCAATCGAAGAAATCGTTGATGTTGTCGAAGGCGACAACGCATCAGCTGAATAATAAATGATGGAGCTGTTTCAAAGGCTAGGCGCCAAGCCTCACTCTCCTTTGAAACAGCTTTTTTTAAAGACAAGCAATCTTGTTTAAAAACATTTAGGAGGAAACAAAAAATGGCAGAAGTAACAGCTAAATTAGTAAAAGAATTACGCGATATGACTGGTGTAGGAATGATGGACGCAAAACGTGCATTAGTTGAAGTAGAAGGCGACATCGAAAAAGCCGTAGACTTATTACGTGAAAAAGGTATGGCAAAAGCTGCGAAGAAAAACGACCGTATTGCTGCTGAAGGATTAGCATCTGTAGCGATCAACGGCAACACAGCAGCAATCGTTGAAGTGAACTCAGAAACTGACTTCGTTTCTAAAAACGAAATGTTCCAAGACTTAGTAAAAGAAATCGCTGAAGTAATCGCAGCGAACAAACCAGCTGATATGGATGCTGCTTTAAAATTAGAAACTTCTAAAGGCACAATGGATGCTGCGTTGATCGAAGCAACACAAGTAATCGGAGAAAAAATCAGCTTCCGTCGTTTTGAAGTTGTTGAAAAAGATGACAATGCTGCTTTCGGCGGTTACCTACACATGGGCGGACGTATTGCTGTATTGACTGTTCTTGAAGGAACAACTGACGAATCAGTTGCGAAAGATGTTGCGATGCACGTTGCAGCGATCAACCCTCGCTACGTGAACGAAGCACAAATCTCTCAAGAAGAATTGGATCATGAAAAACAAGTCTTGACAGAACAAGCATTGAACGAAGGCAAACCAGCGAACATCGTTGAAAAAATGGTTGAAGGACGCTTGAAGAAATTTAAAGCAGAAATCGCTTTGGTTGACCAACCATTCGTTAAAGACCCAGATATGACAGTTGAAAAATATGTTGCATCAAAAGGCGCAACTGTGAAATCTTTTGTCCGCTTTGAAGTCGGCGAAGGTATCGAAAAACGCGAAGACAACTTCGTTGAAGAAGTAATGAGCCAAGTGAAAAAATAATTCTGTTCCTCGAACAGATGGGAACGCATGGAAGTGCGCTCCCTTTTTTTAAGCAAAAACGGTTTTTGAAGAAATAGTGTAGATAATTTTCAACGAAAGAGCACCAATATGCTACAATAGTATTGGAGAATGTACGGAGGAATCATGATGGGCAAACCAAAATATCAACGTGTTGTATTAAAATTAAGTGGTGAAGCATTAGCGGGTGACGAAGGCTTTGGGATCAAACCACCGACGATCCAAGAGATCGTTAAAGAGATCAAGGAAGTCCACGAATTAGGTGTACAGATGGCAATCGTGGTCGGCGGCGGAAACATTTGGCGTGGACAAATCGGCGCGCAAATGGGGATGGAAAGAGCCCAAGCTGATTACATGGGCATGTTAGCGACTGTGATGAATGCTTTAGCATTACAAGATACACTAGAAAACGCTGGTGTACCAACGCGTGTCCAAACTTCGATCGA
This sequence comes from Enterococcus sp. OL5, assembly GCF_006491895.1. NCBI lineage: Bacteria > Bacillati > Bacillota > Bacilli > Lactobacillales > Enterococcaceae > Enterococcus > Enterococcus sp. OL5. The sequence continues at coordinate 86,237 of NZ_VHIL01000004.1, forward strand.
AATGCGTCAAATCGCAGAACCTTATATTCGTCGCAGAGCAGAACGTCACTTAGAAAAAGGGCGGGTCGTCATTTTTGCCGGCGGAACCGGAAACCCTTATTTCTCAACTGATACGACCGCAGCCTTACGGGCAGCTGAAATCAACGCCGATGTCATTTTGATGGCAAAAAACAATGTTGATGGCGTCTACTCAGCAGATCCTAAAACGGATCAAAGTGCTGTGAAATTTGAAGAATTGACTCATTTAGAAGTCATTTCTAAAGGATTGCAAGTAATGGATTCAACCGCAAGTTCATTAAGTATGGACAACGATATTCCATTAGTCGTATTCAACTTGAATGAGCATGGAAACATTCGCCGCGCCATTTTAGGTGAACATATTGGAACGACAGTAAGGGGGAAATAACATGGCTGACAAAATTTTAACAGAAGCAAAAGACAAAATGAAAAAAGCAGCAGAAAACTTGCAGCGGGAATTAGGACAAATCCGTGCTGGCCGCGCGAACGCGAGCATCTTAGACCGCGTAATGGTTACTTATTATGGTGTACCAACACCCTTGAACCAAATGGCTTCAATTACGATTCCAGAAGCAAGAATTTTGATGATCACACCTTTTGACAAAACAATGATCCAAGAAGTAGAAAAAGCTATCATGCAAAGTGATGTAGGGATTACACCTGCCAATGATGGAACGGTGATTCGTTTGGTGATTCCTCAATTAACGGAAGAACGTCGTAAAGAATTAGCAAAAGATGTGAAAAAAGAAGCTGAAAATGCGAAAATCGCCGTCCGTAACATTCGTCGGGATGCCATGGAAGCTTACAAGAAACAAGAAAAAGCTGGCGATATCACAGAAGATGATTTGCGAGAATCTGAAAAAGAAGTGCAGACTGCTACAGATAACAGCATCAAAGAAATCGATGCCATCGCAGCTGAAAAAGAACAAGAATTACTTGAAGTTTAAAAGGAATGACGAAGAGTCGCTTCAGCGGCTCTTTTTTTATGGGCGAAAGTAGCTCATGTACTTGAATATGACAGCTGTTTTTTTGTTTTTTCTTAATATAGAAATCTTTTCTTGGTTTTCATAGGCAAGAAATCTGATTATTGTTATAATGTAAAAGATGAATTTCAAGAATTGGAAGAGGAGCGAATACGATGCTGCGTTTTTTTCCACAAAAAGACAAATATATCAAAGAAGCGGCTGAACATGAATTTGATCCATCACTGCCGATTCCCCAACACATCGCGATCATTATGGATGGCAACGGCAGATGGGCGCAAAATCGGCGCTTGCCAAGAGTAGCTGGCCACAAAGAAGGCATGGAGACGGTAAAGAAAATCACGAAACACGCTTCACACTTAGGTGTGAAGGTATTGACGCTTTATGCATTTTCGACAGAGAATTGGAAACGGCCGAACGAGGAAGTAGACTTTTTGATGCAACTGCCCGTCGACTTTTTCGACACCTTTGTTCCTGATCTGATCAAAGAAAATGTTCAAGTCAAAGTGATGGGGTTCACGGATTCTTTACCCGCGCATACACAAGAAGCGGTCAAGCGAGCGATCGACCAAACCAAAGATAACACCGGGATGATCTTGAATTTTGCTTTAAATTACGGCAGCCGCGCGGAAATTTTGACAGCTGTCCAAGCACTTTATGAAGAACTCTCAGCTTCCGGCGAAGCTCTACCAGAGCTCACGGAAGACATGCTGGGGACGCATTTGATGACTGGTTTTTTACCAAACGCGTTACGTGATCCTGAATTGGTGATTCGAACGAGTGGTGAGGAACGTATCAGTAATTTCTTATTATGGCAGATTGCATACAGCGAGTTATTCTTTACAAAGGCGCTCTGGCCTGATTTCGATTCTGCGTTATTAGAGGACGCGATTGGGAGCTTTCAACAACGAAACCGGCGTTTTGGCGGTTTGAAAACGAAGGAGGAAGAAGAGTGAGACAACGTGTAATCACTGCGGTCGTCGCATTAGCCTTTTTCCTGCCAATTATTTATATTGGCGGCATTGCCGTCGAATTGCTGGCAGCAGCAATGGCAGGAATTGGTGTTTATGAATTATTTCGAATGAAAGGATTAGCTATTTTCAGTTTTGAAGGAATTCTTTCAATCCTCGGAGCGGTAATCTTAGTTTTGCCTCAAGAACGCTGGTTTTTCTTTTTGCCAGAGGGGACAGATAAAAGTGCCTTGTTTTATCTGATCGTTCTTTTGTTACTAGGGATCGCGGTTATTTCGAAAAATACGTATACCATCGATGAAGCTGGCTTTCCGGTGATCGTTAGCTTATATACCGGTGTCGGGTTTGAACGTTTTTTGACGGCACGGTCAGCAACGGATGGCTTAGTCGTTTTAGTTTTCGGTCTCTTTATCGTGTGGGCAACGGATATTGGGGCATACATGGTGGGACGACGTTACGGTCAACGAAAATTATGGCCGGAGATTTCTCCTAATAAAACCATCGAAGGGGCCCTAGGCGGGATTGCTGCTGCGGTGGTCGTAGCTGGTTTGTATCTATTAGCATTTCCTGGGAAAGATTATTTTGGACACGGTAGTGCCATGATGATTTTATTGACGGTCCTCTTTTCGATCGCTGGGCAATTTGGTGATTTAGTGGAATCGGCGATCAAACGTCATTATGGCGTAAAGGATTCAGGGAATATCCTGCCAGGTCACGGGGGAATCTTAGATCGCTTCGACAGCATGTTGTTTGTGTTTCCAATCATGTATTTATTTGGCGTCTTTTAGAAAATATTTAAGAAGTGCAGGCTTGGCTTGCGCTTCTTTTTTTAAATTCTTGTTACAACGGGAATGTGAGTTCCTCAACGGGAACCGGTGTGATAAAATAAGGAAAGGCTGCCCTGAATGAGAGGGATGCTGTGAAAGAGAGGAACGAGCATGAAAACGATACTTGTATTTATCATTATCTTTTCCGTGGTGGTAGTGATTCACGAATTCGGACACTACTTCTTTGCAAAACGGGCAGGTATTTTAGTAAGAGAGTTTGCCATCGGTATGGGGCCTAAATTGTTCGCGCATCAAGCGAAAGATGGGACGACCTACACGATTCGGATGCTGCCATTAGGCGGGTATGTCCAAATGGCAGGCTGGGGCGAAGATGAAACCGAATTAACGCCTGGTATGCCAGTCTCCTTGGTTCAAGATGCAACTGGTAAAGTCATCAAAATCAATACGAGCAAAAAGATCCAATTGCCGCAAGCGATCCCCATGGAAGTGACCGACTTTGACTTGGAGGAGAAGCTGACGATCACTGGCTTCATCAACGGCAATGAACAAGAAGCAGTTACGTACGCTGTGGATCATGACGCAACGATTATTCATGAAGATGGCGTTGAAGTTCGGATCGCACCAAAAGACGTTCAATTCCAGTCCGCAAAGCTTTGGCAACGAATGCTGACGAATTTTGCCGGACCGATGAATAACTTTATTTTATCCTTGGTTTTATTCACTGGGTTGGTGTTTGCGCAAGGTGGTGTCGCGAACCAAGATGCAACCATCGTGACAGGAATCGAAGCAGGAACCCCGGCAGCTGAAGCCGGACTGCAAAATGGCGACGAAATCCTAGCAGTTGAAGGCGTCGATGTTTCCAACTGGTCAGAATTGACGACAGAGATCCAAAAGTATCCAGATACTCAGATTGCTCTCGAAGTTAAACGAGGAGCAGAAACACTTGATTTGACGGCAACTCCTGCGAGTCAAGAATCTGGGGAGACTACGATTGGTTTCTTAGGGATCACGGCTTCGTTAAAAACTGGCATCGGAGACATCTTACTTGGCGGCTTGCAAACGACCATTGACAATTCATTGGTGATTTTTAGAGCAGTCGGCAACTTGATCGCCCAACCAGATATCAATAAATTGGGTGGACCGGTAGCGATTTTCCAACTGTCTTCTCAAGCCGCATCGCAAGGTGTCACAACGGTGATCGCCATGATGGCGATGATTTCCATCAACTTGGGGATCTTTAATTTATTGCCGATTCCTGGATTAGATGGTGGGAAACTGGTTTTAAATATTTTAGAAGGTGTGCGAGGCAAGCCAATCAGTCAAGAAAAAGAAGGCATCATTACCCTGATTGGGTTTGGGTTTTTGATGCTGCTGATGGTTCTCGTTACCTGGAATGATATCCAACGTTTCTTCTTTTAAAAATAAGACGCACAAGCAAATCAATTGTTGATCGGGTGAACATGATTTTTTGTAGCAAAGGAGAAAAAAATGAAACAGTCAAAATGTTTGATTCCGACATTGCGGGAAACCCCCAGCGATGCGGAGACGTTAAGTCATCAACTGTTAGTTAGGGCCGGGTATATTCGACAAGTGGCGGCAGGCATCTATGTCTACTTGCCGCTAGCACAAAGGGTGTTAGAAAAGATCAAGCGGGTCATTCGTGAGGAACTGGCACAAATCGATGCCGTAGAGATGGCGATGCCTTCTTTGCTTCCGTATGAACCATGGAAGGAGTCTGGACGGGCCTCATTGTATGGTGAGTCTTTGTATCGGTTGACAGATCGAAACGAACGAGAGATCGTTTTAGGGCCCACTCACGAAGAGCCGTTCACGACATTGATCAAAAACGAGATCACGTCTTATAAGCGGCTACCCTTGAGCTTGTATCAGATCCAAACGAAATATCGGGACGAACAGCGGCCGCGCTTTGGATTGATTCGCAGCCGTGAATTTATCATGCAAGATGGCTATTCTTTTCACGCCGATGAAGCCAGCTTAGATCAAACCTATAATCGCTACGAAATGGCTTACCATGCCATTTTGAAACGCTGTGGGATCGAATATCGGACAGTGGTCGGGGATAATGGCTTGATGGGTGGCCGAGATTCAAAAGAGTTTTTGGCATTGTCTGGAATCGGCGAAGAGCTGATCTGTTATTCGACTGAAAGCGACTATGTCGCCAATTGGAAACTAGCAACTAGTCAGTATATCGCTAAAAAATCTCATGAGACCTATTTAGAGTTACAAAAAGTCGTTCATGAAGAGTCTCTATCGTTAGAGGAACTGGCGAAAACATACGAAACGGATTTGCAAAAAATCGTTCAAGTATTTTTGCTACTCGTTGACGAGCAAGTCATTATGGTATTGCTTCGAGGTGATCACAGTCTTAATGAAACAAAGATCAAGCATTTTTTAGCCGCTGATCAAGTGAAGATCTTGACTGCTGAAGAAGCCGAGTCCTATCTGACCAGTGACGCACAACTTCGCAGCCCCATTGAGCTTGCTGATTCGATCCAATTGTATGCCGATCAGCATGTCCAAGATATGGCGAATCTGATCGTACCAGCGGCAGAAAAACAGAGCTATTTTCTTAATGCAAATGTAGGCCGTGATTTTCAACCACTAGCCTTTGCCGATTTTCGCTTGGTTCAAGAAGGCGATCCTTCCCCAGATGGAAAAGGGACCTTAACCTTTACGCGAGGAATCGAAGTTGGGCATATCTTCAAGTTAGGAACCAAGTACAGCGAGGCGCAAGAAGCGACGGTTGTCGATGAAAATGGCGATGAACAACCAATCATCATGGGCTGTTATGGTCTGGGGGTTTCTCGGTTGCTATCAACGATCGTTGAACAATATGGCAATGAGTTTGGGATCGATTGGCCCCAAGAAATTGCCCCATTTGATGTGCATATCATCCAAACGTCGATTGAAGATAGCTATCAAAATGCCTTAAGTGAAGAAGTAGAAGAAATGATGAACCAAGTTGGCTATCAAGTATTGGTGGATGACCGCAATGAACGTGCAGGGGTCAAATTTGCAGATGCCGATTTGATTGGTTGTCCGATTCGCTTGACCATCGGTAAAAAAGCCGTAGAAGGCATCGTGGAGATCAAAATCAAGCATACTGGCGCAACCGTTGAAGTGAGGAAAGAAGAAGTCGCTTCGACCCTAACGATTTTGTTAGCCAACCAAGAATAAATCGAAACAATGGTAGATCGAGAAAGGAAATCCTTTCTCGATTTTTTAATGAAAGTGAAGACAAAAAGAGGTATACTAATGAGTACTGAGAAAAGGAGGATCTTCAATTGTCAAAAGAAAGAGAGACCTTTGAGATATTATTAGACCAAATTGCAGCTGCCCAAAATCTTCGGCAGCATCCATTGATGCAGACTGCCCAAATCAGACAAGTAACCGTGCATCGACAATCAAAAGCCTGGACGTTTTATTTCCAATTCGAACGTTTGTTGCCGGTGATGGTGTATCAGTCCTTTAAACAACATATTGAATTGGCATTTAAAGAGATTGCGGAAGTTCGCATTGTCATTGAAGCTCAAGACGGTTCCTTTGATGAGCAGTTCATTCAAGAATACTGGCCATTAGCGTTAGCCAATCAAAATTGCGATCGGCCGTTAGTTCATCAAGTGATCAAAAATCAAATGCCTATGATTCAAGAGAACAAGGTGATTTTACCCGTCAACAATGATGCGGTCATCACGATTTTGCAGCAACAGTACTTACCGATCATTGAGGAAAATTATGGGACTTTCGGGTTTCAAAAATTTCGGATCCTGCCACAGCTAGACAAAGAACAGGCTGAGGCAGCCTTGAAAGAACTTGAAGCACGAAAAGAAGAACAAACGGCAGCCTTCCAATTGCAAGCCGCTGAGAACTTAATGGCGCACGAGCAACGCAAAAAAGAAGTCAAAACAGTCGAATTTGACGGACCAATCGCCTTGGGACGTAATATTCCTGCTGATGAACCTGTGACACCGATGATCAATATCATCGAGGAAGAACGCCGAGTTACGATCCAAGGGTATGTCTTTGATAAAGAAGTCCGCGAATTGCGTTCAAAACGGAAGATTTTGATTTTGAAAATCACCGACTATACGTCGTCGTTTAGTGTGAAAAAATTCTCCAACAATGAAAAAGATGAACAAGTCTTTGATGCCATTGCTAAAGGTAGTTGGGTCAAAGTGCGTGGTAGTGTTCAAGAAGATACCTTTATGCGAGATCTCGTTATGAATGCGCAAGATTTGCTGGAAGTCAAACACGAGGCCCGCAAAGATTATGCACCTGAAGGCGAAAAACGGGTCGAACTTCACCTGCATTCCAATATGAGTACGATGGATGCAACCAACAATGTGGCAGACTTTGTCGCTCAAGCTGGCAAGTGGGGACATAAGGCGATTGCGATCACCGATCATGGTGGAGCACAAGGGTTTCCTGATGCCCATCACGCCGGAGAAAAAGCCGGGGTAAAAATTCTTTACGGTGTGGAAGCCAATATCGTGGATGACGGGGTAGCGGTTGCCTATAATCCGCAGCCTGTCCCACTGACTGATGCCACGTATATCGTGTTTGACGTGAGACCACCGGATTGTCTGCAGTGTACGACACCATCATTGAATTGGCCGCTGTGCGGATGCATAAAGGCAACGTGGAAGGTTCCTTTGATGAATTCATCGATCCTGGCCATCCTTTATCACGAACGACCGTAGAATTGACGGGAATCACCGATGAAATGGTTCGGGGGTCAAAATCGGAAGAAGAAGTCTTACGTTTGTTCCGTGAGTTTTCTGAAGGAGCCATTCTAGTTGCCCACAATGCGTCATTTGATATGGGCTTCTTAAATACCAGTTATCGAAAATACGGTATCCCGGAAGCAGAAAATCCCGTCATTGATACATTGGAACTCGCTCGTTATTTGTATCCAGAGTTTAAGCGATTCGGTTTAGGTGTCCTTTCCAAAAAATTTGGCGTTAGTTTGGAGCAACATCACCGAGCGATCTACGATGCCGAGGCAACCGGTCATTTAGCGTGGATCTTTGTCAAAGAAGCGATGGAAAAACATGACATGCTACTGCACGAAGATTTGAACCGACACGTGGGGGGTGAGAACTCCTATAAAGCAGCTCGGCCTTTCCATGCCACGATCTTAGCCCGAACACAGGCGGGATTGAAGAATTTATTCAAGCTGATCTCGATGTCGAATGTGAAGTACTTCCATGATAAAGTTCCGCGGATCCCGCGCTCAGAATTGGTGAAATTGCGGGAAGGATTGTTAGTCGGAACCGCTTGTGATAAAGGAGAAGTCTTTGTCGCAATGATGCAAAAAGGGGTCGATGCAGCGCGGGAACTTGCCAAGTTTTATGACTACATCGAAGTCATGCCCAAAGCAGTTTATGCTCATCTTCTCGAAACGGAACTCGTGAAAAGTGAAAAAGATCTAGAAGACATCATTCGGAATCTGGTAAAGATGGGGGAAGAGTTAGGGAAAATCGTTGTTGCTACTGGGAATGCCCACTACCTGAACGAAGAAGATGCCATTTATCGTAAGGTCTTGATCAATTCGATGGGGGGCGCCAATCCCTTGAATCGACATAGTTTACCGGATGTACATTTCCGAACAACCGATGAGATGCTGACCGCTTTTCAGTTTTTAGGTCCAGAAGTAGCGAAAGAAATTGTAGTGACGAACCCGAATAAAATCGCTGATCTCTGTGAAAAAGTCATTCCGGTAAAAGATGATTTGTATACACCAAAGATTCCCGGATCTGAACAAGAGATCACCGACTTGAGTTACAACCGTGCCAAAGAGCTATACGGTGATCCATTACCAGAAATTGTGGAAAAACGTTTGAAAAAAGAGCTTGATTCGATCATTGGGAATGGGTTTTCCGTGATCTATTTGATCTCACAAAAACTGGTTCATAAAAGCAATGAAGACGGCTACTTAGTAGGGTCGCGGGGATCAGTCGGTTCTAGTTTTGTCGCAACTATGACTGGGATCACTGAGGTCAATCCATTAGCCCCTCATTATTATTGTCCCGATTGCCAGTATTCTGAATTTTATGAAGACGGCTCGTATGGTTCTGGTTATGATATGCCAGAGAAAAAATGTCCAAAATGCGGCACCCGTCTGAACAAAGATGGCCATGATATTCCTTTTGAAACCTTCCTTGGCTTCCATGGCGATAAAGTCCCCGATATCGATTTGAACTTTTCAGGGGAGTATCAGCCAGAAGCCCATAACTATACGAAAGTGCTCTTCGGTGAAGAGTATGTCTATCGTGCCGGAACGATCGGTACCGTAGCGGACAAAACAGCCTTTGGGTTCGTAAAAGGCTTTGAGCGCGATCATAATCTTCATTATCGTGCAGCCGAAGTCGATCGTTTGGCAAAAGGCGCCACTGGCGTCAAACGGACGACTGGTCAGCATCCGGGGGGGATTATCGTTATTCCAGACTATATGGATGTCTATGATTTCACCCCGATTCAATACCCAGCAGATGATCAAAATTCAGAATGGAAAACGACCCACTTTGATTTCCATTCGATTCATGACAATATTTTAAAACTGGATATCCTGGGACACGATGACCCAACGGTGATTCGGATGCTACAGGATTTATCAGGAATCGATCCTAAAACGATCCCCACGGATGATCCGGAAGTGATGCGTATTTTTGGTGGTACGGATGTGCTAGGTGTAACTGAAGAGCAGATCTACTCAAAAACAGGTACATTAGGCATCCCAGAATTTGGTACCCGATTTGTGCGAGGGATGTTGGATCAAACCCATCCATCGACCTTTGCAGAGCTCTTGCAGATCTCTGGTCTTTCCCATGGTACCGATGTATGGCTGGGCAATGCCGAAGAACTGATTCGTCGTGGAGATGCCAGTCTAGCAGAAGTAATCGGCTGTCGGGATGACATCATGGTGTATTTGATCCATGCTGGCCTAGATGACGGGATGGCCTTTAAAATCATGGAGACGGTTCGTAAAGGGCAATGGAACAAGATCCCTGACGACTTGCGGGACACTTACTTGCAAGCGATGCGGGAGAACAATGTCCCTGAATGGTATATCGATTCTTGTTCGAAGATCAAGTACATGTTCCCGAAAGCCCATGCGGCGGCGTATGTTTTGATGGCGTTGCGGGTGGCTTACTTTAAAGTGTACTTCCCAATTCTCTATTACTGTGCTTATTTCTCTGTCCGGGCGGATGATTTTGATTTGATTGCTATGTCAAAAGGAAAAGACGCCGTAAAAGAACGGATGCAAGAAATCACTGACAAAGGATTGGATGCGTCAACGAAAGAAAAGAATCTGTTAACGGTTCTGGAGTTAGCCAATGAAATGTTAGAGCGCGGTTATGAATTTGGGATGATCGATCTGTATAAATCGGATGCGGAAAACTTCGTGATTGACGGAAAAAAATTGATCGCACCGTTTCGAGCAGTGCCGAGTTTGGGACTAAACGTAGCGAAACAAATCGTGGAAGCACGAAAAGACGGTCCCTTCTTATCGAAAGAAGACCTCGCCAATCGCGGGAAAGTTTCTAAGACCTTGATTGAATACATGACGGATAACGGTGTTCTTAAAGATCTACCAGATGAAAATCAGTTGTCGTTGTTTGATATGTTATAAGTCAACAGCTGTTCACTAAAAAAAAGCACATCATCGCAGCATCTAGTATAGCTAGTTTCTGCATGATGTGCTTTTTTGTCTTGTTTGTGAGGGCAACCTAAGCAGCCACAATCTTGCGAAAATCAAAAGGATCGTGGCTTTATAGTGAGAAATCATAAGGGGGGTGCCGTTTGGATAGCGAATCAATCGAACCATTGGCTTACAAAGAGGAGAAAAATACTCGTTACCGAAAGAAGCGAATGTCTTTGGTAACGAGTATTTTTCGACAAAGTTCGTTAAATAGCTAAAAAAAGAAAAAAAGCAAAACAGGCAAATACACCATGTACAGTAAGACGGAATACCCTAAACATGAAGTTGCAAATTCTTCGTCCCCTTGGTAGTTTCGTACAAGAATCGGGACAGAGTTTTGGACGGGCATAGAGGCTTGAATAATAAACACAGAAAGCATCAATTCAGGAACAGGGATGATTCTGCTTAACAGCCACACAACGAGGGGCGAAAGAACGAACCGACCAAACAAGACACCGACAATGTCTTTGGTCATTCGCAAGTTCTTGAGTCCCCCAAAGTAGACAATGATCCCGATGATAAACATTGATAGGGGCGTCGTTAAATCTGCTAGGTAGCTTCCAAGGCCATCAACAAATGAGGGCAGCGGTAAGGTGAACAGCATCCAGATCAAACCGATGATGAAACCAATCAAGGCTGGTGAAAAAATCTTTTTTAGCATGACCAATGGATGAAAGGAAATCCGGGCTTCACCAAAATCAGGATTGTCTTTTGCTAACTCAAAAATACCGATGGTCCAAAATAATGTCGTATTTACAATATAGTACAACAACACATAAGGAACGGCTTTTTCACCAAAAATGGCTAAATTGATCGGTAAGCCGATGAAGATCGTATTGGAAAAGGTAAACATGGCGGAAAATGCCCCTTGGTGTTTGGCTTCAACTTGGGCGAAACGGCGCCATAAATAACCAGCGAAGTAAGTGATCATCATGGAAAGTAAAGGGATGATCATCCCGGAAACTAATGAAAGAAATTCATCTTTCGTAAAGTTTTTAATGATCGTCAAAAACATATTGGCTGGTAATGAGACATTCAATACCAATTTTGAAAACGTATCGGCGGTTCGATTAGAAAACCATTGTTTGTAAGACAACCAATAACCGATAAACATGAGACTGAAAATGACAAAAATATTGATATATGCTTGAAACATGCGCTCACCTCTCATTTACTATAGCGAAAGGCAATAGAAGAAGCAACTGATTCCCATTTGAAAACAACAAAAAACCAAACCGCCCAATGAGCGATTTGGTCAAGAATTACTTCCGTTGCTGCTTGCCAGCGTTACGACCTTTTCCGTTAGGTTTTGTCGTGTTCAACGCTTTTTTGACAGCTTCTGTTTTTTCAGGCGTTACGTCTTTACGAGGGGTAACTACCGTTTTAGGCGGATTGGCTTTCATTTCCGCTTCGACTTGGGCACGAATTTTTGGTTTCATGATGACATTCGTGATAAACGTTTGGATACAACTGAAGACCCCACCAACTACCCAGTAAAGTGTCACACCAGCTGGTGCACTCATGGACATGAAAACGATCATCAATGGAGAAACGATCAACATGGTTTTCATCGTTTTTTTCTGTTCTTCAGGAATCCCGATGGTTGAGATATATCCTTGTGCCAAGTATGAAAGACCAGCAATCGCCACAAAGAGAATGCTTGGGTCGCCTAAAGATACGCCAAAGAATTCAGAGTTTTGGATTCCTTGTGTGTAACGAGCGGTGAAATAAAGAGCAGAGAAGATCGGCATCTGAATCAGCAAAGGGAGACATCCGATACCGCCAAACATACTGACGTTGTTTTCAGAGTAAATTTTTTGCATCTCCGCTTGCGCTTGCATTTGTTCTTCCCGAGTGGTTGCTTTTTTCAAATTGGCTTGCGCAATATCCACTTGGGGTTTCAGAAACTGCATTTTTTCACTTTGAACCATCGTTTTTCGAGACTGATGGATCCCTAATGGTAAGATAATGACACGGACAACGATCGTTACGGCGATGATCGCCCAGCCGTAAGACCAGTTGAAGTTTTCAACGAGCATCGTGATCATATCACCTAATGGTTTCACCAAAAAGCGATAAATCATTCCTGTTTCTTTCGGCGTACCATCAGCATTGGTACTGACACAGCCTGATAATGCTAATAACAGGCCAAATAATCCTGATGAAAGCAGCCATTTATTCATTTTAGACATTCTATTCTTCCTCTTCACAATAAATTTAGACAAAAATAACTATACTAAAAAAGACCGACTATTTCAATGTACAAAGAGAAATTCATTGAAAAATCAATCTTTCGACTTAGAAAACATTCAATTATCAATAATAGACTACGTCAAAGCTAGTACGTTCTTTAATGGTATCGTCTGGTTGGATGTCGATTTGGTTCACTTTCCCAGCGGGAGAAGGAGAATCTTTCACTCCGGCAACAAAGGCATCGATGATTTTTTCATCTCCCATCGCTTCAATCGAAACAGAACCATCTGACTCATTTTTTACAGATCCTGTGACCCCCAACTGATCGGCAAGCATTTTCGTGGTATAACGAAAGCCGACACCTTGGACACGCCCTTGAACATGGATTCGTAGTTTCTTCATGGACAATCCCTCCTCTGCTTATAATGATAGCGTTTTTTCAGCAAAAGAACAAGTTAGATCGATTGACTCATGCTATAATAAATCGAGGTGACCACATGAAAGAAATTCAATCGAAAAAAAATACCTTTATCAAGGAAATCAAAAAACTAACACAAAAAAAACACCGTACACAGACCAATTCCTATTTGATTGATGGCTGGCATTTAGTGCAAGAAGCGCTGCAGGCCAAAGTACCTATCAAAGCGTTGTTGGTAACACCGCGAGGGTTAAGCGAAGCCAACGGGCAGCTTGATGATTATCAGGAAGATAGCTATTTGATTACAGAGGAGATCGCAGCGATGCTTTCTGATTTACCAACTCCACAAGGAATTTTTGCCGTGGTGGAAAAGCAAGAGCAAGACTTACAGACATTGACGGGCAACTGGTTGATTTTAGATAATGTGCAAGATCCCGGGAACGTTGGCACCATGATTCGAACAGCAGATGCCGCTGGGTTCAGCGGGGTATTTCTCGGTGAAGGAACAGCAGATCTTTACAGCACAAAAGTCTTGCGCAGTATGCAAGGAAGCAACTATCATTTACCAATATTAGAAGGAGCGATCCCGCCATTTCTCCAACAGCTACGCTCAGCTGGCGTGGCGATTTATGGCACCGAATTAAATAAAGAAGCCGTTCCTTATACCGAGCTTCCTAAACAACAAACAGCTGCCTTCATTTTAGGTAACGAGGGACAAGGGGTTCACCCAGAACTGTTGGCTTTGACTGACAAAAATGTGTATATTCCCATCTATGGTCAGGCAGAATCATTGAATGTCGCCATTGCAGCCGGGATTTTGATGTATTTTGCTGTCAGTTAGATTTTTAAGGAACTGTTAAACTATTTGAATCTGTTGCACCTCACCTAGAATCTTCGATGAATAGGTGCTATACTTTGTCTTGTAACAATCAAGCAGATCAAAAAAGGTGGCAGACAAAAATTTATGACAGAAAAATGGCAAGAAGATAGCGAATATATGTCTTACGTGGCTGACCTGTTAGAAACAGAAGCTGTAAAAAAATTAGCCAACTTTGTGCAGCATATGAACTCCACACGTTTGGAACATTCGATCAGCGTCTCTTATTATAGTTACAAATTGGCCAAGAAATGGGGCGGCGATGCTCGTGCAACAGCTCGTGCAGGACTCCTTCATGATTTATTCTACTATGACTGGCGTACCACAAAGTTTGATGAAGGTACCCATGCGTATATGCATCCACGAATTGCAGTAAAAAATGCTGAAAAAATCACTGAACTAAGTGATCTAGAAAAAGATATCATCTTGAAACATATGTGGGGAGCAACGATTGCGCCGCCACGTTATAAAGAAAGCTATATTGTTACGATGGTTGACAAATATTGTGCGATCAAAGAAGCATCAGAACCACTTACAGAAAGTATGAAAGAAAAATGGCAACAACGTTTCTGGAAGAAACATCGTACGATTCAATAAGAAAAAAGTTCTTCGAACCAGCCGGTTCAAAGAACTTTTTTTGTTTGCTTAGCCAAAAATAAGTTGGAGGATCGCTGCACCTACATAAAGGATCAGCAAGGTGATCAATACCGTTAAGTGTCGTCTTTTGTGCATAAAAAGGATCGCTACGAATTCTCGTAAGAAGGCATTGGGTAAATAGTAAAAGGCGGTAGGTGCTCCGATACCATCTGCTTTAAGTTTTGCTTGATCTGCATAGAGACCGGCACGAAAAATATGGTAATTGTTGGAGGAAAAAATTACTTTGTAGCCATTTGGCTTTAAGGAATCCATGATTTCTTTCGAAAACTTCATGTTTTCATAAGTAGTCGTGGAATTTGTTTCTACTAAAATCTCTCCTTCGGGCACTCCTTGCGCAACTGCATATTCTTTCATCGCGACAGCTTCTGGCAGCTTTTCATCGCTTCCTTGGCCGCCTGACATCAGTAACCGAGGAGCCGTTTTTTTCGCTTTAAATTGCGCTTCGTAGAACGAGATTGCTTTATTGATACGCTTGGCCAATAAAGGGGAGACCGTGGTGCCATTCAAAAGACCTGCTCCTAAGACGATGATAAAATCTTGATTGTAACGAGGATGATTGAACTGATAAATGACTGAAATCGATAAAAAGTTCAAAAAGACCACAAATAGATACATCAGACTTAGGGGAACCACGCCAAATAAGGTTCGGATCCAATCCGGGAAAAAGTGCAAAAGGGGATCTGAAAATAATAAAACGGTCAAAACTACCGCTAAGATCAGGGTCAATAGATTGGCGATCGATCGCGATTCTCTTCGTAAAACAATAATGGAATTCCAGTAAAGAAAGACCACGAGGATGGCCAATCCGAATAATAATACAGCAAGGAAAATCGCTAGTAAAACAGCCAATAGACCACCTACAAGAATATCTTGTGTTCGGTATAGATTAATGACTAAGTAGCCACCAAATGCTAAGACAAACAAATTAAAGAGCAAGCCATTTACGAGTCGGTGCTTGTTGCGCCGATAAGAAAATAAAAAAAGGCCGGCGAAGGCGACTGGTATTAGAATAAAGAAACTGCCTGTCCGTAATTCTGAGACGGCTAAATAAATCAGCAGGGCTAAAATCGTCCAACAGCACTCAAAAAAGAAAATATCTGGCTCATCTTTTTTCTTGCGCCATTTTTGAACGACGATCACACCCGTCAAATAGCTGATAGCAAAAATCAGCAATTGCGTAAAATCCATGTTTTTCACTCCTTTAACGATACACCTAGTATACCGAAAAATGACAAAAATTGCTTGTTGCTAAGGTCAAAGTTGCTGAATTTCTTGCAATTCGCTAAAATGAAGAAAAGAAGGAGGAAGGAACATGCAATTAGGTGAAGTGATTCGCGTTGAACGGCCCGCTTTTTATGTGATCGGAAAAGAAGGCAAGGGATTAGCGGAAGAAGGAGCTTCTTGGGTACCAGCGCTATGGGAACTTGCAACAAAGGATTTTGAAGAGATCGAATTTCTAGTGAGCGATCAAAAGGCAGAAGAACTGGAATTTTGGGGCTTAATGAGTGATGGCACCAATTGGTTAGAGCCTTGGCAAGAAACCGGCCGTTATTTGGCAGGCGTTCAAGTCCATACAGAAAATTTTCCTCCCGTCGGTTGGGTCCGTTGGGAAATGCCCGCAATGACCTATCTCGTTGTCAAAACGGATGAAAAAAACTTGACCATGATGACTGAAAAAATGTTGATGGAAGTTTTACCAGAAAACAACGTCTACTTGTCAGCAGCGATCCAAGAAAGATATCTTCCTCATTTTAAAGAAGGGGAAGTTGAATTGTTTTTCCCTGTTGAGCCTTTGGCAGCAGCAATGGTGGAAACGGTAGAATAAAAAAAATCTGTCCGAGAAGCAGTCTTTGCTCAGGACAGATTTTTTCTTTGGTTTGGATTAAAAAAGATTCTCGAAAAAGTTAGACACACCGCGCCAAGCACGAACAAAGATGTTGGCTTTTTCCACCGTTTGTGTTGTAACTAATCCTGCAGTTTCGTCATGATCAGAATCATCAATATAACCAAGCGTATCAGCTGGAATCGAAGCACTTACAGTACCGACTTCTGTACCCTCAGTCAATGGCGCTTGCAAGGCAGAATCACGATAATGCTCATTAAAGTCAATGGTTGTTTCAAAGGCTGTTGCATCCATATCTCCACGTACCCATAAGGTCAAACCTTGATTTAAGGCAACGGGAACACTCAATTCTTTCCCATCTTTGACTGCCACCGTCTGTGTATCTTCTAACTGTGCATTTTTTGGTAAAATTTCTACTTGTTCCCAAGCGTCGAAGGAGTAGTCCATCAACCGACCTGTTTCGATAAAGCGTACGCTTGGATTTTCCGCATGACCATTGACGTTTAGCACTACGGTGATAATTCGTTGACCATCCTTGACGGCGGTTCCGACAAAGCATGCCCCTGCCATATCTGTCGTACCAGTCTTAAGACCATCAACACCATCTTTCGTATTCGTAAAACCTGGAAGCATCCAGTTCCAATTGACCATCTCGACAGGCGAATAGGAACCTTCACCAAATTGTTTGGTGGAAAGACTCGTTACTTCTAAAACGTCTGGAAAGTCTTGCAGCAAATGACGAGCAATCAGGGCGACATCTTTTGCGGATAGTTCGTTTTCGTCAGTGGAAGTTGACCCGGGATAGATATTGTCCCCTAAATAAGTATTGTTCAAGCCAGAAGCATTAACGATCTTTGCATCGGTAATGCCCCATGATTGCACTTTTTCTTGCATTTGATCAACAAAGGCACTTTCAGACCCAGCAATCAGTTCCGCGAGTGCGACGATTGCAGCATTTGCAGATTGGATATAACTGGCATCATACAAATCTTTTACTGTATAGGTGACGTCTTGATGCAAAGGGACATTCGATAAGTTTGGCGACACGCTGAGATTCGCGGCATAATCTGAAATAGGGACAGGATCATCCCAAGCGATGGTTCCTTGCTCTACTTGCTCAGCTACGAGGTAGAGACTGATGATCTTGGTAATGGAGGCGATGCCCATGGCAGTCTCACCATCTTGATCATACAACACTTTGCCTGTGTCAAAATCAATGGAGTAAGCGGCTTTTGCATCGACTGAAAAATCTTGGATCTCTTCGGCGCTCATAGCTGTATCATCAGCATACGAAACGAGGGGTAAGCCGGCAGCAGCAAAGAGGATTGCCAAAGCAGCAACGAAGGAATACCCGAACTTGGTTATTTTCTGCATATATGTAGTAGCTCCTTTAAAGTTGTATCTAAGCAAAAATTTTAACAAAGAGTATCCACCGTTGCAATACTCTAAGAGAAAACTTAGCATTTAATTGCGTAAGACCGATCCTTCAGTAGACAAACTGAGACGTTACGTGACTAAGGTTGTTTACTGTAAATACCAGCAAAAAAAACTTGCCTTCCTATATTATATAGAAGGCAAGTTTTTTGAATTGACATAGGGTCAAACTATTTCCCTTAGCGACGATTGGAATGGATTCTTGGGTTTTGATTTTGGGCTCTGACGGGAACTTTCACCGCCTTCGTTTCTTGTTGCATGGCCAATTTTGCTAAAAAGAATGTCCCAGCTAACAATGCAGCTAAAGCAAAGATGGAAAAGAGTGAAATAAAGGTCGTTAACATAAAAATCCCTTCTTTCTATTTAAAATAAATGTGGAAGGTAGGAATCGAACCTACACCTTAATCTATGAACGATCAAACATCACTCAACGGAACACCTTGTTCAACCACTTGTTAAGTTAATGATAGCATGGATTGCCAAGAAATGCTGATAAAAAGTCTGAGAATTGACCGAAGAAAATGTGAAGAAAACATGAACTTGGCTTTCTCAGCGATCTTATATGATTTTTGTCAAAGAATAGTGGCAATCTTCTGCTTCATCATATAAAGTAATGACGGAGCCTTTTTGTTCAAGAACTAAATGATAGCCAAATGTGTCCAGTAAAACTAACCGCGTCGGAGTCAATTCAACGATGGAAGCAGTCAAAGGCTTGCCTTCGATGGTCAATGAATAGTCATTGGCTATTTCTAACGTGACATCTTCTTTTGTCTTGGAAGTAAAACGCCAATTACCAATGAAATTCTGGCGATTCTCATTTTTTTGTTTTTCTTTTCGCAGCAGCAAAGAGCTGACCACGCCCGTTGCAAGAGATAAACCAATCAAAATAGACCTTTTCTTCATTTATACACGTCCTATCATTTACGATTCATCAAGTTGCGCCTTGTGGACAGGTGTCCACTTTTTCGCACTAGAAAATAATTGCCATAAGTATACCATGAGAAGGTAAAAAAGCATGGTACTTTAGTTTGAAGTTTAGAAGTTTTTATCAAAATATGCTATGATTCAAAAGAACAGGTGAGAAAATGAATTATCCGAATACCCTTTTAGCCACGTTTCTCGTGCGAGACAACCGGTTCATTGCCCGATGTCTCGTTGACGATCAAGAAGTAATCGTCCATGTAAAAAATACCGGACGAGGAAAAGAGCTCTTGCACAAAGGTGCGCTTGTTACCCTGCAATATTGGGACAATCCGAAACGCAAAACCAATTACGACTTGATCTCAGTCAAGAAACAAGACCAATGGATCAATATTGATAGTCAAGTACCGAATCGATTAGGCTATGAAGGCCTCTTGGATGGCACAATCCAGTTGCCGAATATCAAAGGGAGAATCTCGCTTTTGCGAAGGGAAGTTGTCTATGGGACATCAAAATTCGATCTTTATTTTGAAACAGATGAACAAGAAAAAGGCTTTTTGGAAATCAAGGGAATGACCCTTGAAAACAAGCAAGTCGGTGCTTTTCCAGATGCACCAACCATTCGCGGCTTGAAACACGTCAATGAATTGATCCATGCCAAAGAAGCTGGCTATTATGCGGCGGTTTTGTTTATGATCCAATTTGAAGCGGTGCAAATCGCCACGATCCATCGACAGATGCAGCCGGATCTGGCCGCTAAAATCGCCGAAGCGCAAAGCAAGGGTGTCGAAGTGTTTGCCTATAATTGCCAAGTAAACCAAGGGATGATCACGGTCAAAGAACCGATCCCTTTTGATTTGAATGTCGTCTTTGACGACCCTAATCTATAGAAGAAAGAAGGAAAAAACATGATTCATTTAGGGATTATCGGCACAAATTGGATCACCGATCAATTTGTACAAGCAGCCCACGAAACAAAACGCTATCAATTGGTTGCTGTATACTCAAGAAAGTTAGCAACGGCACAACGCTTTGGAGAAAAATATGGGGACATCGAGTATGCGACCGATCTGGACACTTTTTTTGGCTTAGCTCATATGGACACGGTCTACATCGCGTCACCGAATAGTTTGCACTTTGAACAAGCCAAGCAAGGTATTTTAGCAGGAAAAAATGTCATTGTGGAGAAACCAGCCTTTTCAACGCCTGAGGAAATGGCGGAGATCATCGAATTGGCAAATCAGCAACAGGTATTATTCTTTGAAGCAGCTCGCAACATTCATGAAGCAAGTTTTTCGACCGTAGCCGAATTCTTACCCACACGGGGTGCCATTCTTGGGGCGAACTTTTCTTATATGAAATATTCGTCTCGTTATGACGCTGTATTAGCTGGGGAGGAACCAAATATCTTTTCTCCACATTTTTCTGGTGGTGCTTTGGCGGATTTGGGCGTCTATCCGATTTATGCCGCGGTTGCTTGGTTTGGCAAACCGCAAGATGTTCATTATTTTGCCCGTAAATTACCGACTGGTGTAGATGGTATCGGGACTGCAGTGTTGCGCTATGCTGACTTTGATGTCACGATCCAAACAGGCAAAATCGCTGATTCAGAGTTGCGTTCAGAAATCTATTTTGAGGACGGTACATTAGACCTAAATGCCGTCAATGCCATCGAAGAAGCCGCATTTTATGAGCGAAAAACAAAACAAACCCAGGTATTAGCAGTAAGTGCCTTAGAAAACCCGATGATTGAAGAAGCACAAGATTTTGCAGACATCATCGAAAACAAAAATGATCCCCAACAAGGACAACGCTATGAGGAATGGGTAGAACTTGCACGCAGTGTCAATGAAACCGTTGCTCTCATGCGTAAACAAGCAGGCATCGTTTTTGATGCAGATAAAAAATAAGGAATGGAACATTTATGACAGTATTTGAATTGACACAACTGCCAGACATCTGGCAGGAAAAATGGCAAGCGGCAGGGTATCACGCACCGTCCTTGATCCAAGAAAAAACCTTTGGTCCTTTAAAAGATGGCGAGTCTGTCATTGGGGTCTCACCGACCGGTTCTGGTAAAACATTGGCATACCTTTTGCCACTGTTAACAAAGGTCGAAGCAAAGAAAGGCAATCAGCTGTTGATTTTGACTTCTTCACAAGAATTAGCGATGCAAGTCACAGAAGTAGCACGAGAATGGGCTCAAGCCATTGGACTGACCGTTCTGCCACTTATTGGCGGCGCGAGCACGAAACGACAAGTGGAAAAATTAAAAGACAAACCTGAGGTCTTGATCGGTACCCCAGGCCGTGTGTTAGAATTGATCAAAGCAAAAAAAATCAAGACCCAGCAGTTGCAATCGTTGGTATTAGATGAGGTTGACCAATTATTGAAAGAAGGGGCCTTCACGCTAGCTGCCAAAATCAATCAAACATTGCCAAAACAAATCCAGCGTAGTTTCTTTTCAGCAACCGCTAATGAAGTAATTGATGAGATTCGACCATTGGTGACAAAAGAGCCACTGATCATTGATGTTACCCAAGAAGATCAGAGCAAAGGCGTGATCCATCACTACTATTTGAATTATCCGCAACGACGAATTGTGGATGCTTTAAGACGCTTTGCTCATTTACCAAACTTTCAAGCCTTGGTTTTCTTCAATGAATTAAGCGCAATGGGGAATGCGGAAGAAAAACTACTGTTTCATGGCTTACCGGTGGCATCATTAGCATCTGATCAAAACAAACTTGCCCGAAAAGGCGCACTGGAGAGCTTCCGTCAAGGAAAACTAGTAGAATTATTGACGACTGATGTCGCTTCTCGTGGCTTAGATGTCGTGGATCTGCCTTATGTTATCAATACGGAAGTCCCGTTAGAAAAAGAATCCTATTTACACCGAGCTGGACGTGTCGGAAGAATGGGCAAAGAAGGAACCGTCATCACGATTGTTCAAGACCATTCGGTGAAGGATTTGAAAAAAATCACGAATCAATTGTCCATAGAGCTTAAAGAAGTCTTTTTACACGGCGGTCAGTTACACACAGAAGCACCTGTTATCGAAAAGGAAAGCAAGAAAGAAACCAAAACAGCAAGTGTGCAGAAAATTTCCAAGAAAACGCCTGAAAAATTACACACTCCTGTTAAAAAGACCAAGAAAAAGACGAAAAAGCAAAAAGACAAAGGAAAAAGACGCCATTGAGCGTCTTTTTGTGTTACCATTAACGTTGTTTATCGTTAGTGTGTAAAAAAATGAGGGGGCTATTGAATGAATTCGCGAAAAGAAGAGATTTTTCAAACGATTGAACTGCATAAGCAAGGGTTGACCGCAGTTGATGTCGCTAAAATCTTACAAATCGATCGCAGCAATGCAAGCCGTTATCTCAGTGAGCTTCATAAAGAAAAGAAAATCGGCAAACGTTCCGGCCGTCCGGTCGTTTATGAGCCATTAGAAGAAACGGTGCATGTGGATGTTTCCTCTGAAGTGAGTTTTGAAAGTCTTGTTGGGGTTCAAGCTTCTTTAAAAGTAAGTATCCAGCAAGCCAAAGCAGCAATTTTATATCCGCCTAGAGGACTTCATACTATCATTTTTGGAGAGACAGGTACGGGTAAATCATTATTTGCTGAATGTATGTATCACTTTGCGGTTGAATCAAATATGTTAGAAAAAGATGCTCCTTTCGTGTCCTTTAATTGTGCGGATTATGCACAAAATCCGCAATTATTGTTTGGACATATCTTTGGCATCAAAAAAGGCGCCTACACAGGTGCTGCAGAAGATAGTCCAGGACTGATGGCAAAAGCCGATGGCGGTATATTGTTTTTGGATGAGATCCATCGACTGCCGCCAGAAGGCCAAGAAATGCTCTTTACCTTCATTGATAAAGGGATCTACCGCCCATTAGGGGAAAGCAACCAAGTTCATGAAGCCGCTGTGCAGATCATTGGTGCTACCACGGAATCATCAGAAACCTTTTTGACGACCTTCAATCGGCGAATTCCCATGGCTATTACTTTGCCAAATGTGGAAAGTCGTTCCCTAGATGAACGATATGAAATCATTTCCTTGTTTATCAAGCAAGAGGCGACTCGTCTAAATCAGCGGATCGATGTCGAGCGAGATGCGATATTGGCCTTTATGCTCTATGATGCAGAAGGCAACATCGGTCAAATCAAGCGCGACCTGAAACTCGTCTGTGCGAAGGCATTCTTACATTATCGGACCTATGGAAAAAAACACCTGCTGATTCGAAAAGGCGATTGCTCCTTGCAAGTTCAAAAAGGCTTGTTGAAGATCAAAGAAATGTCGGAACGCTTGGATCGGTTTTTGGATGGTAAAGGCGACTTTCTGAGTTTTGAACCTGGCGACCCAGATGTTGTCTGGTCTCGTGATCCGCAACGGAATATGCAAGTTTACAACGAGATTGAAGAAAAAGTCAGCTCACTGATTGAAACGGGCGTAGCCAATGTCGATTTAGAAAACTTGATCTCTAAGGATGTGGATGCCTACTTTGAAAAATATGTCGAAGAATTGATCCAAAACCCTGTTCATAAAGAATTGATTCCAGAAGACATTTGGAAACTGACAAATGTTCTTTATGACTTGGCAGGACAGAGGTTAGATCGAACTTATAGTGAAAAAGCCCGTTTTGCCTTTGCGTTGCATTTGCAAAGTACGCTGGAACGTGTTAAAGAGGGACATATGATCGTTCATCCGGATTTGAACACGGTTAGAAAAAACTTAAAATCCGAATTTCAAGTGGCAATGGATTTATCGACGATCATTGAAGAGGAACGTCATGTCGAGATCCCATTTGATGAAATCGGCTTTATCAGTATGTTTTTAGCGATTCAAGTCAAACAGCCTTCGCCATTGCCCCTTGAAAAAATCGAGATCATTGTCTTGATGCATGGCAAGGCAACTGCCAGCAGTATGTTGGAGACAGCCCAAGAGCTGCTGGAGACCGACCATGGCAAGGCAATGAATATGTCTTTGGATATGGAAGTCGGGCAAATGTATGACCAGCTGTTGAATTATATCAATGAAAACAAAGAGAAGATGAGCAATGGCTTATTGCTTTTAACCGATATGGGCTCCCTCAATTCCTTTGCGAATTTGATTTCCGAAGAGACGGGGATTCGTACGAAAGCTATTTCGATGGTCAGTACGATGATTGTTTTAGAAGCCTTGCGGATGGCAGAGAGTGGGCGCAGTTTAGAAGACGTCTACCAAAACATTCAGCGTTCTTTTGAAACCATCGTACAAGAACAGTTCCGTACGGTTCGTGAAGCAAAAGGAAATAAAAAGGCAGTCATCGTTACTTGCTTTACTGGGGAAGGTGTCGCTGCCAAACTTTATCAACGAATTTATCCCGTCGTTGATCAGTCAAAAGTCGAGATCATCCAAATGCAGTTTATTGAAAAAGAAACCTTCAAAAAACATATTGACGGCTTGCTAGAAGAATATGAGATCAAAGCCATTGCCGGCACCGTCGAAATCGATTATCAA
Organism: Enterococcus sp. OL5; assembly: GCF_006491895.1. NCBI lineage: Bacteria > Bacillati > Bacillota > Bacilli > Lactobacillales > Enterococcaceae > Enterococcus > Enterococcus sp. OL5. The sequence goes on from NZ_VHIL01000004.1 coordinate 110,569, forward strand.
AACATTCCGTTTTTCTCCGCCTATGATGTTTTTGATGACAATCGCTTGAATGTGCTAAAACGAATCGCTTCAGATGAAGTGCCGATCGAAAAGATCGTGCGTTCATTGGAAAATACGATAACTCATGTTGGGTCCGTCTATCATCTGATCGAGAGCCTGCAACGCATCGTTCATCAAATTCAAAATCAATTGCATGTGATTGTAGAACCAACCGTCGATGCAGGATTAGTCATTCATTTAGCCTTTTTGGTAGAAAGTTTATTGAAGAAGGAACCTTCCCGTACTTTCGCCAACCTGACTACTTTCCAAAAACGGTACCGAATCGAAATGGATGTTTTACGAACCCATTTATTACAAATTGAAAAAAATTACCAAATCAAATTTTCTGAAGATGAGATCGCCTATTTAACCCAAATGTTTTTAGAAAACAAAATCAAAAATTATGATGAATCCGCACACAATCTTAGTGTGTAACAGAAAAAATGTGAGTGTGTAAATAAAAAATTGGTTCAGACCATTGATAGATAAAGGTCTGAACTTATTTTTTTTGGCACGCTTTTTGCTTTATAGTAAAGTGTAACTTACAACAGAAAGGAGCAGATACGCGATGGCGAAAAAAACGATTATGCTAGTTTGTTCAGCAGGAATGAGTACCAGTCTATTGGTGACAAAAATGCAAAAAGCAGCCGAAGCTAAAGGAATGGAAGCAGATATCTTTGCTGTTTCAGCTTCAGAAGCCGACCAACATTTGGAGTCAAAACCAGTCGATGTTCTATTGTTAGGACCACAAGTACGTTTCATGAAATCACAATTTGAACAAAAATTAGCACCAAAAGGCATTCCTTTGGACGTGATCAACATGGCAGACTATGGCATGATGAACGGCGAAAAAGTATTGCAACAAGCAGAAACATTAATGAACTAAGATTTTTTAGGATCGAAGTGTAAGGAGGATTTTTAAAGATGGATGAGCAAAATTTGGAAGCCATTATGGGATTGATCATGTATGGTGGTAATGCAAAAAGTGACGCAATGGAAGCAATCGCGGCAGCAAAAGAAGGGGACTTCGAATTAGCTGACCAAAAAATCAAAGATGCTGAAGCATCTCTTGTGGAAGCGCATCATTCGCAAACAGGATTGTTGACACAAGAAGCGCAAGGCAATCATATGACTGTGACATTGTTGACTGTGCATTCACAAGATCACCTAATGACGTCAATCGCATTTACCGATTTAGCGAAAGAAATCATTGATGTCTATCGACGTCTAAATAACGAATAATCTTTGAACGGATAGAAGTAGTTATTGTCGATGAATCAAAAAATCTTCTTTGACGAATAGAACTTATAGGAGGAATTAAGAATGGATGGATTAACAAGTTGGATGGAGAAGTACATTCTCCCTGTAGCTGCAAAAATTGGAGCCCAGAAGCACTTAGTTGCATTACGTGATGCCTTTATTGGAACAATGCCTGCTACTATGGCTGGTTCGATCGCAGTAATGATCAACGCGATCATTCGTGACTTACCACCGCAATTTTGGCCGAGTTATGATGCCAGTACCATTCCAGTTATTCGTGAAATTATTAGTATCAATGGCTTCGTATGGAATGGTACATTGGCTGTTGCTGGTTTAGTATTTGCCTTTTCTTGGGGATATAATCTGGCTCGTGCTTATCGAGTGAATGATCTCGCAGGTGGGATCGTTGGAGTAGCGACACTGATTCAAGGAATTGCTTTTTCATACAGCACTTCTGTGGCGACAGCTGTTCCAACAGCTTTGATGGATGAAATCAATGCTGGGTCAGCAACTTCCGGATGGTCTGCAACAGCAGATGCAATTACAGCAGGTGGATGGGGTTGGTTGAAACTCGATCATCTAAACGGAAACGCTTATTTTACCGTAATGATCATGGGGGCTATTTCAGTTATTATTTTCTGTAAATTGATGTTAGCTGATATCACTATCAAAATGCCTGATTCAGTACCGCCAGCAGTATCGAAAGCGTTCGCTGCGATTTTGCCGGCAACAATTGCCTTATATGTCATTGCTATTATTAACTTTATTGTCGGTAAACTGACTGATGGACAATTAATTATTGATCTTGTCCAAAAATATATTGCAGAACCATTCCTAGGCTTGTCTCAAGGGCTTGGTGCAGTACTGATCGTAACTGTTTTTGTTCAAATTTTCTGGTTCTTCGGAATCCATGGTCCAAACGTACTAGCTCCAGTTTTAGAAGGTATTTGGGGACAAGCGCAGTTGATCAATATCGATATTTTCCAAAAAGGATATGAAGGACAAACCGGTACTAACGCGGTTCTTGCCGCAATCGAAGATGGCAAGGCATATATGTGGGTACGCGGATCCTTTGACTCATTTGCTTGGTTTGGCGGTTCAGGCGGTACAATTGTATTGCTGATTGCTATTTTGATCCTATCAAAACGTGCGGATTATCTAACTGTTGCAAAATTGTCAATCGGACCTGGTGTGTTTAATATTAATGAGCCGGTAATGTTCGGTCTGCCAATCGTATTGAATGCGATCATGTTTATTCCGTTCATTATTGCTCCGCTAGTAGCCACTTCAATCGGTTGGTTAGCAACGTACTTTGGTTTAGTAGCACCTGTTTCACAACAAGTAACGTGGGTCGTTCCACCAATGTTGCTATCATTCTTGGCAACAGGAGCTGACTGGCGTGCCCCAATCGTAACGTTGGTATGTATGGTCGTTACATTCTTCATTTGGGCGCCATTCGTTATTTCAGCAAATAAAATTGATCCAAAACTAGGCGAATAGACCTGTAGATTGTGAGGAACTGCTATGGCTTCGCTTGAAGTAAAGCAGTTCCTCCTTTTATTATTGATTATTTAGGAGGAAAAGAATATGATTTCAATAGCAAGTGCAATGCAGCAAGATGCCATCAAAGAATTACTTGAAGGATATAACGAAGATGGAATGTCTTTTACATTCAAAGAAAAACAAGGAATTAAACTTATTTTTACTACGACAGCTTCCGATTCAGAAGCGGCGGCAAAAAAAGCAAAAGAATTGATCAAAGCACAGCCTTGGGGTTCTGTTTTATACTTTCAAGCAGTTAGTGTTTGAGTAGGTTCTCTGTGGATCAACGAATAGATAGGATGATTGAAAATGATAAAAAACGGCTTGTTTATATGTAGTATCGGTCTACTCGTAGTCCTATACAGTATGAATCCAAGTAATCAGCAGTTAGATATATTCAGTTTTACAACAGGTATTTTCTTGCTTATTTCTGGCAGTCTTCTGTTCATGAAAGGAAAGAAGAAAGCCGAAGAGTCAGATAGGAGGAAGTCTTAATGAGAATTGAAAAAGATTTATCGATTCCAGCAAATGTCTTTTACGATCAAATTATGGATTCTGTTATCTTTGACATACGAAAAGCAACTGGAAAAACACTTTCTAGAAAGCAACTGGAAGGATTTCAATATGTAAAGGAATTTTCTACTACGAGTCGTGCGAAGATCGAAATCGAAGAAATCATTGAAAATCAAGTTTATCAATTCAAAACAGAAACGACAAAAAATGAATTTGTCGCTCGCTATGAAGTAACGCCACTTGATGGAAAGAGTAGCAAAGTCATTTATACGGAAACCATGAAATCACATGGCTTCATGCAGCAATTAAATGACATGCTCTTAGGCACGATTCTAGGATATTTCAAACGCAAGCAGTTTAAAAAAATGTTGAGTATGATGGAAGAAGCATATTAAGGGGTCGACTGACGCCTTTTTTGCGTTTCTTGCGTGTTTTTAAGTAGAGGAGATGAAGGAATGACAGATGTCAAAAAATGACCGAATTCGGTTCGCAAGAAGTACTGGACTTGGTTTCTTATGCCTTTCAGTGGGAATTGAATGAAACAAATATCAAGCGCTATCGCAAGCTTGCGGAAAATTCTTGGAATTATGGTTCCTACGATGGGGATGGAAAATTAGCGAGCCAAATCATGGCAACGATTTTTGATGTGAATTTTCATGGAACGACCTATCCAATGGCTGGGATCGGCTTTGTGGCTTCGTATCCAGAGTATCGCAGCCAAGGTCGGATCGATCGGATCATGAAACAAATCATTAAAGATTGCTATGAACAAAAAATCGTTCTTTCCTATCTGGCACCTTTCTCCTTTGCGTTTTATCGTAGATATGGGTATGAGTACACTTTTGAACGGACGGTTTATGAAGTCGATGCGCATCAATGGCCCGATGGTAAGAAAGTGAATGGAACGATTCAACGCATGAATTGGGAGGAAGCACAGCCGATCATTCACGAGATTTATCATCAATTGCCGCGCCATCAAAAGGGCGGACTGATTCGCCAACCCTGGTGGGAAGAAATCAAGTTTGTTTTGCGCCGACCGTATACGTTTGCGATTTATCGCAATGAAGCAGGGGTCCCTGAAGGCTACTTGATTTACTTTATCGATGGGGGACGTTTCGATATTCAAGAGTGGGGCTATTTGAACGCTGACGCGTATCAAGGATTTAATCGCTTTATCGTCTCTCATGCAGATTCAGTAGCACAGATTAACTATCGACCAGGGTTTGATGGGGAAGTCCTACAAGCAAACGCGGCCAAACCATTGGCTCACTACCAAGTGCGCCCGGACATGATGGCGCGCGTCATCGATGTGGAAGGGTTTCTAAAAAGTTATCCATTCACATTGAAAAAAGCCGGCGGTTTTGCCATAGAAATTCAAGGGGATGAATATGCCCCATGGAATAATGGCTGTTATGAAGTGACAATCGAAAACGCTCAGCATCAGGTCACGAAAACGACGGCTACCAAGCTGCCAAAAGCAACCTTGTCGATTCAGCGTTTTGTGCAGCTGTTCATGCAGGCACAATCCCTCGATTCTCTGGTCTTTTTCCAGCAAATGGAAACGGAGAAGGAAGCTGCAGTGATGATTCAGGAAAACTTACCAGACGGAAAGCCGATTCTGGAAGATTATTTCTAAGCCAATCGACACAGACGCATTTACTTTCCAACAAAAAAAGATTCCTTAAAAATAAGGAATCTTTTTCTTCAAAAAACGTTCCCTGCCGGAATCGAACCAGCAACTAATCCTTAGGAGGGACTTGTTATATCCATTTAACTAAGGGAACACAATAGCTATATTTTACCTGTTATTCGTGTTTCTCGCAAGATGAGAAGGAAAAGAAAGGAAGAAAAACATGGTCAAACGATTGATAAGTGCAAACTATAGTGAAATCAAAGAAATGTCGGCGCAAGAATTAAAGCAATCCATTAAAGCGAGCGAAGGACGAGTGATCGTCTGTGAAACGGTGGTTCAAACCATGCCGCAAGCTGGCGATATCACCAACGCAGAAGTCGTGGCAGCTTTTGGGGCTGACTTGATTTTGTTGAATGGCTTTGATTGTTATCGTCCAGCTATTTTTGGGATGCCTGGTATCACATTGGAGCAGCTGCTTGATCCTACACAACCGATTGAAAACCCGATTCCTCAACTAAAACAACTGATTGGACGACCTGTCGGCATCAATCTTGAGCCGATCCCAGCTACGACGGAGATGATGAGTGAAAAGATCAGCATCAGTCAAGGCCGAACAAGTTCGGTTGACACCATCAAAAAAGCCCAAGAACTCGGGGTGGACTTTCTCTGCTTTACAGGCAATCCTGGAACAGGTGTGACCAACCGAGAAATCGCTAAAGCAGTAAAAATGGCAAAAAAACATTTCTCTGGGTTGATCATCGCTGGAAAAATGCACAGTGCCGGCTCAGATGAACCTGTGGTTGATCGAGAAGCCATCATTTCTTACGCTGAAGCTGGGGCAGATATTTTGTTACTGCCTTCCGTTGGCTCGATTCAAGGCTTTCTAGAAAAGGATCTGATTGAAGCTGTTCAAATTGCCAAACAATATGACTTATTGACGATGTCAGCGATCGGAACGAGTCAAGAGAGTGCGCGTCCGGAAACGTTGCGACAATTAGCCATTATCAACAAAACTTGTGGGGTCGACCTGCAGCATATCGGTGATGCCGGTTATGGCGGCATGGCACCGACTGAAAATATTTTTGAAACATCGGTTGCAATTAGAGGTATGCGCCATACGATCAATCGTGTCGGGCGTTCAATCAACCGTTAAATCAGAAAAAATTACTAGCGAAGGAAAACGGAGAATCGTTCTGCTTCGCTTTTTGCGTTTTTTTCGCTAAGTTAGAAAGAAAGGAGGGAACACAAAATGAAACAAGCATTGATCATTTACGGAGGTTGGGAAGGACACGCCCCAAAAGAGACCAGTCAGTTTTACCAAACGTTGCTGGAGTCAGAAGGATATCAGGTGACACTCGCCTCAGATTTTGAACCTCTCTATCATAAAGAAGAATTAAAAAGGCTGGATCTGTTGATCATGAATTGGACGCGAGGAGAATTGCCTGATGAGCCGCTGCAAAATGTCACTCAGGCTGTAGCAGAAGGATTGGGATTAGCAGGGGTTCATGGCGGTTTTGCCTCGGCTTTTCAAGCCAGTAAAGGCTGGTTGTTTATGACTGGTGGCTGTTTTTTGGCACATCCTGGCGGCTTGAAAACGACCTATAGCATCGATCTTACGACAGATCACTATATTACGGCAAATACGCAATCGATCCCTCAGTTGACGACGGAGCAATACTATTGCCTGGTTGATCCAGCCGTCACTGTGTTAGCTACCTCAACATTTGCCGCTAAAGATCATCCGAATGCAGCTAACCAAGAAGTCATACTGCCAATGATGTGGATCAAAAAGTGGGGCAAGGGCAGAGTCTTTTTCCAATCCGTTGGACACAGTCTAAAAGAGCTGAAAGAGCCGACCATTCAGACTTGGACCAAACGAGGCTTTCTATGGGCCACCAGAAATACATTGACAGATCCGCTGAAAAATAGCCAGTATAGTGAGTAATCAGAAAAACGAATGAGGAAATAAACGCATGCAATCGTTTTACTTTATGGAAGAAAATAAGCATGGTACACTTTATTTGTATTTGATTAAGCAGGAGGTAATGTGGAATGGGAAAATTTGGAAAAAATTTTTTATCGCAGGTAATATCTGACAGAATCAAAGGACCATTTGTCACGATCATGCTCAATACGCATGTCGGCCACCAGAATGTCGAAAAGGATCAAATCAAATTTAAGAACTTAGCCAAAGATGCGAAGCGCCGCTTTGAAAAAAAATACCCAGATCATTCTTGGGATCTTTTTCAAACGAAAATTGATGAACTGCTTGCAGATCAATCATTTTGGCGCAACAGTACAACAAGTGTGGCGGTGATTATCACCCCAGAAGAGGTACTGGTCCATCGGTTAAGTATTCGTGTGGATGATCAATATTACGTAGGGGAAACTCCTTATGTATTAGCTGTCATCAAAAACGCACAATTTAATTACCCATTTTATCTCTTAGCGTTGAATCGCGATTCAATGCAAGTCTATCAAGTTGAAAACAATCAAGTGCGTGAAGTCGAGTTGCCAGAAGAGGCACCGACAACGATCGAAAAAGCGCTGGGGGAAGAAATCACTGGCGGCGGCAACTTTAATTACAGTGCCCAAGGTGGCCCTAACTCAGGAGGAGAAGGCGTCGCTTATCATGGCTTTAGTGCCAAAGACGAAGAGGTCGAGATCGATCACGTCAACTACTACCAAGCAGTTGATGCATTTTTCAAAAATGATTTTTCAAACGAAGAGCATTTACCAATGTATCTTTTTGCGTTGCCAGAAAATCAAACGCTGTTTAAAAAAGTGGCAAAAACCAACTTTTTCAAAGCAGATCCAAGTATTTCTTCTTCACCAGCGTCGTTATCTTTGAAAGAGATCCAAACGTGTACGCAAAAGCTGATTGCGGAGTTGACACAAAAAGAAGTTGAGGAATACGGCAAGCTGTTGGATCGAAAATTTATTGACCAATTGGTTGATATCGTGCCTGCAGCCAAAGAAGGCCGGATCGCCAATTTGTTTGTGGCTACCTCAAATCTCGCCGATGGTTTTGGAGAAGATCCTGATACAGAGTATGATCGTCGCCAAGTGTTAAATACGCTGGCAATCGATGTTTTAGAAAACGGCGGTGAGGTATCTATCTTGGAACAAAAAGATGCCCCTGGAGAAAAAAGTTTGACGGCGATTTTGCGTTACTAAACACAGTTGCGTCGTTCATAAATAAATCGTTTCCATAAAAGAGAAGGCTGTTGCAGATCTTTAATGCAGCAGTCTTTTTGCGAATCATAAAAAATTTAAGGCGTTTTCATTTTTTTTGATTTTCTATTAGTCATAATGAAGATAATGTGCTATAATACAAAGTGTAGTTTTTGTTACGGTAAATTATGGTAGCTTGTTTCATCTTAAACATCTTCCACATTTTCACCTTATACAAGTAATTGCAAAATATGTGTATAAACACAAGGAGGATTTTTATTATGGAAACAGGTACAGTGAAATGGTTTAACTCAGACAAAGGTTTTGGATTCATCACTGCAGAAAACGGTAACGATGTATTCGTTCATTTCTCAGCTATCCAAGGCGAAGGCTTCAAAACTTTAGAAGAAGGTCAAGCAGTGACTTTCGATATCGAAGACGGACAACGTGGCCCTCAAGCGACTAACGTTAACAAAGCATAATTAGTGAATGCCTTTTAAGAGCAGCTTAGCTGCTCTTTTTTTGTGCGCGAGATATTTGCTTGCAGACAAAGGAGTTGTTATACTCTTAAAAAAAGGAGGCACATTTATGGGATTGAATGAATTTATTCTCGGATTGGCTAATTTGGAAAAGATCCAACGAGCGCCGGGTTTTTTTAAGTTTACTGAGCACAGTGTAGCTGCTCATTCATTTCGAGTAACGATGATTGCCCAGACCTTAGCCGATATCGAAGAACAAGCGGGAAATCAAGTCGATTGGCAAATTCTTTATGAAAAAGCCTTGAACCATGATTACACGGAACGTTTCATCGGCGACATCAAAACGCCAGTCAAATATGCAAACAAAGAATTGCGGGCGATGTTATCAACCGTTGAAGAAAAAATGACCGATGCCTTCATCGAAGAAGAAATCCCCCAAAGCTTTCAAGCGACGTATCGCAGACGCTTGGCGGATGGCAAAGACAACAGCCTTGAAGGACAGCTTTTGGCAATTGCGGATAAGATCGATCTTTTGTATGAATCTTTTGAAGAGATCTCAAAAAGCAACCCCGACAAAGTGTTCAAAGAAATGTTTCGTGAAGCGGTTTTGACGGTCAAAGCGTTTCTGCATCGTCCGTGTGTCACTTATTTCTTTGAAGCCATTTTTCCAGAGTTACTAAATGCAGATTTTTATGGCAAGACTGCCTTTCTAGAAGAAATCGCGGCTTTGGTGGAAAAATAACCAAAACGAAAAAACGAAAAATCAAGAAATGATCCATCTCAAGGGCTTCAATGAAACAAGTGAGGGTATCAGGTTTGATTTTTCGTTTTTTTGTTGGATTAAAGTAAAGATTCCGCTCCATCAATATAGACTTCCGTTCCAGAAATATTGCCCGCAGCCTCTGAAGAAAGAAAAAGCACAAGGTTGGCGACTTGTTCTGGCACGCCTGTTTCTTGCTTTAATGGTCGAGAACGTTCTGGATATTTGACGGGGATCTCAACGCGAGCAACTTCTTCTTCAATTTCTGTGTTGGCATCGATATTCGTTGCGATCGCCCCAGGACAGATAGCATTGACCCGAATATTATAACCGGAAAGTTCCAGCGCAGCCATTTTTGTAAAGGCAACTTGTCCTGCCTTAGATGTACTATAAGCTGTCGCACCAAAATTGCTGAAGATGCGGTTTCCATTGACTGAACTCGTAATGACAATGCTGCCACCGTTTGTTTTCATAAAGGGAATGGCCGCTTTGACGGTAATAAAGGTACTGCGTAAATTTGTGTTGATCGTCTGATCCCATTCTGCCACCGTCAGCTCTTCGATCGGTGTCCAGGTACCGTTGATGCCGGCATTGACATGGAGTACATCAAGTCCACCTAGTTCTTCCACAAGACCACTCATTGCTTCTTGCAGCTTATCCGCTTCGGTGACGTCAACCGCTCGATAATGGGCTTGTGCGTCATAGTCAGCAAGAAACTCCTGCAGCTCCTCTTCGTTGCGATCAATCAACCCAACAAGAGCACCATGGGCTAGAAATTGTTCTGCCACCGCTTTTCCAATTCCTGAAGCAGCCCCCGTTACAATCACTCGTTTGTTTTTGAAATCATTCATTTTTTTCGCCTCCTTATAGTAAATTATAAAAAAGATCCCTTTTTTTGTCGAAAAAAAGCGATCAGCGACCAGCACCAAACTCTTTCAGATGGGACACGCGAACGGTTAGCTTTCTAGTTTTACCTCCTGAGACCCCTTGTATCTAGTGGGAAAACAGATGTAATCGCCATTGATTTTGTAGTATAATGCAGACAGTGTGCAAGGAGGAATACAATGAAACCCATATACGCTGTGGTGGATCTTGAAACAACAGGAACCGATTCGACGGTTGATCGAATTATTCAATTTGGCTGTGTCCTAGTCCAAGATGGCAAGATCATCAATCGTTTTGCCGCAGATATCAACCCTGACCGCAGAATTTCTAAGCAAATTCAACGATTGACACACATCACAAACCAACAAGTAAGCAAAGCGCCATATTTCGAAGACGTAGCTGATACGATCTATAACTTACTCAGCAACACGATTTTTGTGGCGCATAATATTTATTTTGATTATCATTTTTTAAGCAATGAATTTGTGCGTTGCGGGCTGCCACCTTTATCACTTCCCGGAATCGATACGGTGGAATTGGCACAAGTGTTTTTACCAACAGAAAGCAGCTTTCGTTTAGGTGACCTAGCAGACAGCATTGGCTTTCGTCATGATAACCCGCATCAAGCAGATAGTGATGCAGAAGTGACCGCAGCTTTATTTTTGTATATCGAAGCGATCATGCGAGAACTGCCCCGAACGACCCTTAAACAAATTGCGCTTTTAAGCGGTCAAATGGGCATGCAAACGAGTGACTATATCCATGGGATCTTAAAAGAAAAAGGCCCAGAGTTGGCAGAAGATTTCGAAGTGATCGACGGTATCGTCTTGCGGAAAAAGACCGTTCCGCTTTTTGAAGCTACGCATTTTCAAGAAACGTATCCGAAAGTTAAAACGGAAAAAGAACAGCGCTTTGGGCAGCACTTAGTCTATCGGAAACAACAAGCACGCTTGATGAATGCAGTGTATACGCATTACACCCAGCCAGAGAAAAATCTGATCATTGAAGCCGAAACAGGCATGGGGAAAACCATCGGTTACTTGTTTCCAGCCGCCTATCTAGTGACACCAGAAAATCCATTGATCGTTAGTACCTCATCAATTCTATTGCAAAATCAAATCATCAACAAAGACATTCCTTTGGTAAACCAAGTACTGCAGCAACCTTTGCAAGCGGTCTTGGTCAAAAGCCATCGTCATTACATTGATTTGCAGCGTTTTAAAGCGACCCTTGATCAACCGGTAGAGCAAAAGCAATATGCGCAATACCAAATGGGGATCTTAGTTTGGCTAACTAAAACAGAGACGGGAGATTTCGATGAATTGAACTTGGTTCGACTTGATCATCCCTTATTTACCGACATCCGCCATCGCGGCGTTGCCTTTTTAGCCAAAGATCAACCCTTCTATGAACAAGATTTTGTCCGACATTTATATCAGCGGATAGCGCAAAGCAATGTTTTGATCGTCAACCATGCCTTTTTGATGCAGGAAAACCGGCGAGTGCAGCCGCTTTTGCCAGCGAGTGATTACTTATTGATCGATGAAGCCCAACAGTTGCCGCAGCAAGCAGAAGGCTTTAGTCAACATGTCTTTGACTCTGCTCACTTCAAGCGGCAGTTTTTACAGCTAAATGAAGAAGGACTATTTGAAGAAATTGCCCAAATCATTACCGAGGATGATTTTTTACAACGGATGTTCTCGTTGTACCGAAACGCGTTGTCGATCTTGGTCGAAACACAAGAACAGTATTTTCGCAGTTTGTCGATCGATGCGCCAGAGCTACAAGTCGTGCACCATGACGACCTCTACGATGGCACGTTAGCACAAGACAAGCTGCATCAGAAATTGATCCTTTACTATCAAGAAATCAATGAGATCCAACAACAGCTGCGTCAGCGATTCGAGTTGACCAATGATCGGTGGTATGCAAGACAACGAATCGTGATTGCCCGTTTATTGGATTTCTTTAGTCAAATGGAAACCCAGGAACAAACGGTGACCGCATGGTTGACTTGGTGGCATCCTCGTTACGTTCATTGGTTAAAAAAGCATCCCCAGTCAGGAAATGCTGTGATTGAGTTAGCTGATCTAGAAGGGCATTCGATTGTGGAAAGCACGTGGTATCAACGCTATCAGCACATCATTTATCTAGGGGGGACATTGAAGATCCCGGGAAATAAAGAATATTTTGCCCATCAGATCGGCTTGACCGATGTGCCAGTCAAAACGATTCCCGCTTTTTATGACTACAGCAAACAAACTCGACTCTATGTAGTTAAAAAAGGTCTCTCGATCCAACAAGCATCAGCTGCTGAATACGCGGATTATTTAGTCGAAGCGTTAGTCCCAATTTTGTTTGACAATCCGCAACCAGCGCTTGTGTTGTTTACGGCGCATGAAACTTTGAAAAATGTCTATGATCGATTGAATAAAAAAGCCCTGCATTATGGCAGAGAAATCGTTGCTCAAGGAACTGGCGGAACCCGTGAGAAAATCTTAAAGAAATTTTTATTAGCGGAAAATGGCATCTTATTAGGGACTAGCAGTTTTTGGGAAGGGGTCGACCTACCAGGTCAGGCCTTGAAGATCGCTGTGGTGACTCGCTTGCCTTTTGAGAATCCTAAGCAACCAATGGTCCAAGCACGGCATGCCTTCTTGGAAGCAGAAGGCATCGATTCTTTCAAAGAAGATGCCTTACCTAAAGCGATTCTACGGCTACGCCAAGCGTTGGGGCGCTTGATCCGTTCTGAAGAGGATACAGGCGTGATGGTCGTCCTTGATCGACGCTTGTTATCAACAAAGTATGGCAAACGGATGGTCAAAGGTCTACCCAAAAACTTGCCTCTGATTGAAGCCAGCCCAACCGAAATTGCCGAAGATATTCAACATTTTTTTGCGCAAGAGGAAAAAGCGGCGGTTGATTTTGAAAAATGAGTCAAACATCTGATATAATGAGTTTTATTTAAGATTGGAGTACGAAGTGTGAAAACAAAAGACAAAGAACATCGGCGAGTAATTATTTTGCTGAGTGCGATCACGGTTTTACTGGTCGTTATTCTCTTCGCTTCTATTTTCTATCTCCGTTCTTCTCGTCCAATGCGACAAGCAAGAAACGAAGCGATCGAAATAGCAGAAAGATACACTGATTTAGCAGAGGTCGAACAATTTTATTGGTTCACCCGTGAGGAGACATCTTTTAGCATTGTTGGAAAAGATACGAATAACAATGAGATCGTCGTGATCATTCCTAAAAGCGGCGAAAAGGTTTCCGTTTATGATCAAGGGGATGGATTGACGGAAGCACAGGCCAAGGCCTTCGTTCGCGACAACCATCAAGGGCAGCAAATCCAAAAAGCAGCATTGGGTATTTTTAAAGGCGAGCCCGCTTGGGAAGTCATGACTAAAGACGACCAAGGTCGCTTGAACTATTATTTGATTGGTTTCAAAGATGGAGAAGAAATCAAAGCGGTCACTGAACTATAGAAAGCCGCTTATGATAGACAGAAATTTGGATCGTAGGAAGGATGATAAACATGGTACTTTCAAAAAGAGCAGAAAAATTAGAACCCTCCGCTACGTTAGCGGCATCTGCTAAGGCAAAAGCATTAGCAGACCAAGGTGTAGACGTATTAAGTCTAACCGTCGGTGAGCCCGACTTTATTACCCCGAAGAACATTCGCCAAGCAGCGATTGCAGCGATTGAGAGTGGCAAAGCTAGTTTTTACACAGCAACTGCTGGGATTCCAGAGCTAAAACAGGCGATTCTTGCTTATATGAAAGAGTTTTATGGTGCTGACTATGATTCAAACCAAGTGATCGTGACAGATGGCGCAAAATTTGCCCTTTATACGCTGTTTCAAGCACTCCTTGATGAAGAGGATGAAGTACTCATTCCAGTACCTTACTGGGTCAGCTATGCGGAACAAGTCCGTTTAGCGCAAGGGACACCTGTGTTTGTTGAAGCCAAACAAGCAGCTGATTTTAAAGTTTCTGTTGCTCAATTAGAAGCTGCTTGTACAGAGAAAACGAAAGCCATCATTTTAAACTCGCCTGCCAACCCAACAGGGACGATTTACTCAAAAGAAGAGTTAACGGCAATCGGCAACTGGGCAGTGGAAAATAATATTTGGATCATTGCCGATGATATCTATGGTCGTTTGGTTTATAACGGCAATACCTTTACATCGATCGCTAGCCTATCAGAAGAGATCCGCAAGCAAACCATCGTGATCAACGGCGTTTCTAAAACCTATTCTATGACTGGGTGGCGGATCGGATTTGCTGTCGGCGATGCAAAAATCATCAAAGCGATGGTCGATATCGCTTCCCAAGCTACCAGCAACCCGCCGGCTGCTAGCCAATACGCAGCAGTTGAGGCACTGACTGGTAATCAAGAATCGATCGAAGTGATGCGTCAGGCCTTTGAAGAACGCTTGAATAAACTATATCCGTTAATTGCCGCTATTCCTGGTTTTAAAGTGACGAAACCCCAAGGCGCGTTTTACTTGTTCCCAAATGTCAAAGAAGCCATGACAATGTGCGGTTATCAAACCATTGATGCCTTCGTAGAAGCTTTACTAATGGAAGCCCACGTGGCAGTAGTGACTGGTGCTGGTTTTGGCACACCGGATTATTTACGGATCAGCTATGCAACTGATTGGGACACGTTAGCGGAAGCTACCAAACGAATCCATGATTTTGTTGAAAAGAAACGCCAAAAAGCTTAAAATGCTCTATGGTGCCTTTATTAATTAGATAGGAGAGAATCAAGTGGAATCTATTCAAATTTTAGATGCAAAAAAACACGTTGGCGAAACCGTTCAAATCGGAGCATGGGTTGCTAACAAACGCTCTAGTGGGAAGATCGCCTTCTTACAACTTCGCGACGGAACAGCGTATTTCCAAGGAATCGTTGTAAAAAGTGAAGTAGGGGAAGAAGTATTCCAATTAGCGAAAAATCTAAATCAGGAAACTGCCGTACTGGTCACTGGGGAAATCAGAGAAGACAGCCGCTCAAAATTTGGCTATGAAATTGGCATTTCTGGTTTAGAAGTTGTCGGTGAAAGCCACGATTACCCAATTACACCAAAAGAACACGGAACAGATTTCTTGATGGACCATCGTCACTTATGGTTGCGTTCTTCAAAACAACATGCCATCATGCAAATCCGAAACGAAATCATCCGGGCAACGTATGAATTCTTCAACAAAAATGGCTTCATCAAAATCGATCCACCAATCCTAACCGGATCAGCACCAGAAGGAACGACTGATTTATTCGAAACCAACTATTTCGATCAAAAAGCATATTTGTCTCAGTCTGGTCAATTGTACATGGAAGCTGCTGCTATGGCGTTTGGCAAAGTCTTTTCTTTTGGACCAACCTTCCGTGCTGAAAAATCTAAGACACGTCGTCACTTGATTGAATTTTGGATGATTGAACCAGAAATGGCCTTTATGCATCAAGAAGAAAGTTTGGAAGTCCAAGAGCAGTACGTGGCATTCTTAGTGCAAAATGTGCTCGATAACTGTGACTATGCACTTGACGTCTTAGGCCGTGACCGTGAAGTCTTGAAAAAATACACCAAATTACCATTCCCACGAATCTCTTACGATGATGCAGTGGAATTATTACAAAAGCACGGCTTTGATGATATTCAATGGGGCGATGACTTTGGCTCACCACATGAGACCTTTATTGCCAATTCATTCGATCAGCCCGTCTTTATCTTAAACTATCCAAAAGCCATCAAACCTTTCTATATGAAGCCACATCCAACGAGAGAAGATGTCGTGATCTGTGCCGATATGATTGCACCAGAAGGCTATGGCGAGATCATAGGCGGTTCTGAACGTGCCATCGATCATGAATACCTGCTAGAACAAATCCGCGCCCACGGCTTGGACGAAAACGAGTACTCATGGTATTTAGACCTACGCAAGTACGGTTCAGTCCCTCACACCGGCTTTGGTCTTGGATTAGAACGGACCGTTACCTGGTTATCAGGAATCGAGCACGTAAGAGAATCCATTCCGTTTCCACGGTTGTTGAATCGGATTTATCCGTAGGGAAAATTTGAAATTATAAACTAGTGCTTTATACAATAGCACTAGTTTTCTTTTGGAGGTTTAAGTTAAAAAACATTCTATTGTTATTAAAATAGAATGTTTAGGAGGGATTTATTATATTTATTAATAAAAGAACTTTGACTCAAGTAGCACTAATAATTATAGCAAGTGCATTATTAGTTTTCCCACAGTACTATTTAAAGGGATTTATAATAGGTTCGGACATGCTATTTCATTACAACCGCTTTTATGATGCCAGTGAGCAAATAAAGAATAACAATCTTCAATATTTTATCTCAATATATGGCTTCCAACAGTCTGGACGTATTGTAAATAGCTTATATGGTCCTGCTTTTGCATACCTTCAAGGTTTACTAGTTTTAGTATCTAAGTCTTGGTTCCAGTACCAAATAATTTCGAATTTTGTACTGTACGTAGTCTCGGGAGTATCAATGTTCATTTTGCTGAAAAAATGATTGCAAACACCTGGTTTTGTTTTGGTTTTGGCCTCTTTTTCATGACTACCTATGCTATACAATATTGGACAAATGAGCAAGGAATGTCAGCATGGGCAGCAGCTGTTTTCCCATTGTGTTTAATACCATTAATTAACCAGATAAATAAAAATAAGTATTGTGTTTTTGGAGTTGCTGTTTCAATAGCTGTTATGTTTCAAATTCATATTCTATCAACATTGTTTTTGATTTTTATTTATTTTACGTTTTTCCTATATGTATTTATTAAATCTAAAAATAAAAAGTGTTTATTAATCAGTTTGACTAAATCAGTTTTGTTGTTTCTTATACTAACGACCAACGTATGGTTGAATATGATCTATATTTATTCTTCAAATAAATTAGTACCGCCATTTGTTAATCAGAATATGGAAAACAATACTATAACTGCGGGGAGTTCTTATTGGTTTAGTACACCACTTATTTTGCCTTTATTATTAGCTATTTATATTAGTGGAGTAATAATAAAAAGAAATAAGCTATCACCGTTGCTAATACTGTTTACAATCAATACAATCATATTCGTTCTTTTGTCTACAAATTTTTTACCTTGGAAATTTTTATCTCATCTTAATAATCCTATGCTGGGATTAATACAGTTCCCCTTTAGATTCTTCGTACCTGGCAGTATATTGCTGATCATAAGTTTTGCTCTTTTAATAGAAACTATACCAGATCGAAGGATTGCAAAACCAATTTTTTTAGTTTTATTATTAGGAATGAGCTTTATTCAAACGATTTATGAAAATACTGAACATATGATTAACTGGAGGATAAATGAGGCTCCGATAAGTGGTAGAGCTCATACTTACTTATTAATACAAGATAAAAACGATGTGAAGAAAAGTGTTTTTTATAGAGAGAAAAAGAAATTACTCGACATATATCAGAAATCAACACCAGATTATTTGCCTGTTTATGGCGATGGAACTGGTAGTAAGTATAATGCTTATGGCGATGAGGTAATCTTGCAAAATAGTAAGTACCACAAAGAGGTTAAAAATAAGAAACTTCAAATAACTTGGCAAGGAAAAACAAACAATTGGGTTACTTTGCCAGTAATAAAATATAAGCCCTCAGTATTTATTTTAAATGGTAAACGATTGTCAGATTCGGATATTAATACAAGTATGATAGGTGGAGTCGCTTTAAAAGAAGAAGAAGGGGAGAATAATCTGATTGTTTCTTATAAAGAACCATGGTTCTTCTTACCTTCACTTGTAATTAGTTTTCTGGGATGGACATGGGTTTTCCTTGCATGGATAAAGTCTTTTTACTAAACCAAACAAATAAATAGATCAGTAAAATTACCAAAAAATATATAAAAAATAATCGATCAACTAAGGTCCCTTAAAAAAGAACTTTGGTGATTGGTTATCTTTTTAAATGCATTGGGTTTACAATTTTAATACTAAGAAAAAAGGATTGCCTTATGTAGTGACCCCAAAAAATTAGACTTTTATGGAGTGGAGAAATCCACTCCTTTTTTGTACGATAAAAATAACTGTTAGATAGCTGTTTTTACAGCTTCTCGAAACTGAACCGGACTTCGCCAATTTAATTTCTTTTTGATGCGTTTATGGTTGTAATAATAGATATATTGGTCAATTTTTGTTTTCAATTCATCTAAACTCCAATAGACTTCTCCGTGAAAAATCTCGTGCTTTAATAAACCAAAGAAGTTTTCCATAGGTGAGTTATCTAAACAATTCCCTTTACGAGACATACTCTGGAAGATTTTATGCTGCTTCAATTTATTCTTATAAGCATTCATTTGATAGGCCCATCCTTGATCTGAATGGAAGGTTCTACGAAATGGGCAATCATTTGTTATCTGGATTGCTTCTTCTAATTCTGCCATTATGGCTAGTGCGTTTGGTTTTTCAGAAATCCGATAAGATTGAATTTCACTATTTTAGAGATCCACGAAAGGAGCTAAATACAGCTTTTCTGACGAACGACACCTGTGGTATCAGTTGTAATTTTTTGGTGACAGATATTTGCATAAAACCGACGATGAATACGATTTTTGGCGACAGTGCCAACCTTCCCACGATAAGAATTGTACCGTCGAGATTTTCGAGTGTAAGACTTTCCCTCGACACCTAGTTTTTTTATCAGACGTTGAATCTTCTTTTTATTGATATGAATCCCTTGATTTCCTAATTCTTTTTTTAGTCGCAGACAGCCATAGTCTTTATGCTCTTTGCGAATTTCAAGCATTTTTTCTTCAATTTCTTGGTCTGGGTTTGGTCTGTCAAACCGTTTCTGCCAATATATATAGGTTGCTTTAGGAAATTTCAATGTTTCAAAAAGCTCATCTAGTTTGAATGATCCTCGGAGGCTGGCGATGATTCGTGCGATTGATTCTTGCGTCTTTGCTGGGCTTCCTGTTTTCGCAGCATCCTCAACTCTTTTAAAAAGGCATTCTCAATTTGAAGGGATCGGACTTGCTTTTCTAATGCCTTGATATGATCGCGTTCTTCAGTTGTTGTATTTTCTTTTTTGTTTTCTTTTTTTCTAGTCAAAGTAAGTGGTCGCCCTTTCTCTTTTGAGAGCCCCTCAATACCTGCTTCTCTGAAATTACGCATCCAATTGGCAATAAGAGCAGGGTTGTTCATTTCTAAAGTGCTGGCAACTTCTCGATAGGACATCTCACTTGTTTGATATAACTCTAGCGTATTTAACTTAAATTGAACAGAATATTTCTGATTTTGATGCTTTCTCAATAGACCATCCTCTCCGTATTCACGATAGGTATTCACCCAATTACTTACTTGAGACTTGCTTGAAATATCGTATTTATTGGCAAGATGCCGATAGCCGCCCACGCCACTAAGATATTCTTTAACGATTTTTAGTTTTAATTCAAAAGGATATTTTGCCATACAAATAACGACCCCCAAAAGTTAGATTTTTTGATCTACTTTTGGGGGGTCGCTTCATAATTGAGTGAAAAGAGACTCATTTCTTTCTTATCTTTTTCATTATCATATGAATTAATAAGACCAAAATAGTAAATATTTTGATATACCATGAAACATAGAAAAGTTTGCCTGGACGATAACTTACTTCTACTTTATTTTTTTGTTGAGGATTTTTAATGATAAGACTGCCAATATCTGAGGTTGTATATTCATTTTTACTTAGAATCTTCCCATTTAGTTTAACCTCACTATTTTTATAGATTATCACAGGCAAAGTAAGTTCTTTTTCTTTATAGTCATTCCCATTCCACGCTAACTCGAGGGTAGCATTTTCAGTGATTCTATGAGTTACATCAATAGGAGTATTAAGAATTTCCTTTGAATATGTGGCGTATCCCGATTTGAGATTAGGGCCAACGGGTAAATAGTCGGGCGTCGGCTTTTGACTAACCTTAAAGGCATCAGAAAGGTTATCAGAATTAGTTAGTAGTTTTCTAATTTGATGTGGATCTTGCACTAATTGTTCAGCAACATTTGTGTCAGCAGAGAGTGGATCATTGGAATTCCATAGTTTGGCTTGGTTATCTATCATTTTTGTTCCATTTGTTAAATTCAGAAGTGCGAAGGTTGTCAATAATATCAATATATTTTTTTGTGCAGATTTAGATTTAAATTCTAATAGTATTCTTTTCAAAGAAAGGCCAAATGCAAGAATCAATAACAAACTGGGAACTCCCATAAATCTTCTTAAAAATTGAATTCTAAGTAAGGCTGGGAAAAGCTCGGTTAAATGATTCCAAGGAAAATAACTGGAAGAAAATAGTAAGAACATGCTACCAACAACATTTAAGAATCGTTCAATAATTGAAAGACTCTTCCAGTAACTGAACATATATACTATTTGAAATATAAAAAGAGTTGATAATATTAAACCAAAATTTCTAAAATTCATTGAGTTCGTAGATAGATATGCAGTTGTTGAATAAAGTTCTTTGGGTATAAAAGGGTATGCAAGATTATTTCCCATTAAATCAATGTATGCAAAAAACGTATTTGCACTTAGTCCTATCGCAATTAATACAGCCGAAAAAGCTTGTAAGATAACTCTTTTTTTGTTGACTGAATAATAAAAACAGTAAATAAAAAAAGGAGCTAATAAAATCGTTGCTAATGCTGCGGTGAATAGATGAACAGAAATAAGTAAAGCCATAACTAACCCTAAAAAAACGGGATTAATTGGGTTGGCTCTATTTTTTACCATCCTTACTGCAGGAATAAGTGCGAGAGGAAGTAGACAATAACCTATACCAGAGAAACCTTGATGTGTTATCCAATAAATGACAGACGGTGAACCCATATAAAAGATAGCACAAATAAGGGCTATTTTATTTTTTAATCCTGTGTACTGAGACAATTTGTACATGTTTAATCCAGCAAAAAATAGACATAAAAAGTTCATTACTAACTCAAATCTATACCAATTTTTTGTAAGTAAAAGAATCAATCCACTAAAATAAGCAAAATCAGCTCCATACATTGCATTTATGACTCTGCCAGACTGGTTAAAGGAGTAGATTGATTGAAAATAATTAAAAGTTCCATGTTCTATTTGCATGGCAGTTTCATAAAATCTGTTCATGTGAAATAACCAATCAGCAGAGAAAATCAGAGAGCGTTGGAAAAGTTGAGGTGTTAATAAAAATAGCGAAAGTAAGGCTATTAACCCATAAGGATAAAAAACTTTTATATTTGAACGTGTCAACATTGTTAAAGAACCTACCTTTTTTAATATATTATACAGAAGGTATGGTGTAATTCCCAGCTATTAATATATTTTTGTTGGATAGTTATAATAATCTCGAATTAATGCATATTAAGCATGCTTTGTGCTAAACATATAACATCTATATGACTGTTTTGTTAAAAATATTTTCTTTTTACCACGAATAATGTAAAATGAGTACTAGTTTGAAAAGGAGCTGGGTAGAATCGAATATTTGAAGTTTATTTTAAAGTCTCTTTATTTATTAATTATTTCGTTCCTTTCAAAGATAAAGGTGAATCATGATCTACGTATTTATTACTTATATAGTTTTACTGAAACAAGTGATTATGTATTAGATAAATTGATAGAGGCGTTTCCAAATGAGATCGTCATTATTTATACTAAAGCAACTAAAAAAAAGATTTCTCGCTTTGAAAATAAGAATTGTTCATTGGTGCGCTTAAATTCTCTCTCCTTTTTTAAAAAGAACATCCCAGCGCATATAAAAAATTCTAAACTAATTTTATGTGATAATTATTTTGCGTTTCTGGGAAGTATCTCCTTTTCTGAGCAAACAAAAATCGTACAGTTATGGCATGCCAATGGTGCAATTAAAAAATTTGGATTAGAAGCAGAGTATGCAAAAAAAACATTATCTATTAATAAAACTCGATACCAGTCTGTTTATAATAAGTTTACTCATTTTGTGCTGAGTTCTGAAAAAATGGCAACCATTTTCTCGAAGAGTTTCAATATTGAGTTTACGTCTCTTTTTTTTGGCTACCCAAAAACCGATATTTATTTTGATAAATGTTTAAGAGAAAAAACAAAAAATATTAGGAAAACAGATTAAAAAAAATAAAAGGCTATTATTGTATGTTCCTACCTATCGAGAAGATAAGGCAAGTTTTGAGTTTAATTTGGATGAAATATTAAAAGAACTAGATGATGAGTGGTTAATTTTTGTCCATCTACATCCACACGACACTAAGTTTAACGAAAAATTTGCTAATTATAGTGGACAAATAATGTTTTCTACTTGGAAATTGAGCGAATTATTATTTATAACTGATTGCCTTGTAACTGACTATTCTTCTGTTCCATTTGAGTACACACTAGCCAATCCTAATGGTAAAGTCATTTATTATTGTTATGATTTTGACACATATAACAAAAAAGTAGGAATTCAAGCAGATTTTCTGGAATGGGCAAAAGAGGATGTCGTATATAGTCAAGAAGAATTAATTAACCTGATAAAAACAGCTACATTTAAAAGTTCTTCTACAAAAATAAATTCCCTATGGAATGAACATGCTAAAGGAAATTCCGTAAAACTATTAAAGGATTGGATTGAAGCTCAACATGGAAACTGAAAAAATATTAAATATTCCAGTTGATAATATATCTTGTCAAGATATAGTCACTCAACTACCTGACTATTTAATGAAAAAGCAAAAAATGACTATCACAAGCGTAAATCCTCAAATTATTTTAGGAGCGCAGAAGTATCCAATGATATTGAACTATATTGAGAAAAGCACTCATCGTATTCCGGATGGAATAGGTATAGTTTTGGTTTCGAAATTAACTAAGGGGAAAATACGAAGGCGTGTAGCTGGCTATGATTTAATGATACAACTTCTTCAGTTTGCCAATGATTATTCTAAAAAAATCTTTATTTATGGGGCTGAAAAGACAGTACTTTCAGATGCTGTAAAACGAATAGAGCTTGATTATCCAAATGTTGAGATCTGTGGAGCTGTTGATGGTTTTACTGAATTAACTAACAAGGAACTTATTGAAAAAATCAACAAGCAGAATTGCGATATCTTATTTGTAGGAATGGGTTTTCCAAAGCAAGAACTATGGCTAGCTGAGAATATAGCGTCTTTAAATCCAACTGTATATCAAGATGTTGGTGGAAGCATAGATGTAATTAGTGGACATGTTAAAAGAGCACCAGACTTATTCATAAAATTAAATTTAGAATGGTTGTATAGATCGTTCTATAATCCTAAACGTATCTATAGAATATTACAATTACCATTGTTTCTCTCCAAAAGCTTGTGGTGGGCATGGACAAAAGGAGAGAAAAAAAGTGTCTCAAAAAATTAATAGATTATCAAACTTTGAATTATTACGGCTGGTTTCAATGTTTTTAATAGTGTTACATCACTATGGGGTACACGGGCTAGTTGATGAGACTGGAACTTCCCTTCAGTCAGTTGGTGTAGGGATGCTCACCTCATTTGGAAAGAGCGGTGTATTTCTATTCGTTCTAATTGGCTCTTTTTTTTTGGTAGATAAAAGCTTCGACTGTTCTAGAATAATAAATATTATTAGTTCAACTTTTTTCTATTCCTTCTTAATTTTATTCTTAGGAATTGTTTTTTTTAGAAATCAGATTACAACTATGCAAATTATTAGAAGTATTTTTTTTGTCCCACTCAACTACTGGTTTGTTACTGACTATATTTTTCTGTTGCTTATAATTCCCTTTTTGAATTTACTAGTAAAAAATTTATCTAGAAAAAATTTTGAAACTTTACTTGTGATTGGACTGGTTTTTTTATTTGTTTTTCCGTCCTTTTTTAGCTCAGCTTCAGAATATTCAAACATTGACATATTTGCATTTCTGTATTGTGTGACTATATACTTAAAAAAATATAATATTTGTCCTAATTGGAGTCAGGGTAAACTAGGAATTTGTATGGTTTTTCTTTTTTTGGGCATAATACTATCAGTCTATGTCATTTCACTATACCCTAATGTCACAAAAGACTTAAGTATTAACACATTATTTTTAACGAGAACCAATAGTTTATTGACCTTACTGTTTTCTTTGGTCTGTTTTTTGTTCTTTAAAGGATGGGATTTAGGATATAATTCAACTATAAATGTTGCTTCGAAAGCAACTTTAGGTATTTATTTGATTCATGATAACCCGATTATAAGAAGTTTACTTTGGAAAGCCATTAATAATCAGCAATATCATAGTTTATCAGAAACGATCATTGCGGGATTATTTTTTAGCTTTTTAGTCTATACATGTTGTTTAATAATTGAGCTAATAAGAATTATGTGTCTAAATAAAGTGATTGAAAAAGTGTTTTTGTGGCTAATACCTTTAGATGTAAGAAGTAAGATTGACTCTCGTTTTAAATAAAGAAATTATTACGTTTTAGAAAAGAGGATACATTGTGAGTAAGTATAAAGTTTCAGCAATCGTTGCTGGGTACAACGTTGAAGAATATATAGAAGAATGTTTAGATTCTCTATCGAGTCAAACTTTGAAGGAACTAGAAGTCATTATGATTGATGATGGTTCTCCAGATAAGACTGGAGAAATTATGGACCGTTACAGTAATAAATACGAAAATTTTAAAGTTGTTCATCAAACAAATCAAGGCCTTAGTATGGTTAGAAATAATGGGATGGACATAGCAGAAGGCGAATTTATCGCTTTCGTAGATGGAGATGACATAGTACCAGAAAATGCATATGCTTTGATGTATAGCATGCTTGCTGAAACAGGATCTGATATGGTATCTGGTGGAGTGAACCGAACAAATGGATCGAAGGTGACACGTTCATTTTTACATAAGAAAGCTGTAAAAGATACTGTTCGGAAGACAAATATTTTTAACAATCCGGAATTAATCTACGATACAACATCATGGAATAAATTATACAGAAAAAGCTTGCTCTTAGAGAATCACTTAAGTTTTCCAAAATCAATGTTATATGAAGATATGCCTTTAGAATTATCTTGTCACTTGTTAGCTAAAAGTGTTGATATTATAGAAGATTGTGTATATGTTTGGAGAAGAAGGGAAGGAGAAAATACTTCCATAACTCAGCAAAGATCTGATATGAAGAATTTTTTAGACCGAATTAAATCTATTGAAATGTGCTTTGATGCTATTGATAAGTATGTTACTGACGAAAAAAAGAAACAGAGAATTAAAAGAAATTTAGAATTTAAAGTGCTAGATCTAGATTTGATGCTTTATATTAATGCCATGAACAGTTATGATCAAAATTATAGAAAAGAAGTAAGAACTATTATTCTTAATTTAGTAAACAAATTTGATCCAAACATTATAAACTTACTAGTTAGTTCAAAGAAATTAAAGTATTCTTTACTTATGGACAATGAATTAGAAAGTTTAGCAAAAATATCTAATTATCGAGCCATCACATTTAGAAAAGAAAAACCAAAAAAAGAGAACGGTAAATTATACCAAGAGTACAAATTTGTGACTTCCAATAGTGGGAAACCCTATAAAATAGAGAAAACCGCATTTACATTTAATAATCGGATGGAGTCAATAGAAGTAAATGAGGAAAACCATCTTATTGTTAAAGGCCATATGTATATTTCTCAACTTGATAGCAAAAAAAGTTCAAATATAAAAGCTACCATATCTATCTTAAATATCACCAATCAAAGGGACATAACGATACCACTAGAGTGTAAACTTAAATCAAAACATGTAACAAGAAAGTATGGTGTCAAGAAAAGTTCTATTAATCCTCTGTCGAGAGTATATAATTATGATTACTCTGGCTATTCAATGAAACTGTCTTTATCTGAGGCGCAGCATATACTAGGTGAAGGTCGCTGGAAATTTAAAATCAATTATTTTTACGAAGATATTGCTGTTGAAGGAATTCTAGGTCAACCGCAGAAAGTAAAAATGCCCAATTATATTTTTATCGATGAAACGAATGTTTTGGAATTCAAAGCCAATCATGATTGGGAGCTGTATATAAAGAGTCATGAGCCTAATGTATTAATCACTGATATTATTTCAAATGATCAAAATGAAGTTGCTTTTGCAATGAAAACAAAGGAAACCAATCATAAATATCAAATATACTTTGAAGAAGATGAGACAAAGGATGTATGTGCAAAATTTAGTTTAATGAATAAGCAACTAGTTTTGTCAAAAGATATATTGGAAAAGACGAATGAGAAGATAATAAATCTTTATGCTTTTGATACCGAAACTTACATTAAATATTCCATTTATTCGAGTATTCAGAAAAAGTTTGTAAATACTGAAGAATACGATTTGATTTTGGTAATCAGTTTAATTTGATGCCTAAATTATATGTAACAAAAAATCTTGTTTATATTGAAAATGTTAGTTTAAGTTCAAATCAAGAATTATTACTTACTTTGAAATCAAACAAAAACAATTTAAAAGATGCAGTTTTAGAAATTAGAAGTAACAAGAATGGTAAGGCACATTACTTCAATGGAAATTATCTGAACTCGTATGAGGCTAGTTTTACTATTCCTTTAACAAATCAATATAGCGACTTCATATTTGAACTAGGAAAAAGTAGTTTTCATGTTCTAATTAAAGGTGAAAAAGACTATATAAGTACTATCCCCCTCTTTAAACAGTCAGAGGACGAAGTAACTTTTTTTGAGAAAGATCACCGAATAGGGAGAGATTCCCAGGTTAAGTTCTATCTATCACAACTGAATTTTCCTGTAATGTCAGCAAAATTACTTTGGGCAAAAATAGATGCCACTCCTTTCAGAAGAAAAGTTACTCGTAAAGTTATATATCCTTTCTTGAGATTGCTACCCCTATCTAAAAAAACAATGGTTTTTGATAGTTATTGGTCAACAGCATTTAATTGTAATCCGAAAGCCATCTATAATTATATGAAGGAACATTATCCTTCATATAAACTCGTTTGGGTATTTGATAATCCAAATATCCAAGTAGACGAGACTGCAATAAAAATAAGGAAAAATACTTTTAAGTATTTTTATTACTTAGCAACGGCAAAATATTTTATTGAAAATACCAATATGCCTAATATTTTTGCTAAGAGAAAAAAACAAATCGATGTTCAAACGCTACATGGAACCATGTTGAAAACAATGGGGCTGGATGAGCCACAGTTTAAATATGGCAGTAAGAAAAAGCAAAATGCGTTTCTCGCTCGTGTAGCGAATTGGGATTATTTGATTAGCAGTTCTGATTATCAGTCTGGAATTTCTAAACAGGCTTATCTCTATAAAAATCAAATGTTAGAAACAGGCTTCCCTAGAAATGATGTTCTTTACAAACAAAGAGATAGTAAAGACGAAATCAAAGAAAGATTGGGGATACCTAAGAATAAGAAAGTCCTGTTATATGCACCAACTTTTCGTTCAAGAGATTCTTTCAATATACATTTAGATATTGAAAAAATGAGAGAAAGTTTATCTGAAGAATATGTTTTGATAACGAGGTTTCATTATTTTGTAGCTCGATCTTTGAATGTACCTTACAATGATAAATTTGTTTTTGATATGAGTTTTTATCCTGCTATTGAAGACTTATTCATTGTAACTGATATACTGATCACAGATTATAGTTCTCTTATGTTTGATTTTGGACATTTAAGAAGACCTATATTATTCTATGCTTTCGATCTAGAAGAATACGTTAATGATATAAGAGGCATTTACTTGAACTTTGAAGAAATGGTGCCAGGTCCAATTGTTAAAGACACAGATACTTTGGTCGAAGCTATTGAAAACATTGAAAACTTAAGTAAAGAATACAAGGATAGAGAAATTAATTTCTACAACAAATTCTGCCAATTTGGACGAGGAGGGGAAGCCACAAAAAAAGTAGTAGAGCGCATTCTCACTGAACCTACCCCAGAAGGAAAATCCGTTCCACTCCTGAGAAATGAATTAAAAAGAATACTCAGAGTTAATTCTTGGTATCGTATTATTTTTAATAAAGTGGGGCGTTTAAGCAAAAAAGATATTATTATATTTGAAAGTTTTTTGGCTAGAAGGTATTCGGATAGTCCTAAAGCAATCTATGAATATGTGAAAAAACACTACCCTCAATATAAGTTATATTGGAATGTCAATAAAGAAAATATAGATTATTTTCAAAAACATAAGATTCCTTATATTAAACGATTTTCATATAGTGGTATATTTAAGATGGCTAGAGCAAAACTATGGATTTCGAACACTCGTCTTCCTTTATGGCTAGAAAAGCCAAAAGGTACACTTTTTGTACAAACATGGCATGGAACGCCTTTAAAGACCTTAGGATTGGACATCGAAACGGTGACGATGGGTGGTAAGTCTAGAGAAACTTATCGTAAAGAAGTAATTAAAGATACCTCTAAATGGGATTATCTGGTATCGCCAAACCATTATTCTACAGAAATCTTCAAGTCGGCCTTTGCGATGCAGGAAAATCAAATACTTGAAACGGGATATCCAAGAAATGATTTGCTATATAACTTTACTGCTGAAATGCAGCAATCTATCAAAGAATCATTAAATATACCGAATGATCGTAAGGTTATTTTATATACACCTACTTGGAGAGATAATGAGTATACAAAGTATGATGAGTATTCCATCAAGCTTCAATTAGATCTTGAATTGCTAAGAAAACAGTTTGATCAAGAGATTGTAATCTTGATCAGAGCCCATTATCTCATTTCTGAAAATCTAGACCTAAGTGGATATGAAAACTTTATGATTGATGTCTCTGATTATGAGGATATAAGTGAATTATATATTATTTCTGATTGTTTAATTACTGATTATTCATCAACCTTCTTTGATTACGCAAACTTAAGAAGACCAATGATTTTCTTTGCCTACGATTTAGAAACGTACGCTGATGAAATTCGAGGATTCTATTTCGACTTTCGCTTAAAAGCACCTGGTCCAATTGTTGAAACTACTGACCAACTAGTGAACGAATTGAAAAAGGTTGTTTCGAATAGTTTTTCATATAATTACGATTCTTTTATCGAAGAATTTTGTCATTTAGAAGACGGTCATTCAACGGAACGGCTTGTTAAAGAAATTTTTGAACGAAAAGAAAATAATGAGTAATTGACAAAAAGGAAGTAGTAGAATGAAAAAATTCATCAGTTTTTTTTATCGTCTCTTGTTTTCACTGTTTTCAATGCTACCAGTAAGTAAAAAAACAATTATTTTTGAATCATTTAATGGCAAGCTTCCTTCTGATAATCCATATTACATTTTTAAAGAATTAGAAAGACGCGAATCAGACTATAAGCTGTATTGGGGAATAAAAAAAGAGCTGTACAGCAAAGCGACACAAACATTTCCAGACATTGTGTTTGTCAAAAGGTTCTCAATTACATGGCTTCTAAAAGTTACAAGAGCAAAGTTTTGGGTGTTTAATGCCAGGATGCCGATTTGGTTGCGCAAAAATAAAAAAACGATTTATATTCAAACATGGCATGGGACTCCTTTGAAAAAATTGGGTTTAGATATAGAGGATGTACGTATGCCAGGTACTGAAACAGATTTATATCATGAAAATTTTGTTAAAGAAGCTGATAGGTGGGATTATTTAATTGCTCCTAACTTATATTCTGAGAAGATTTTTCAAAGTGCTTTTAACTTTAAAAATTCTTTTCTGGAAATAGGCTATCCCAGGAATGACAAGTTAGTGCGTCATAAAAATGATATTTCTTTAAAAAGCCAGCTCAAACTTCAAATTCTTGGAAAGGAAGCTGGAAAGGTTTATTTGTATGCACCAACTTGGAGAGATGATTATTTTATCTCTATAGGGAAATACAAGTTTCATATGCCTTTTGATCTTAAAAAAGTTACTGCAAGTATTGGAAAAGATGATGTTCTTGTCATTCGTCCTCACTACTTAGTTGCGGATTCGATCGATATTTCAGGTTATGAAAATAATGTTTTTATTTCTCTTGATGAGGATATCAACGATTTATTTCTAATAAGTGATACATTAATTACCGACTATTCCTCTGTTTTCTTTGATTACTCAATATTGGCAAGACCCATGATTTTTTATCCATACGATTTAGCTTATTATGAAAATTCCTACGGGGTTTTTATCTTGATTATAATAAAGTACCGGGAGATATTGTTTATAAGGAAGAAGAGCTGTATCGTCGTCTTTCAATGGATAATAAAAAGCAATCTATTGCAAAAACAGATGGTTTTTTCAATACTTACAATGAGTGGGAAACAGAAAACGATTCATCAAAAGTTGTTAACTTAATACTTGAAATAGAAGGGAAATAATTCTAATAGTTAGGAATATCTTTTTGGATAGGTAATTCTTAACCAATGATAAATTCTATTCCACTCCTCCTAACTTTCGTGTATAATGGTACAAGCCAGTATTACGAAAGTTAGGAGGAGTTGTTTTGAGTAAACAACATCCAGAGGATAAATCCTTTAAAGACGAAGTATTAGGAGCTTTAAAGCAACCTCAATCAGATCAAACCCAGGAAGACCAAGGTTTGAACGAGCGTCCTATTCAACAGCCTCAAGAAGAGGTGGGTTCGCGAACTGCAAGTGGAAAGACCAAAAATAAAAAAGCAAAGCAAACTGCTGCAAGTCGTAGGGCAGCAGTAGAAGAATTACCCATAGCTGAAGGTGGAGAAACGCAATTGCGCAAGCAGCAACGCAAAAAAGAAGACCGAATTGTCAATCGGATCGTTTTGATCGTAGTTCTTGCTTTGCTCGTTATCGGTGGAGTTTTAGGATTTTCAATGTATCGTTATGTATCATCCGGGCTACAGCCTTTGAATCCTGATGACACGGAAACTGTAGCTGTTGAGATTCCTAGTGGATCGTCCAACAAAGCAATTGGAGAAATATTGGAAGAAGACAATATCATTAAGAGTGGTATGATCTTTAACTATTATACGAAATTCAATAATTTAACTGGATTTCAAGCGGGAAATTATCAGTTTGCGCCAAGTATGACATTGGATCAAATAGCGAAGATGCTACAAAATGGCGAAGGATCGGTCACCTCTGACGCCAAAGTCACCATTCCTGAAGGATTTGATGTAGATCAAATCGGTGATGCTCTAGCGGAAGCAACGAATATCTCGAAAGATGATTTCTTAGCTTTGATGGAAAGTGACGAGTTCTTTGAAAAAATGAAAGCAACCTATCCTGATCTTTTAGCAAGTGCCGGCGATGCACAAGGTGTACGTTACCGACTAGAAGGATACTTGTTCCCAGCGACGTATGACTACTATACAGGGAATACCCTAGAAGAAGTCGTTACTCAAATGGTGGATAAATCAAATGCGGTCATGTCGAAATATTTCGATCAAATCGCTCAAAAAGAAATGACCGTCCAAGAAGTTCTTACTTTAGCATCACTTGTTGAAAAAGAAGGTAGTAAGCTAGAAGATCGTAAAAATATCGCACAGGTATTCTTCAATCGCTTAGCAATTGATATGCCGCTGCAATCGGATATTTCGATTCTATATGCGTTAGGCGAGCACAAAGAGCTAGTTACTTATGAGGACACTCAAGTTGACTCTCCTTATAACCTCTATGTGCATACTGGCTACGGACCTGGACCATTCAACAATCCAAGTGAAGCAGCGATCCAAGCGGTCTTAGATCCAACACCGAACAACTACTATTATTTCGTTGCTGATATTCATACTCAAGAAGTTTACTTTGCAGAAACCTATGAACAGCATATGCAATTAGTGGAACAATACGTAAACAATACCTCAAATTAAATTTTCATAGGTTTATAGTTTACATTTAAAAAAAAGCATGGTAATCTTTTGTGGACTCATCGCAAAAGATTACCTTTTGCGATTTATTAGAAGTTACTAAAAGGAGAAAAGAACTATGGTAGAAAAAGTTTACCCAATGACACTTGAAGGAAAAGAAAAGCTAGAACAAGAATTAGAAGAATTGAAAACGGTAAAACGCGGTGAAATCATTGAACGTATCAAGGTAGCCCGCAGTTTTGGCGATTTATCCGAAAACTCAGAGTATGAGTCTGCCAAAGATGAACAAGCGTTTGTCGAAGGCCGAATCACTACTTTAGAAAATATGATTCGATTTGCAGAAATCATTGATAATGAGGGTGTCGACTCTGATGAAGTTTCCATCGGAAAAACAGTGATTTTTGTGGAGTTGCCTGATGGTGACGAAGAAGAGTACATGATCGTCGGTAGTGCTGAAGCAGATCCCTTTTCTGGTAAAATTTCCAATGATTCACCAATCGCTCGTGCTTTGATCGGGAAAAAAGTCAACGATGAAGTGACGATCTCAACGCCAGGCGGAGATATGCAAGTAAGAATCACAGAAGTAAAGAAAAGCTAATCGTTTGATCGCTAGGTAAATCTAGTTGACCCTGTTGTTCATTCTCCTTTAGGGAAATTGATCATACAGGGTCTTTTTTCGGACCAGCGACGGATGGACAAACCCTTTTTTTCAGGTATGATAGAGTAGAATTACTAGGAGGAGGAGCTTGAATGAAAAGTCCTTGGCGTTTTTTCTTTATTGTTGAAGCGCTCTTACTGCTTTTTGCGGTATGGCAAATTTTATCTAATCCGCCATTATTATTTTTATTAATACTTGGTGTGACGTGCTTGGTTCTGGTGAACCGAAGTGAGCGCAAGAGCAATTTTAAAAATTTCTTGATGGTCTCAAGTTCCATTGCTATTTTGATCAGTTTGTTAAATAGTCCAGCATTGTGGCTGATGCTGATTTTTGCGATTTTATTTATTGGATTAAAAGGAGTCGAGATTACCGGAATCGATTTGACTAAAAATTCCTTCTGGCGCAAAAAACAAATGATCATCGTTGAAACCGAAGAACCAAAAGCGGATCATCCGTTGAAACAAAAACAGCAATGGTTAGGCAATGAACGAATCGGCAGTCAAGTTTATGAATGGGATGACATTAATTTAGATATTTTGACGGGAGACACTTTCATTGATCTAGGCAACACTTTATTGCCTAAGAAAGAAAACGTCGTGATCGTACGAAAAGGCTTTGGCAGAACTCGTATTTTAGTGCCTGCTGGCATAGCAATCAAATTAGAGCACAGTACTTTTATTGGCTCCGTTATCTTTGAAGGCGAAGAAACGAGCTTGAAAAATGAAAAAGTGACGATCTACAGCCCTGATTATGGCGAAAATAGTCGGCGTTTGAAAATTTTAACGAATACCCTTGTTGGTGATGTTGAGGTGATTCGGGTATGATCGGGAAATTTTCAAGAGGCATGATCGCGTTTTATGCAGGCTTAGCAAGTTTTTTTACCATGATTTTGATGTTGTTCTCCTATTTGTATGCCAGTGGGAAAAATAATTGGCTGATAGAAGTCTTTCAAATCAAACTTTTTTTCATTCCTATCGTCTTTCACTTGCTTGTAATATCTGCATTGATTGCTTTAGCTGTCTTCTTACTGATTTCTTTTTTCCGCAATCGTCAATACGGTCCGGTGGAAGAAAAGCTAAGACTGTTAGCCAGCGGCTATATCGATAGCCCTTTATTGGAAACAAAGATCCCCCATGCGTCTGAAAACCATTTGATTGCGAATGTGGATCGTGATATTGCTAGTATCCAATCGAAGATGAAACAGATGTCGATGGAATTGCAGCAATTGAATGCGAAACCGCAGTTTGTCGATGGTCAGACGAAAGAAGAGATTTTAGAAGCAGAAAGGCAGCGTCTGGCTCGTGAATTGCACGACTCTGTTTCTCAACAGCTGTTTGCCGCCATGATGATGATGTCTGCACTGAATGAGCAAGCGATTCGAACAGATGCTCCAGAAAGCCAAAAGAAACAGTTAGCGATGGTCACAGACATTATCAATGCTTCGCAATCTGAAATGCGGGCGCTCTTGCTTCATCTACGACCTGTCACATTGGAGGGCAAGAGTTTGAAGCAAGGGATCGAGCAATTGTTAAAGGAATTAGAGACAAAAATCAAAATTTTGCTTACTTGGGATATTGAAGACTTTACGATGCCTAGTTCGATCGAGGATCAACTCTTTCGTGTGATCCAAGAACTCTTGTCTAATACACTGCGTCACGCGAAAGCTGATGAGTTAGAAGTTTACTTGCATCGCATCGATAATAACGTGTTGTTGCGGGTGATCGATGACGGGGTTGGCTTTGATCCACAGGATCAAAAAGCCGGCAGCTATGGCTTAATGAATATCCGAGAACGGGTGAGTGCCGTTGGTGGTACGTTGAAAATTATTAGTTTTAAAAAGCAAGGAACCAGCATTGAAATCAAAGTTCCATTGTTGAAGGAGGCATAACGGATGATAAACGTGTTGTTAGTTGATGACCATGAAATGGTTCGTCTGGGGGTATCTTCTTACTTATCGATTCAAGACGATATAGAAGTGATTGGGGAAGCGGAAAATGGCCGAGTAGGGTATGAAAAGGCCTTGGAGCTGCGACCAGACGTGATTTTGATGGACTTAGTGATGGATGAAATGGATGGGATCGAATCTACGAAATTGATTTTAAAGGATTGGCCGGATGCAAAAATCATTATTGTCACTAGTTTTATTGATGATGAAAAAGTCTATCCAGCTATTGAAGCGGGTGCGGCCGGTTATCTGTTAAAGACGTCTACTGCTCATGAGATTGCGGAAGCCATTCGTGCCACCCAGCGAGGAGAGCGGGTCTTAGAACCCGAAGTCACCACGAAAATGATGGATCGTTTGACGAATCGGACACCAATCCTACATGAAGATTTGACCAATCGGGAACAAGAAGTGTTACTGTTGATCGCCGAAGGAAAGAGTAACCAAGAGATTGCGGATTCGCTCTTTATTACCTTGAAAACTGTTAAGACACATGTATCGAATATCTTATCAAAATTGGAAGTTGAAGATCGTACACAAGCGACAATATATGCTTTTAAACACGGTTTGATAAAATAAATTCTCGATAATTATGCCTCCTCATGGTCAGTTGAGGAGGTTTTTGTTATACTAAATTATGATCTGGTAAAAAAGGAGCGTTTGTGGTGAAGCAAAATTATGCAATAATCGGTCTGGGCCGTTTTGGTGGCAGTATTTGTCGCACGTTGATTGAATCTGGTCAAGAAGTACTGGCCATCGATAGCAATGAAGATCGGGTGAATGAGTACATGAATATCGCCACCCATGCGGTGGTCGGCAATGCACAAGATGAGATGACCTTGCGTTCACTAGGGATTCGTAACTTTGACCATGTGATCGTTGCGATCGGTGAGGATATTCAAGCTAGTATTTTGGTGACCTTGATGGTCAAAGAAATGGGTGTTCCTAATATCTTAGCGAAAGCCCAAAACGAATACCATGCCCGTGTACTGGAAAAACTCGGCGCAGATCGTGTCGTCCATCCTGAACGTGATATGGGGATTCGCATCGCCCATAATCTAGTTTCCAAAAATATCTTAGATTATATTGAACTATCTGATGAATTTTCTCTAGCAGAAATTCGTGTGTCCAATCCACGCTTTTTCAATAAATCCCTGATTGAGCTGAATTTTCGACAAAAGTATGGTCTGACAGTTGTTGCGATTCGTCGGGGACCAGGACAAGTGATCGTTTCGCCAGATGCAGAGGCGATCGTGCGTGAAAATGACAATTTACTCGTGATCGGCAATACAGATGATGTAGATATACTTGATGAACATATGAATGATTAGGAGTGAAGAAAATGAACTTAACAATAAGTCCTGAAGCAATGCAATGGTTCAAAAAAGAATTGGTGGTAGACCAAGGAAGCGGGATTCGTTTTTTTGGAAAAATTTATGGCAAAACACAAGTGCATGACGGATTTTCCGTGGGGATGTCAGTCGATAAACCAGAACGTCCGATCGTTGAACGAACAATTGACGGCTTGCTTTTTTTTATTGATGAAGCGGATGAGTGGTTTTTCAAAGGCTATGATCTGACAGTTGATTATGATCAAAGGTTAGATGAACCCAAGTATGATTTTAGTGAGGATAAAAAATAATATGAGTTTGGTCAAATGATGACCGATGTAACTCGATTGGCTCTAGGAGATGAAACCGATGTTATCAATTGTTGTACCTTGTTTTAATGAAGAGGCGAGCTTGCCGATATTCTTTGAGGAAACAGAAAAAGTGAAGAGACAATTAAATATGCCCTTTGAATATATTTTTGTCAATGATGGCTCTTCAGATCAAACACTACCTGTTTTAAGAGAGTTATATCGTGACCACCCCGAAAGTGTTCGCTATTTATCTTTTTCGAGAAACTTTGGCAAAGAAGCTGCACTTTATGCAGGCTTACAAGCGGCGAAAGGCGATTTTGTCACTGTGATGGACGCAGATCTACAAGACCCGCCGACATTACTGCCAGAAATGTTTGCGATGCTGGAAGCAAAACCAGAGCTTGATTGTGTGGGGACTAGACGGGCGGATCGCAAAGGAGAACCGAAGATCCGTAGTTTTTTCTCAGATGCTTTTTATAATATTATCAACAAAATTGCCGATACCGAAATGGTAAATGGTGCCCGAGATTTTCGCTTGATGCGCCGTAATATGGTAGATGCCGTTTTACAGCTGTCAGAATACAATCGCTTTTCAAAAGGGATCTTCAGTTGGGTCGGCTTTGATACAGAATACATCGCCTATGAGAACCGGGAACGAGTCGCTGGTGAGACTTCGTGGTCATTTTGGAAACTATTTCAATATTCGATCGACGGGATTGTCAACTTTTCGGATACCCCTCTGAACATTGCTTCGTTTATTGGGGCGCTTTCTTGCTTGGGCTCTCTGATTGCTTTGGTATTTATTGTGATCAGAACCTTTATCTTTGGTGATCCAACAACTGGTTGGCCATCGATGGTTAGCATTTTCTTATTTGTGGGCGGCTTGCAATTGCTTTGTTTGGGAATCATCGGGAAATATATTGGGAAAATTTTCTTAGAAACCAAAAATAGACCCTTATATTTCTTGAAAGAAACTGAAAAAGACCAAGAAAAACAACGATAAATTAAAAGTGTACAATCTGAAGGTTTCGCCTCCAACTGTACACTTTTTTTGCGGAAAGAATTTGTTAGTAGCCTTTATCCAAGTTTATCTCATTTTTTTCAAGTTCTTGTTTCGCCAAAAATTGTTGGAGATTCGCTAAGAAAATGGCCATAAATGCCTTTTGAAAATGGGGCGTATGCCCTGAGATATGGGGGGTTATCAAAAGGTTCTCGATGAGCCATAACGGATCATTCTCGGGCAATGGCTCTTCTTCAAAAACATCCAGTGCGGCAAATGCCAGCTGCTTTTTTTCTAGGGCTTTTGCTAATGCAGTGGTATCCACACTAGGCCCGCGGCCGACATTATAAAAGGAAGCACTAGGTTTCATTTGGGCAAAAAAAGCTGCATCATACAAGTGAGTGGTTTCTTCCGTCAGAGGAAGGATGTTGATGACGCAATCGGCGGTTTTTGCGCAAGCGTGTAAGTCAGATAACGCAAACGTTTTATCAAAACCCGCCACCTCATGCCCGCTAGTATTGATACCAATGGGACTTACACCAAAAAAGGTCAATGCTTGAGCTAACTTTTGACCAATTTGTCCCGTACCAACGATCAAAATTTCTTGGTCCGACAATTTTGTATAGGGAATCGTATTCGGTGACCATTGCTGTTTTCTTTGTTGTTGGATTGCTTGGAAAATCCCGCGGTTTTCCATAAATAGTAGAGCCAATAGATGGTCTGTAATCGATTCAGCATGGATGCCGCTACCATTAGATAAGCGAATGCCGTATTTCGCAAACTCTTTTAAGGGTAAGGTGTCTACGCCAGCTGAAATTGCTTGGACCCATTTCAAATTTGTTTTCTCCGTTAGTAGGTAGTCCTTCCATTCGGGCTTCCAACCGATGGTAATTTCTACTTGTGACCAATCAATTGCTTGGTCCTTTCTGTACACAAGAAATTGATAGTCTTTTTCGATTTGTTTCACGTATGTGTCGCGAAACTCTCGAGTGGCTAAGATTATTTTTTTCATTGCCAAGCCTCCTTTTAACTTAAGTGTAGCAAAGAATGAGAAAAAAACCATGTTCAAGGAATTGAACATGGCCTAGATTAGGTTTTAAACTGAATTTTTGGAGAATGTTTGACCCCTTGTGTGAATAAGAATAAAGAACCAAACAAAATAAAGGTGTTTGCATCGAAGGAAGGCAATAGTAGTTGTACGATTACACTAATAAGCGTAGGCAATGCAGCACTTACGATCAGAATCTTTAAATTTTCAAAGAAAGTATAGGAGAATCGTTTTAATCTTGTATAGATCGTTGCAATAAAGGTCCCCATCACTAAGGTGATCAGCAAGCTGACAAATGATGGATACAATGCAACAAAAAAGACAATGAGTTTGATTAGCCAGGGGATCGCTTGATTTGATAGCGCTTCTCGAATCGCCTGACCGTTAAGATTGCGCAGCGCAGGCTCACTGTAATCAAATTCTAATTGATTAGAATCTAACATTGACGTCGATAAGCCAGAAGAGGGGATACGGATGACCAGCTGATCTTTTAACAAGGCAACAGCGATGACAGAGCCAGTGACATCAGATGCAATATCTGCTGGCGTACGGTTGCCATCTGGATCGAAAGTAAAGATGATCGAATCGGTTTGATAAATGAAACCTTGCGTACCCGGCGCTGTAGCAAGCTTGCCATTTTCGATCGTAAAATCTGGGATCGATTCTCCAATTTTTTGTCCGTCTGCTTGCACATCGCGAAAGACACCTAATACATTGATGGTCATCGGTACCGCGATAAGCACGGAGGCGCTTAATAGAAAAACGATTACTTTGGAAAATTCTGCTTTTTTGACAAATTTTAAATCAGGTATTCGGAAAAAAGCAATTTTAAATAGTTGGACGATAGTCATTTGCTGATGAACTCCTTTGTGGTATAACTAGAGTAATTGTAACGAAGGGTTCTTTGAATTACAAGGAATTCACAAAAAAAGAACCAATAATCGAATGAATGAATAAATAAAGAATTGAAAGTAGGCAAAAGAATGCAAAAGTACAACGAATACAAGCAGTTCTTGCAGCAAAAAAAGTTGTGGGAGCCGATTACGTATTTATTTTTTGGTGGATTAACGACTGTAGTCAACATTGTCGTCTACCTCGTTTTTCGTGAAGGATTTGGTTTTTATTACCAGACAGCGAATGTGATTTCCTGGATTGCTTCTGTTTTGTTCGCCTACTTTACAAATAAGTTATGGGTCTTTGAAGCAAAAACCGAGACAAAGCAAGAGTCATGGGCGGCATTTGGGAAGTTCATTTTCTTTCGCGTCTTATCATTAGGCTTAGATATGCTTTGTATGTATCTATTTATTTCAATTTTGGCAACCGGCGATCTAGTTGCCAAGCTGGTCACCCAAGTTGTTGTTGTTTTGGCAAACTATGTGTTTAGTAAATTTTTGATTTTCAATACGAAAAAAAGTGAGAAAAAGTAAGCATATTTTTTGAACAAAGTCTGATAGTCTGATAATGTTACTTATGTAAACATTATCATTGAGGAGGAATTTTTTTATGACTTACACATTACCAGATTTACCTTACGCATACGATGCATTAGAACCATACATTGATGAAGAAACGATGCATTTGCATCATGATAAACACCATAACACTTATGTAACAAACTTAAACGCAGCGATTGAAAAACATCCTGAATTAGGTGAAAAAACAGTTGAAGAATTATTAGCTGACTTTTCTTCTGTACCAGAAGATATTCAAACAGCAGTTCGTAACAATGGTGGCGGCCATGCCAACCACACGTTCTTCTGGGAAATCTTAGGCCCAAATGCTGGTGGCGAACCTACTGGAGCCATCAAAGAGGCAATTGAAGAAACTTTTGGCAGCTTTGAAGACTTTAAAGAAGAATTTAAAACTGCTGCAACCGGACGTTTTGGTTCAGGTTGGGCATGGTTAGTCGTGAAAGATGGTAAACTAGCGGTTACTTCAACAGCGAATCAAGATTCACCATTGATGGATGGTCAAACACCTGTTTTAGGTTTAGATGTTTGGGAACATGCGTATTACTTGAAATACAAAAATGTTCGTCCAGATTACATCAATGCTTTCTGGAGTGTTGTTAACTGGGACAAAGTAAACGAATATTTCGCAAAAGCTTAAACAATTTACTAGAAAGAAGCCTGCTAAAAGGCTTCTTTTTTTGTGGATAGAAAGAATCGTTTTGATATTGCTAACGCTTACATAATCCGCTATAATAAAGGCGACGGAATCGTCGGATTATAATTATTGGAGGCTTTACACACTATGGAACATGGGAAAGTAAAATGGTTCAACAACGAAAAAGGGTTTGGTTTTATTACAGTTGACGGTGGCGATGATGTATTTGTTCACTTTTCTGCCATTCAAGGAGACGGTTTTAAATCACTTGAAGAAGGTCAAGAAGTTGAATTTACGATCGTTGAAGGTGCCCGCGGACCGCAAGCAGCGGAAGTGACCAAAGTCTAAATAAGAACGGAAAAGCTGAGTAAGCCCTCAGCTTTTTTAATTTGCTATTTCTCGCCATATTTGGTATCTTCAATACATTAGTAAGATTAAGAAGCGAAGAGGGATAAGAATGAAACGAGTAATTACTTACGGAACATTTGATCTATTGCATTATGGACATATCAATCTTTTGCGTCGTGCAAAAGAGCAAGGCGATTATTTGATCGTGGCACTATCAACGGATGAATTTAATTGGAACGAAAAACAAAAAAAATGCTACTTTTCTTATGAGAAAAGAAAGCAATTATTAGAAGCGATTCGATATGTGGATCTAGTGATCCCTGAAGAAGGCTGGACACAAAAAGTTTCCGATGTCAAAGAATATCATGTGGATACCTTTGTTATGGGAGACGATTGGGCTGGCAAATTTGATTTTATTCAAGAAGAAACCGATGCTGAAGTGATCTATCTAGCACGGACTCCGGAAATATCAACTACTCAAATCAAAAAAGATTTGAAACTTACCAATTAAAAGGACTATTATAAAAAAGCATCTTTTATAGATGTTTTTTTTGTTGAACGCAACTTCAAGAAATTAAGATTTTATTACTAGTTTTTCATTGATTATTTGTTCAGAACTCAAAATATGGTATGATGTTTTGTGAGTTGACTCGATCAATTAGAAATTCTATGAGAATGGATGAAGAAAGTGGAAAAAGAAATCAAAGTCCGTGCAACTTTAGTGACGAAAGAATACGACTTATATAAAAAGAAAGCGGATAAAGTAAAAGCATTATTCAAGTTCTATCATCGCAATGTTCCTCGATTTTGGGCCTTAAAAGGGGTCAGCTTTGATGTGAAAGCCGGCGAATCCGTTGGGATCATTGGAATCAATGGTTCTGGAAAATCAACTTTATCCAACGTGATCAGTGGGATTATCCCACCGACATCCGGTACGATGGAAGTAAATGGTGACACCTCGATTATCGCGATCGGTGCGGGATTAAAATATCAGCTGACTGGATTAGAAAACATTCGACTTAAAGCCTTGATGTCTGGAATGACTAATAAAGAAATTGATGAAAAAATGCCTGAAATCGTGGCCTTTGCTGATTTGGGCGACTTTATCAATCAACCAGTTAAAAGCTATTCCAGTGGGATGAAATCACGGTTAGGCTTTGCTATTGCTGTTCATAATGATCCAGATATTTTAGTTATTGATGAAGCTTTGTCTGTCGGTGATGAAACTTTTTATCAAAAATGTGTGGATAAAATTATGGAATTTAAAGCAGCTGGAAAAACCATCTTTTTTGTCAGTCATGCTTTGGGACAGGTAGAAAAACTTTGTGACCGGACGATCTGGATGCACTATGGTGATTTACGGATGTTTGGTCCTACTGAAGAAGTAATGGCTGAATATCGCAAATTCATTGATTGGTTCAAAAAGCAGCCAAAGAAAGAGCAAAAAGCCTATCAAGACAATTATAAAGAAGACCAGAAAGCCTTTAATTTGGAGAAATTAGCAGAAAAAAGCCGTGAAGATCACTTCTTGCAACAACAAAATCTTTCGGACCAAATGATTCAAAAAAACTTAAAACGTACACCTTTAGGGGAAAAAATGAGCTGGCCAACTAAAGGGATCCTAGGTTTGGTAGTAGCCGCTACGATATTTTGTTCGCTGGTTTCTTTTAGTGGGCGTTCGATTACTTACGCAATTAAGAATCCTATTGAAACAATCAGTCAAGTTTTCAAATAAAGAAGATGTTTCTTTGTTTAGTTCATATAGAAAAGGAAGAAGTTTGTGAAAGAGATTGCTGCAGTTATAAAAGAACAATTTAAAAATGCGGGGATTATTTTTCGGATGTCCCGTTATGAAGATAAAGCGACATATCAAAGTCACTATTTAGGGCTAGCTTGGCAGATTTTAAATCCCGCTATTCAAGTAGGTATCTATTACTTGGTATTTGGTCTAGGTGTTAACAAAAATGGAAATGTTGACGGGGTGCCATTTATTATCTGGATGTTGATTGGGATCACAGCATGGTTTTATATTAGTGCATCAATTTTAGGAGCATCAAACAGTATACACCGACAAGTTGGAATGGTAGCGAAAATGAAGTTTCCAGTCAGTATCCTACCATCGATCAATATTATAAGTAATTTGTCATCCTACATCCCTATGGTGGCAATCGTGGTAGGTTCATTATTCATAGCTGGTGTGACACCAAGTATCTATTGGTTACAATTTGTTTATTACTTTCTTGCGATGATTGTTTTCTTATTTGCATTTGGTTTATTGAACGCCACAATAACAGTACTGATACGTGATTATCATATTTTCTTACAATCAGTTCTACGTTTATTATTCTATGTTTCAGGACCTATTTGGAATATCAATAATCGTAATTTGCCAGATTGGCTAATTAAAATACTACACTTGAATCCAATATACTATCTAATCGAAGGATTTCGTGATGCTTTTCTTTCCCGTGCATGGGTTTGGGAAAAACGACCTACACACTTATCTTCTGGTGTTTAACTTTGATGCTTCTTATTCTAGGAAGTCATTTGCATATGAAGTTCCGCGCTCGTTTTGTGGATTATATTTAAAAAAGACTATTTGCGGTGTCCCCTCTAACTTAGAGGGGACACTTTATTTTTGTTTATTTCAAAGAAGTTACGGAAGCATTAAATATGAAGTTGATTCATGATAGCGATTGCTGAAAGATGTGTTTTGTGGGAAAATTTATTTGACGAGTGAATTTTTATTGGTGAGGTGTAAGATGCGGAGATATCAAAAGGGAATTTTAGGTATTTTAGTCGTGTTAGTGGTTGGAATCATTGGAGTAACGATTTACGGGATGCAGGTTTATCGAGAGACAAATGCCACGTTTAATCAAATCTCTCACGCTGTTGATCGGAAAACAGACAAACGAGAGGAAGCGATCAGCATTGAAGATCGAGATCCGTTTTCCATTTTGCTGATGGGAATAGATACTGGAGCATTAGGCCGTACCGAGCAAGGTCGCTCGGATAGTATGATGGTGGTGACGGTCAATCCTGAAAAAAACAGTCAACGATCATTAGCCTTGATCGTGATATTTACATACAAATCGTTGGTTATAATACGATCGATAAGCTGAATCATGCGTATGCTTTCGGTGGGGAGGCTATGGCCATGGACTCTGTTGAAAATCTCTTGGACATTCCTATCGATCACTATGTGACGATCAATATGCAAGGGATGCGGGATCTGATCGATGCAGTTGGAGGTATCGAGGTGACAAATGCTATCGATTTTACTTTAGAAGGTGTTCATGTCCCTGAAGGGCGAATCACCTTAGATGGGAAAACAGGTTTGGCTTATGCAAGGATGCGTAAACAAGATCCGGAAGGAGATATCGGAAGCCAAAGACGGCAAAGAGAAGTGGTTACGAAAATTCTTCAAAAAGTTATGAGTCTGGATGGCATCAGTAATTACCAAAAGATTCTCAAAGCGGTTGAAAAGAATTCGAAGACGGATCTTACGTGGAATG
This sequence comes from Enterococcus sp. OL5, assembly GCF_006491895.1. Taxonomy (NCBI): domain Bacteria; kingdom Bacillati; phylum Bacillota; class Bacilli; order Lactobacillales; family Enterococcaceae; genus Enterococcus; species Enterococcus sp. OL5. Next base: position 154,933 of record NZ_VHIL01000004.1, read on the forward strand.
ATATGATGGACATCGGTACCAATTATATTCCTGCTTTTACGACCATCAAACAAGAGCAACTCCAAGGAGAAGGGCAACTGATTGGTGGAGTGTATTATCAGTTATTGGGGACGAATCAGTTGTTGCATACGCAAAATTTGTTAAAGGAGCAGTTGCAGCTTCCGACGAACGAGGGTTTGACCCAAGGCGATGAATATACTAACGGATCGCCTAATTATCAGTTATACGACGACAGTTTGACCTTCTCAGAAGAAAATTCAACAACTGGGGAGTAGCTAGTATCTTTAGAAGCCTAAAAAAGCAGGGTGACCGAAAGTCCTCCTGCTTTTAGTTTTCCACAAAAGTACCAGGGGGAATCTTGTTTCACGAGATCATCAAATGAAAAAACATAAGAAAGCATTAAAAAAACAATTTTTTCATGAAAGAATGAAAATGAAACAATTAAACTGTGAAACATTTACTCGGAATCACGCCAATTTTTATAGTTTTTTCTAAGGATTAATGGATATTTTTTGTTTTTTCTGTTTCGAATCGAATTTTTTGGTAAAATAGGACAGTAGTCATTATAGATTGGAAGGATAGATGAGATGAAGAATTTGAAAGATAAAGTTGTCCAAGGGATACGTAAGGGGCCAGAAGAACCAAAGGCTAAATCGTATCGCAAATCTCATGTTCCATTTCGATTAAACTTTTTGTTTTTTATTATTTTTGCTTTGTTTGTATCTTTGATCGTTCAATTAGGCTATCTACAGATCGTCAATGGCGACAATATTGAGCAGCAGTTGAAAGCTTCATCTGTAGTGGAAGTCAAAGGAAGCGCCCCACGGGGAATGATCTATGATGCTTCTGGAAAAGCGCTGGTGGAAAATCAAGCCAATGCGGCAATCACATTTACCCGCGGAAACAAAATGACCGCTCAAGATCTGTTAGAAACGGCCAAAAAATTGAGCGAGTTGATTGAAGTACCTGTGGACAAAAACTTGTCTGACCGTGATCTTAAGGATTTTTGGCTAGCAGATGAAGACAATCTTGAAGCAGCAACTGACCGATTGAGTGATGAAGAGCGTTCTTTAGATGCTTCTGAACAATATGCGGCAACCGTTGAGAAAGTGACAGAAGATGAAATCAATTTTTCTGATGCCGAATTAGAAGCAGCCACGATTTTTAAGCGGATGAATAGCGCCCAATCTTTGAGTACTGTCTTTATTAAGACGTCAGATGTGTCTGACCGTGAATTAGCTATTGTTGCTGAAAACATGGTCGATTTACCGGGAATCTCCACCGGTACCGATTGGACACGAAAGATCGTTGAAGGAAGTTCTCTGGCTAGTTTGATCGGAACGGTGACCAGTGAAGAACAAGGAATTCCTGAAGAAGTCTTGGAGGAATTTTTAGAAAAAGGCTATGCTCGTAATGACCGTGTTGGACGTAGCTATTTAGAGCAGCAGTATGAAGAAGTCTTACAAGGTACAAAATCCATTTCTGAGATCTCTCTTGATAACAATAATAATATTGAAAGTCAAAAAGAAACCTTTGCTGGAGCAAAAGGGGATAACCTTGTTCTAACATTGGATGCTGAGTTTCAAGCGAGAGTTGATAAAATCTTGCAAGACAATTTCCAAAAACTGATTGATTCTGGGGCAGCAGAATATTCTCCAGGGGTTTACGCAGTGGCGTTAAATCCAAAAACCGGTGGCATTTTGTCAATGTCTGGCTATCATCATGACACAGGTTCAAATGAATTGCGGGAAGATGCCATTGGCACCTTTATTAATTCCTTTGTACCAGGGTCCGTTGTCAAAGCAGGGACTTTGGCTGCCGGCTGGGAAAATGGGGTCTTAAACGGCAATGAAGTGTTATTGGATCAACCAATCAGAATTGGCTCCGATGTAAAAGCCTCAATTTTCAACCCAACTGGGGCAAATAATCGTAATCTTTCTGCGGAGCAGGCGTTGGAAGTTTCTTCTAACTCCTATATGATGCAAGTCGCTTTACGTTTGATGGGCATCAATTATCAGTCAGGTATCTCGATTCCAACAGTGGATCGTCAAGGGGATGTCTATGAAAAACTACGTTCGTCTTTTGCCTCTTTTGGTATGGGAACTGAAACTGGGATCGATTTACCGGGAGAAGCGACTGGTATCAGCACATCGATCGATAACATGGACCCGGTCAGTGATGGTGGGAAGATCCTTGACTTGGCATTTGGTCAGTTTGATACCTATACGACGTTGCAACTGGCACAATATGCAGCAACCGTTGCTAATGGTGGCAAAAGATTGCAGCCTCACATCGTTGACGGCATTTACGGCAATGATGAAACTGGCGGTCTTGGCTCACTGATTGAAGAGATCGAACCAACGGTATTGAATGAAGTTGGTTTAACGGATGCTCAAATGCAAATTATTCAAAATGGGTTTTATGATGCAGTTCATGGAACGGATGCGTGGGCAACTGCCAAAGGCTTGGCCTCTGCGAAAATGGAAGTGTCCGCTAAAACAGGGACTGCCGAGACGCCGATCGTGGATAGTAACGGTAACACCGTCAGCTTAGTAAACTTGAATATCGTGGCATACGGACCTAGCAGCGATGCGGATATTGCCATTGCGATCGTAATGCCTCAATTAAAGGGTGACACAGATACCCATCCGAATATTCAAATCGCCAAAGAAATCATGGATGCTTACTACGACTTATATATGAAATAAGCATAAAAAATCGCAGTGAAGACTGCGGTTTTTTTGTTTTATAAGAAAACTGATAGAAAACCAACATTTAGTGAGAAAGACTTGCTATTTTTGAATGATTGGCTTAGAATACTAGCGGTCAAGAGATAATTTTGATTTGTACAATAAATAAAAAGATAAACTGATGATAAAAGGGGCCAAAAACGCAATTATGAACAAGGAATGTTTAAGTAAGCAAGAACTAATGAAGCAGTTGGGACAATTTACACCAGCTGAAAAAAAGGAGATTCGGGAGTATTTGCAACGGAAAAATCCATTGCTTTTCCGAAAATTTGAACGAATGAAACATGATCTTTACCGCTTGGAATCACGACGTGTCCAATGTGAGATTGAAAATAACGAAAAGGAGTTAGGTCTTCTAAACGATAAGATCCTTTTGAAAAAAGAAGATTTTCTTGAGCTGTTATTAGCAATTCGAAAGAAAAGAGGGTAATGGATGGAATTTATTGAACTCGTCATTATCATTGCAATTCTTGTCACATTATCAAATGTGGCGAGCAAAATATTGCCCTCGGTACCGATCTTTTTTATTCAAATTATTTTAGGAATTTTATTAGGTCTTACAGAGATGGGCCAAGAGATCGCCTTTGAGCCAGAAATGTTCTTAGTAATGATCATTGGTCCATTGCTATTTCGTGAAGGTGAGCGGGCAGACGTTCCGGAAATCTTAAAAAACAGCAAGATCGTGCTATTTTTGGCTTTTGGTGGCGTTTTAATGACATTATTTGCCGTCGGGGGAACACTCCATTGGCTAATGCCGACGATTCCTCTGGCTGCTTGCTTCGCTTTTGGTGCTGCTTTAGGTCCAACTGATGCGGTGGCAGTCTCTTCATTAGCAAAACGTTTGAAAATTTCCAAAAATATTATGCATATTCTGGAAGGCGAGGGCTTACTGAATGATGCTTCGGGGGTTACCGCATTACAGTTTGCTATCGTGGCTTTGACCACCGGGAGTTTTTCAGCAGCCAACGCAGGTTTCCAACTCCTTTTCTCTAGTATCGGCGGCGGGCTTATCGGTTACTTGATTGTGTGGCTGAAACGCCGGATTTTACGTTTTATTGAAAAAATCTCGGCACAAGATGTCACAGTATACTTATTGATTGAACTACTCTTGCCATTTGCTGCCTATTTGCTGGCAGAAATGATCGGAGTCTCAGGGATCATCGCAGCAGTTGTGGCTGGGGTTGCCCAAGCCCAAAGAAAACGGCGAATCTCGTTGTTTGATGCAGAGTTGGCGAACATTTCGGAAAGCACATGGTCGACCATAGTCTTTACATTGAACGCATTAGTGTTTCTCTTTCTAGGGATTGAGTTGTCACAAGTCTTCTCACCGATCTGGGAAAGCAAAAACTATGCAAACTGGCATCTAGTCATCACGATTTTAGTCGTCACAGCGGTGATTTTCCTCGTTCGTTTTCTCTTTTTACTATTTTATTATTGGTTCTTACAGTCAAAAAAACAAGTGTCTATGAATCAAGTCGCCTTGTTGACCTTTGGTGGCGTCAAGGGAACAGTCAGTTTGGCAGCCATCTTTATTTTACCGGTGATGGTGCATGAGACACCGTTTCAGGAACGGAGCTTGCTCTTGTTTTTGACTGCCTGTGTGATTTTGCTGACATTGATCATCAGCGTGATGGTCTTGCCTTATTTGGCAGATGGTGAAGCTGCCGAAAGTGTCGACTTCAATCACTTGCTGATCTTAGAAGACGTCATCGAACAATTGGAAGCAGAAGAAAAACAAGAGCTTTCTGATAAAGGTCGCTTAGCGATTGATGCTGTCATCAATTCCTATGAAAATCGCCGTTGGGAATTGTATCGCAATAGTTTGACAGATTCAGAAAAACAAGAAATCCAAGAAATTCAAGGGTTGATCTTGTCGATCGAACAAGATGGCTTGGATGAAGCCTATCGAAATGGGAAAGTCAGTCTAAATGGCTATCGTTTTTATTCACGGTTTATTTCTCAGCAACAGCATTCCCTCGCAAAACAAATTCTCTCATTCTTTAGTTTTTGGCTCTTCTTTATTCAGCGCTTTATTCGTGTATTGATCCATCCTCGTTTGTTTTTACAGCGACGGCAGCAACTGAAAGATGCCTTGAAACAACGAGACATTTCTGAAGTACAAAAAATCTACTTAAAAAACAGCGAATACATTTTTCACAGTTTGAGCAATTTAGAAGATGTCTATGATTCCTCGCTGATCAATTTCTTTATTCGTCAACGAGAAATGAGCATCAAACGGTTTGAACATAGCAATTTCATTGAAACGATCATGATCGAGCAAGATCCGATTTTTGTCAAGAAAGTCCTTTGGGGCTATTATCTCGAGCGCAAGACGATCGATGAATATGAAGTTGCTGAAAAATCTCGACGATTTCTGCGAATGAATATCGACGCAATGTCAATCTGTTAGAATCGTATGCGATGTCTCGAGCGGAAGAACAGCCGAAACAGCGGATGTTCCGCCGATAATATGTCTCAAAAGGTGCATGAATTGATGCATGTTTTATGGAGTGTCTTCGTCAGGTTATTCCCCGTAGGTGATCAACATGGATCATCCATGGAATAAACTGACGAAGGCATTCTTTTTTTACATAAATTGATTTTTTTCTCTCATCGTCTCCGTTGATGAAATGTGGTACAATGAGCGAAGAAAAAACTCAGGAGGGATTCTGTGAAAGAATTAAAAGTAAGTGAATTAACCAAAACTTACGGTGAAAAAACACTGTTTGATCAGCTTTCTTTTCTGATACATGAAAAAGATCGAATCGGTTTGATCGGTGTCAATGGCACGGGAAAATCGAGTTTGTTACGGATCTTAGCCGGTTTGGATCGCGGAGATGGCGATCGCCAAACGGTATTTGCCGCCCAAGATTATCGCATCGGTTTCTTGGCTCAAGACAATCAGTTACAAGAAGAATTATCTGTTGTAGATGCTGTTTTTCAAGGCACAAGTCCGCTGATTCGCGTTGTTCGTGACTATGAAAAAGCGCTGATTGCCTTAGAGAATAATGGCTTGGATCAACAAACGCAACGGAATTATCAGTTGGCAGAAGAAGCGATGAATAAAGCCGATGCTTGGAATACAGATACAACTGCCAAGATTATTTTACAAAAGCTTGGGATCAGTGAGTTAGAGAAAAAGGTCAGTGAGTTATCTGGAGGTCAAAAGAAACGAGTAGCTATGGCTCAAGTGTTGATCGATGAACCAGACCTGTTGTTATTGGATGAACCGACTAACCACTTGGACTATGATGCAATTCAATGGTTGGAAGGCTATTTAAAGAATTATCGGGGTGCGTTACTGATGGTGACCCACGATCGCTACTTTTTGGATCGAGTCGTTAATCGGATTTTTGAATTGTCCTTTGGCAAGTTGCATGAATATCAAGGCAATTACGAGACGTATCTTCATGCTCGAGCAGAACGAGAACGTGTGGAGGAGACGCAAGAAGACAAACGCAAGCAGTTGTACAAACATGAGTTGGCTTGGATTCGTACTGGTGCAAAAGCCCGTACAACGAAACAACAGGCCCGGATCGATCGTTTCGATGATTTAAAAGAAAACCTACATCAAGTAAAACGGAACGGCGAAGTGGCCATTGATGTTGCTACGACACGCTTAGGCAAACAAGTCTTAGAACTAAAAGATGCGAGTTTCCAGATTGAAAACAAAACGATTTTGTCACACTTTGATTTGTTGATTCAATCAAGAGAACGCTTAGGGATCACAGGAGAAAACGGTGCGGGCAAATCAACGTTGCTCAATATTTTAGCTGGACGCCTGCCTTTAGAAGAAGGGGAGCGTACGATGGGCGTGACGGTGAAAATGGCTTATTATACGCAAACGATTGAAGCGATGAACCCTGATCAGCGAATGATTGCTTATTTGCAAGAAGCAGCCGAGGAAGTGCAAAAAGTGGATGGCTCACAAGTCAGTGTCGCAGAAATGCTGGAACAGTTTTTGTTTCCGCGATCCATGCATGGCACCAAGATCGGCAAGCTGTCTGGCGGGGAAAAACGACGACTATTTTTACTCAAGCTATTGATTGGACAGCCAAATGTTCTCTTGTTAGATGAACCAACCAACGATTTGGATATTGATACCTTGACGATTTTGGAAAATTATTTGGAAACATTTCCAGGTGCAGTCATCACTGTTTCCCATGACCGTTACTTTTTAGATAAAGTTGCCCAAAAATTGCTGATCTTCGAAGGAAATGGCAAGATTAAGTCCTACTTTGGTTCCATCAATGAATATCTAGCAGCCAATACCAATAAAGCTAGTTCGAGTGTACTAGAGCCAAAAGAAACAAAAACCGATTCACATTCTGCTGAAAGTGAGGCGACTGCTGCAGCGCCTGTCAAAAAGAAACTGAGTTATATGGAACAAAAAGAGTGGGCGACGATTGAGGATGATATTGCGGCATTAGAAGAAAAAGCAGCCGCTTTAACTGAAGAAATGAATCATCAAGGTGCGGACTTTACGAAGCTCCAAAAATTACAGCAAGAAATCAGCGAGGTTGAAACGCAACTGGCAGAAAAAATAGATCGTTGGGAATATTTGAGCGAATTTGTCTAGAGTAAAGGAGAAAAACGATGGAACAAGCATATTTAGAGCTAGGAAAAAAGATTTTAACAGAAGGCAATGATAAAAGCGACCGTACAGGAACGGGAACGCGCAGTGTCTTTGGTCACCAAATGCGTTTTGACCTGTCCCAAGGCTTTCCATTGTTGACAACCAAGAGAGTTCCTTTTGGTTTGATCAAAAGTGAATTATTATGGTTTCTAAAAGGAGATACCAACATTCGTTATCTGCTAGAGCATAATAACCACATTTGGGATGAATGGGCGTTTGAACGCTATATTAAAAGTGATGCTTATACAGGTCCTGATATGACAGACTTTGGTCGCCGTTCATTGGTGGATGAAGCTTTCAATGAACAGTACCAACATGAGTTGAAACAGTTTTGTGAAAAAATCTTAGCCGATGATGCTTTCGCTGAAACTTTCGGCGATTTGGGTCATGTTTACGGGTACCAATGGCGGCATTGGGAAAAAAGTACGGGTGGGTTTATCGATCAAATCAAAGAAGTGATCGACATGATCAAAACAACGCCAGACTCTCGTCGCTTGATCGTCTCTGCTTGGAATCCAGAAGATGTACCGACGATGGCGTTGCCGCCTTGTCACACAATGTTTCAATTTTATGTTCATGAGGGTCGCTTAAGCTGTCAGTTGTATCAACGCAGTGCCGATGTCTTTTTAGGTGTTCCCTTCAATATTGCTAGTTATGCGCTATTGACGCACCTGATTGCTCATGAAACTGGACTAGAAGTCGGAGATTTTGTCCATACATTAGGCGATGCTCATCTTTATAGCAATCATATGGAACAAATGAAAGAACAATTGACTCGTACAGTGCGTCCTGCGCCAACCTTACAGTTAAATCCTGAAAAACAATCGATCTTCGATTTTGAAATGGAAGATATTACGCTGGTTGGGTATGATCCGCATCCAACGATCAAAGCGCCGATTGCAGTTTAAGTGGTTGTTTGGTTTCATTTCATAAAGAAAGGAATGAGGCGTAATGGAAAATACCCACAAACGAGGCTTTGCGGCGACCTTTCATCAGAGACATGCTGGATCGATTCATGCAGTGCTCATTGAGCAAGTCATTGATTTCTTGGATCAGCACTATGATGCAGTTTGGCTATCCGTATCCGAAGAAACGGTGCCGGAGCTAAAAGAAGCCATTCGTTCAAATCAGCAGTGCACTGCCATTTTTATACCAGCAAAAGGAGCGGCAGATGCCCGCAGAAGGCTTGTTTTTGCTGCACAGCACAACCTACCAATGCTGGATTCATTGCATATTTGTGATTTTGATCGCGTAGTGACGTGGATAGAGACGTACCCAGAAGAACTTGTGGCAATAAGCAAACAGCCATTACCAGAGAATACGTATTGTATCCTAGGACGAACTGCAAGGGCATTTGCGAGTCATCCGCAAACGTGGCAAAGAACGGAGTGCTTGATCAACGAGATCGCCACCGACTTTTTTCAAATAGAAGAAATTGATGTCGCAGCTGGCAGTGCTCTCTTTCCGATCTCCCTGATACCGACCTTGCTGAAAAACAACAACGCGCGTTTAAACGATGGAGAATGGCCAAGAAATGTCCAAAGAAGTGGCGGCACAATTGTTTACCAAGCCTGTGATGGCTTGCGCTTTGATGAACGCAACAAAGATCCATTTGAGCATGAATCGGCTTTTCAGCTGATGCAGCGACTGCAAGTCGCTGCGGATATTTCTGAATCATTTTATACAGAAGGGATGTAATATTTATGTTGATCGCACTTTGGGCACAAGATCAAAAGGGGTTGATCGGAGCGGATGGCACACTGCCGTGGCATTTGCCGAATGATTTGAAATTTTTTAAAGAGCAAACCATCAATAATACGATCATTATGGGGCGCAAAACCTTTGAAGGCATGGGAAAAAGATTGTTGCCACAACGGACGACGATCGTTTTGACAAGTGATCGAGATTATCAAGCCGACGGTGCCTTGGTGATGCATGACCGTGAGGAAATTTTGACGTATGTGAAGCAGCAAGAGCATCCAGTTTTTTTAACTGGTGGAGCGGGTGTTTTTGAAGCGATGATTGACGATTGCGATCAATTGTACCGTACAGTGATCGGTGCGGAATTTAATGGAGATGTGTATTTCCCAGAGATTAATTGGACGCAATGGAAACTTGATCATGTGGTCGATGGGATCATCGATGAAAAAAACCATTATCCTCATCGATTCGAGTTTTATCATAAAAAATAAAAGATCAGGGATCTTTCTCTAATGAAGGTTCCCTGATCTTTTATTTAATCGCGCTTACTGTTTAAGTATAAAACAAGACGGAGAAGTACATTAGTCCAGCACCTAACATAACGAATAAGTGCCAAACCACATGCATGAATCGAACGGATTTTAAACTATAGAATAGCGCACCTACAGTATAAGAAACACCACCGCTTGCTAGTAAAAATGTTCCCCAATAGCCTAAATGCTCGATCAGAGGTTTAAAGGCAATTACACATAGCCAGCCCATGATGATGTAGATCAGGGTGGAGATTTTAGAGACGGTCTCTTTTTTATGAAGAGTCAGTGACTTATAAACGATGCCGCTAATTGCGAGTAGCCAAATCAAGACGAAGAGTGACCAGCCAAGCCAGCCTTGGATACTAAGCAAACAAAAAGGAGTATAGCTTCCAGCGATCAGCAAGAAAATGGAGGCATGATCAAAGACTTGGAAGACCTTTTTTGCTTTGGTAAAAATCAAACTGTGAAATAAGGTAGAAAAGAGGAAGAGCAAAATCATCATTGACCCATATATGGCATAGGAAACGATGTGGATAGGTGACCCTAGATTTGCCCCCTTGATTAAGAGAATGACCAGTCCTGCGATACTCAGTCCTAATCCGATCCCGTGGGTTACTGCATTTAATACTTCATTGACGATCAAATATCTGCGACTAAACTTCATGTGCTGCATTCGGCACCGTCCTTTCGAATCGAAATTAGATGAAAAAAAAATTTTCTCTCTGTTATACTTAGTATAAATGGTCTGTGGTTATTTTACCATGAAAAAAGACTTGATTTAAAGAGAGAGTGAATATATGATGGCAAATCTTAAAATTGTGACAGATTCTTCCAGTACGATGGAACCAAGTGTCCGTGATGCTTTGGCTATCCATGTTGTGCCTTTATCTGTAATGATTGATGGTGTCGTTTATCCAGATGATGAAACGCTACCGGGAGAAAAATTTATGCAAATGATGGCGCAAGCCAAAGAATTACCTAAAACTAGCCAGCCGCCGATCGGTCATTTTGTAGAATTATATGATGAATTAGGCAAAGATGGCAGTGAAATTTTATCGATCCATATGACCAAAGGCCTGAGCGGAACCGTGGAAGCGGCTCGTCAAGCCAGTCATTTATCAAAAGCCAAAGTCACGGTGATCGATAGCGACACAACAGATCAAGCGCTGGCTTTTCAAGTGATTCGGGCAGCTGAATTGGCTAAAGCCGGTAAGACACTAGAAGAAGTGTTACCTGAAGTGGATTTGGTGCGTGAACATACGAAATTATTTATCGGCGTTTCAACGTTAGAAAACTTAGTAAAAGGCGGTCGTATCAGTCGTGCCAAAGGTCTTTTATCGAGTTTGCTGAACATGAAAGTGATCATGGATTTTGATCATTCAGAACTGATTCCAGTCGTCAAAGGACGCGGTGTCAAGACGTTTAATAAATGGTTTGAGGAATTAAAAGCAGAATTGAAGAATATGCCTAGAGTGACGAAAATTGGTATTTCTCATGCTGAAGGATTAGAAATCACGGAACGTTTCCAAAAAGAACTAGCAGAACTGTTTCCTGACTTGGAGATCCCATTGCTTCACACAACACCGATCATCGCCACTCACACTGGCAAAGGTGCTTTTGCGATTACTTACAGTACGGAATAAAAAGGATGTTTCTTTCAGCGATTCGTTTGATGACGAATCGCTTTTTGGTGTATGAAAAGCTGAAAAGAAGAAAAAGCAGAATGAAGCTGCGATTTTTGTCTACTCAGAGAGTAGGGAGCTGTTTTCTTTCTTAAGTTTGAAGGATTGCGACTAGGAATTTTATGAGAATTTTGTTAAAATAGCAAAGATTACAAAGGAGTTTGAATACCTGTGAAATGGAAAAAAATAGTAACTTATTTACTTGTTGTGGGACTGATAGCCATTGGAACTGGCTTCTTGTTTCATTTTGCTGTTCCCAAAGCGCAACCACTGTTGACCCCTGTTAATAAGCTGGCGGCCAATGACTCAAAAAAATCCGCCATCGAGTATCTCGCACTTGGGGATTCATTAACGGAAGGGGTTGGTGATGAAACAGCTCGTGGCGGCTTTGTGCCAATTTTAGCGGGGGATTTAGAGGACCGCTATGATTTGAACAATTTGGTAACCAAAAATTATGGGGTCGCTGGTGAAAGAAGTGATCAGATTTTAAAGCGAGTCAAAAATGATGAAGACTTGCGGCAAGACCTCAGTCAAGCGGATTTGATTACCTTGACTGTCGGCGGTAACGATGTACTAAAAGTGATTCAGAGCAATTTCTTCGGCTTGAGCATTGAGACGTTTACGGAACCGATGGAAGATTACAAAGAACGTTTAAAAGACTTGTTTGCTCAAATTCGCGATTTGAATAGTGATGCACCAATCTATGTCTTGGGCATCTACAATCCATTTTATCTGAATTTCCCAGAAATCACGGATATGCAGACGATCATTGATAACTGGAACCAACAGACGGAGTCCTTCGTCAATCAGCAAGAAAAGGCCTTTTTCATACCTATTAACGATCTGCTTTATAAAGGATTGAGTGATGAAGTCGGGATTGCTGATACCGAAGGAGGGGAATCAGAGGGAACTGCCGAATCATCGGACACAGAACGCTTATCTGATTCATCAACGACAGCTTCGGATGAAACGCAAAGTAGTCCTTCAACGACCACTGATTCATCGCAAGCCGTTGGAAATAACATTACAAACAATGTTTTGTATGAAGGCGATCGCTTCCATCCCAATAATCTTGGGTATCAACTGATGGCGAATGCCGTTCGCGATGAAGTGATCAAAACGCAAAACTATTGGTTGCTAGAGGAGGATACAAAATGAAACCAAGCGAATCAACGAAGCAGCCGGAAAAAACAGCTACAACGAATAAAAAAGCGATCAACTACTGGAAAATTGCCTTCCTAGTGTTGGTCGGTATCCTTTTAGGGACAACGGTTTTCTTTGCTTCAAGAATTTTTCAGCAGCGGGAAACCGGCTTAAATGAAAGTGCCGAACTTGTTCAACGGGAGGGCAGTCCTGTTCTGACCGTTAACAGTAACAAAAGCCAAGTCAATCAATTGATTGATTTTTACCTATCTGATTTTCAAAAGGATCAAGAGGTCAAATATAATTTTGAGCTAAGAAATGAAGCACTCTTAACAGGAGAGTTTCAAGTATTAGGATTTCCTATCACCTTCTATCTCTATTTTGATCCTTACGTGACGGAAGAAGGCAATGTCCAATTAAAGGCCAAAAGCTTATCAATCGGCACCTTGGATCTGCCCACCAGTGAAGTGATGAAAATGATCAAACGTAGTTTTAAATTTCCTGAATGGATCGATGTCAATGCCGATGAACAAATTATTTTGATTCGATTGGATCAATTCCGCATGCAAAACGGCTTGTTTATCAAAGCCAACAAAATCAATCTTGTGGATGATGAAATTCAAATGAGTTTATATTTACCAGCTGAAACGGAGGATGAATAATGGAACGAGCAATTTTTGCCGGTGGGTGCTTCTGGTGTATGATCCAACCCTTTGATGAACTAGAGGGCGTGCATTCGATTTTTTCTGGCTATACCGCAGGACATACCGAAAATCCAACCTATGAAGAAGTCAAAAGCCATCAAACCGGGCATACCGAAGCAGTGGAAATCATCTTTGATCCTGAAAAAATCAGTTATGAAGATCTTTTGACGATTTATTGGCAGCAAACAGATCCAACGGATGCTTTTGGGCAATTTGAAGATCGTGGCGACAATTATCGTCCGGCTATCTTCTATTTGAATGAAGAGCAACGACAAAAAGCCGAAGCCAGCAAGGAGGCACTTCAAGCTTCCGGTCGCTTTACCGATCCGATCGTGACCACGATCGAACCAGCCCAACCCTTTTATTTAGCGGAAGAAGAACATCAAGAGTATTACAAAAAGAATCCTGAGAATTTTGCTCGCAATCACGCTCGTAGAGCAGCCTTTTTAGAAAATCATTGGGAGCAAGATCATGCGTAAAAGTTTTTATAGCTATTTAATGGCAGTCAAAGGTCCGAGTCATACAGATGAGGCTCAGATCTTTGCCACTCATGCAAGTCATGATATTCAGTTTCCAAAACACAGTGATGATTATGATGAAGTTTCTTCTTATCTGGAACTAAGCGTTGATTATTTGCCGTCCATGGATATTTTTGATCGTATCTGGGCAGAGTATCTCGAAAATAACAAATAAAAAACTGTCCTTCGTTTTGTATGGTTGCATAAAATCCACAGAACGAAGCTGTTTTTTCTCAGAGAGGTGTTGTGAATGAAAGGTTTAACGACGAGCCGATATATCGTTTCTCTCGTTTGTGTCGCAATTTTGTCAGGAGGCGGTGTCTATTTATGGCAAACGGCTCAGCAAAATCAGCAGACGACGCAACCGGTGACAGAAACGAGCACAGAAGCCAGCGGGATGGAGAAAATCCAGTCGCTATATGACCAGATCCTCGCGAATTATTACCAAGAAGTCGATGAGGATGCCTTGATAGAAGGCGCCCTACAGGGAATGACTGATGCGCTAGATGATCCTTATACAACGTATTTGAATCAATCGGATGCGGATAACTTAGAACAATCACTTTCTGGCAGTTTTGAAGGGATTGGTGCTACCTTGTCGATCGTGGAAGACTATCCAGAAGTCGCACAAGCCCCGATAAAAAATACGCCTGCTGAAAAAAGCGGCCTGCGAATGAATGACCGAATCGTCAAGGTAGATGGTGAAGATACGCAGGGTCAAGAATTATCTGAAGTCGTGGGTAAGATTCGTGGTGAGAAAGGGACGAAAGTCACCTTAACGATTCAACGTGGAGAGGACACATTTGATGTGGAGATTACTCGGGATGTGATCCCCATCGAAACGGTTCATGGAGAAATCGCTGAAAGTGATGAAACGATCGGTCGTATCGACATTACTTCCTTTGGTGAAAACACGGCAGCTGAGTTGAAAGAAACCATCACCGAACTTAGGGAAGCCGGTGCAAAGTCGTTTGTACTAGATTTAAGACAAAATCCTGGTGGACTGCTAGACCAAGTCCAGATCATGGCGAGTATGTTTTTGGAAAACGGTCAAACGATCGTGAAATTTGCCAATAACCAAGGGGTAATCAGTGAAACCAAAGCGAGTGAAACCTTGGACGAAGGATTCAAAGTCACAGAGCCGGTCGTTGTTATAGTCGATGGAGGCAGTGCCTCCGCATCGGAAATTTTTGCTGCAGCCTTGCAAGAATCAGCGGATATTCCAGTCGTTGGTACGGAAACCTTTGGTAAGGGGACTGTCCAGAATGTGAAGGATCTGGGGGATAACAGTGAATTAAAAATGACGGTCATGAAATGGTTGACCCCGAATGAAAATTGGGTCAATGATCAAGGTGTGATGCCGGATTATGAAGAGGACTATCCAGAATATGCGTATTTCCCGCCATTACCACGGGACCATGCTTTAAAAGCTGGCCAATCGTCAACGGCAGTCAACAATCTAAATCAATTTCTTAAAGCGTTGGGGTATTCAACCAGTGGTGATACCTTCAATGATGAGACGACCGCAGCTGTGCAGTCCTTCCAAGAAGCCCATGATTTAAAGGAAACTGGGGAAGTCGATGTAGACACGGCCCAAGCAATTGAAAAAGAAGTAACGGCGAAACTCAAAGCAGAGGACCCAGCATACTTAAAAGCACTGTCCTTGCTTTCTGAACAATAAACTAAGTGAAAAATTGGAGAGGAGGCAGACGTGTGGAGTCAAAAAAACTTTGGGTTGATCGTTTTTGGCTAGTAGTGAAATATGCGTTGATCGCTTTTGCAACAGCCTTCTTGATTCGGGCATTCTTGTTGATTCCAGTTCCTGTTGAAGGAAATTCGATGGAAGGAACTTTAAAACAAGGAGACATGGTGGTCATTGAGAAGATTTCGCCGATCCAACGTTTTGATGTCGTTGTTTTCCAGCTGCCGGATGGTTCGACCTATATCAAGCGGGTGATTGGCTTACCAGGTGAGTCAGTGAAATATGTCAATGATCAGCTTTACATTGATGATGAACCAGTAGATGAAGATTTTCTAGTGAAAAACCGTAGCAATGACCACGAGTCTGCTTCTTATACCAATGATTTTGATTTAGAATCTTTATTAGGCGTTGAGAAATTAGGGAAAGATAGTTACTTTGTCATTGGTGACAATCGACGTGCCTCCAAAGATAGTCGTTCCTTTGGACCAATATCAGGAGAGGCTATTTTAGGCAATGCTCGTTTTGTTTATTATCCATTGACCCATATTCGGTTGATTTAAACTATGTAATTATACACACAGACAAATAATGCATAACCCCTTGGATTCATCGATTGAATCCAAGGGGTTATTTGTATAGTTTTCAATCTTTTTCAAAAGACCTCCTTGCGTTTGCCGAAGTGCGCCAGTTGATTTTAACCCGTCAACTTTTTGATTTTTTCATTAAAAGCAGCCAGTAATTTCTGACAGAGATCTGTTTCAAAGTCATAATAGCGACAAAAATCAATGATTGCCGAATTCTTTTCGGTTGTATAGGGAGGGAAAAGCTGAGGCGCACTCAGGATATAAAAATCAAATGGTTCTTCTGTTGGCAGTGTGATCCGCTCTATCGCAACGAATGGTAGTCGCTCACATATATTAAAAACTTCCATTGAAACCAAATAATTGGATACATAGACGAAAGCAACTTTAAGCTTATATTTCTGTTCCTTTTCGATGTAAACGGGGTAAAGCAAACAGGCTTGATAAAAGGCAAGATCGGCATAACAGGTTTTCAACCATTCATAACCTTTACGATTTGCTATTTTACGCCAAAAACTTTGAATGGTATTTGTCAAAATCGTATGCAATGGGTATTTATCTTTGATCACGTTTGCTTCGAAAAAATTGGAAAGAGGGACTTTTTGCTTGAATATGCAAAATTTCAGCAAGGTAAGATATGTATTCATATAAAGAAACGATTGGTGATCAAAGTCAAAATCGCAGAGAAATTTTTGGCAATGGTCTTCAAATTCAGTCATCAGTTCTTTTAGTTCTTGTTTTTCATGCTTGTAACAATTTGCAACGATCGGCAGACGCACATCGTTTGCGGAAGTCAGCATCGGCCAGTAATAAAAAAGAAAAAACAATGAATTGATCTCAAGAATGTCTATTGCTGAATCAATGAGCTTAAAGAAAGCAGAAAAGAAATCAAGACTTTCGCAACTGGGAATAAAGGACTTATTCGTTAATTCATAAAGATTCGTTGAGTGACCATCCTTGATCCGGAAAAGACAAATTTTGCAATGGAGTAATGCTTCTTTTTTACCAATTTCATATTTACTTTGGTATTTTGTTCCTTCATAGGTAACAAATAACTCTTCGATCTCTTGATTAAATGCCTGTGCCAAACTATCTCCTAAAGAAATATGCCAGATAAAATTAAACAACAAGATGCGAATCACCATCTCTGAACCGGTAAGCGTCATGGCCGATTGATTTAAGGTTATGTTGAATTCCTTTAAATGATCCTGCAGCTTTTTAGTTTGTCGGAAACAAGTCGAACGGCTGATATAGTTTCTTTGGCAAAATGCCAGCAAGCTTTCATCTTGGTTGGTCAAGATACTTAACAACATTTTATAAGAAATACTTACTTGGGCTAAAAACTGCTGATATTGATTGTATTCAATCAAATTTTTAGGGAGACTGAGGGTGTTTTTATGTAATGAAAGATTTACTGGGGAAAGGTTTTGCAGGTCCTCTTGGATCGAGGAAAGTAAACTTTTCAATCTCGTTGTACTTAAATGGGTCAGATTTTTCACGAACTCTATGTTGTATTCACCCGGAGCAATTGATAATAATTTTCCGTAGAGTCCGATTTTGTCTAATGCTCGGGAATCTAAGAGTATTTTTTCAATCAAATGATCACCTTCTTATTTTAGTAATAACTTATTTATATAACTGTGTAAAGACACGTCTCAAAACTTTTGCTTTTTTTTATAAAAACTGAGACAAATCTTTCCAAAAAGTGTCTCATAAAGAAGAAAAATACAATGAGGATTTGAAAATTGTTGATTTTCTTCAGTTTTTAAATAACATAAACTGATTGGTTTTCATCATAAAACCTGCGCATAAATTCTGTTTAAATAACGCACGAAAATAAGAGTTTTCCCATTTTTCTGAAAATGAAAAAAAGCGGTGTATTGTTCTTCTTTTTTGTATGATCAGCTTGTAATTTGAAAGGAGGTCTTTTTATGTTTTTTGCAAAGAGACACCACTGGTTCTCTTTCATTTTCTGTATGTTAGGGGGGATATTATTCATCATCTATTCAGGTTTGCAAACAAATGGGACAGCAAGTGCACAAGAAGAAAATACGATCGCTATTACCGAAACGGAGCAGATCAAGCTGACAGGTCAACGGGAGGGCAATCAATTTACTTTACGTTATCAGCTATCACAAAAAAACAAGCAGCAACGCATCTGGCTGCAATTATATGCACTGGATGAAACGAAAGAACAACCGCTAACGAAAACGAACAACAAAGAGGTGGTTTTTATTGAGGATGAATCTGCACAGTCTTGGCTAACAACACAAGACTTCTTGAAAACACCCTGTGAACAAGAAGTAACGTTTCAACTACCCAATGAAACAAAAAAACTGAAGTTGGCGCTTCAGATTGAAGAATATGATCATGAAAATCAAGAGTCGCACAAATTGGCGTCTTTGGATGAATTGATGGTTGACATTCCGCTTGCGACAGAATCTGCTTCCTCAGATAGGGTGGAAGTCAGCTCAACTGATTCGCAAGCTGCAGAAACCGGCACGGAGTCAACTTCGGGACAAGTGTCGAATGAAGACTCAAAAGGTGTTTTTAACGAAGAAACGCAGGAAGAGACAAAGGAAACAGGAACGACGACAAGTTCTTCTGAAAATGAAACACTCATTGAACCGTTTAAACAAGAACGTCTTTATCAAAAAATGACCGTTTCACAGACTTTTGCTTCGATTGAACCAGATTATACGACAGACCAAAGCGGGACGTATCCTTCGGCGAATTGGAAAACCGATGAAAAGAGTAACGTCTTAAATCATCAGGGGAACAAGGATGCAGGAGAAACCTGGGATGGCGTAACTACATGGAATGGTGATCCAGAAAATGTGACCAACTCGTATATTGAGTATGGTGGTGTAGGTGACGAAGCAGATTTCGCTCTGCGAAAATTTGCCAAAGAGACGAATACCCCGGGACTATTTGATGTTTACCTAAATGTACGAGGGAATGTTCAACGTCAAGTCGATCCCATCGATGTCGTATTGGTCGTGGATTGGTCAGGCAGTATGAATGATATGGGACGCATCACTGAAGTAAAAAAAGGTGTGGATCGCTTTTTGAATCAAATTGAAGGAAGCGGCATTCAAGACAGTGTCTACATGGGCTATGTCGGTTATTCCAGTGATGGTAGCAATTACCAAAACAAAATCTGCCAATTAGGAAAATTTTCGGAAGTCAAAGAGACGATCCGGACCATGACACCAGAAACAGCAGCTGGGGGAACCTTTACCCAAAGAGGGCTGCGCCAAGCAGGGGATATGCTATCGACGCAAAATGGACATAAGAAAGTCATCGTTTTGCTAACAGATGGCGTGCCTACTTACAGTTACCATGTGTCCAAAGTGCAGACGCAAGCAGACGACAGTTATTTTGGAACCGCCTTTTCACTTACTCAAGATCAGCCCATGAATACATCGTTTATCCACAATGGGTATTTTGCACCTGATCAATACGGTAACTCTAAACGGATCGACAATACGTTTGTCGCTACGATCGGTGAGGCGATGGCGTTAAAAGAGCGCGGGATTGAGATTCACGGATTGGGGATTCAACTGCAAGGAGATCAAACAGCTGGGTATACAAAGGCCGATGTTGAGAACAAAATGAGACAGATGGTTTCTGCAGATGAAGAGGGGCATCTTTATTATGAGTCAGCCAATGAAGCAGCGGATATTTCCGACTATCTCGAGAAAAAAGCCCTTCATATTTCGGCGACAGTCACTGATGGAGAGATTACTGACCCCATTTCGCAGCCATTTTTATACGAAGAAAATAGCTTGTCCATCAAAAGTGTCGGTTCTGCTGATCTAACGGTGCAGCCTGAGGTCACGGTATCTGACAATACCCTCAACGCTTCTAGTCTTTATTTAGGCGAAGGACAGGAACTGCAAATTCATTATCAAGTGCGGATTCAAACAGAAGCAGCGGATTTTAAACCAGATACTTGGTATCAAATGAATGGTGAAACGGTGTTTTATCCGAATCATCAATCCGATCAAAAGGCATTGTTTGGTGTGCCATCTGCCAAAGCACCTGGTAAGGAGTTGACGATCAAAAAAGTCTGGGAGGAATACGATGGTGATGTGTCAAGTCGCCCAGAATCCGTTTATTTTGAAATAAGTAGAAGCCCGGTTACTAGCAAGGAGAGCTGGCAAACAGGATATCTCGAACTTACTGAGACCGATGCGCAAGATCAGACAACTTGGGAACGAAGCAAGGTTCCCGCGGTTTCTGAAAAGGATGGAACGAATTACGAAGAAACCCGTCTACTGCCGCTTTATAATAACCAAGGAGAAACTTTTGATTATCAAGTCACAAGTGAACGAACAGTGTCAGGCTATGAAGCGACAAAAGTGGACGCTTATACATGGAAAAACACAAAGATGTTTGTGCCCCTGGCATTAAACCTGATCAAAAAATCCGCTGTAGGAGAGGTGAAGTTGACAGGTGCCGTTTTTGAATTGACGGGGGCAGGGGAGACAGTGACCCTTGTGGATCAAGGGGATGGAACGTACGGGCTACCAGCAGATACTGCGTTGCAAAAAAGTCAGACGTATCGTTTAAAGGAAGTCACTGCACCGGCGGGACATCATTTAGCTGAGCAAACCCAGTGGCAGATTCATGTCGATGCGCAAGGGCATGCGACGATCGATGGGCAACCCGTCACACTGGTCGAGCATACGATTACCCTGGAGATCACCAATCCCTTTACAGAAATTCCAGTCGCTATTCGAAAATACACGGTACAAAAAGAGCAGCAAGTACTGTTAGCTGGGGCTGTCTTTTCTCTGCAACAAATAACAGCAGGGGGGGAATATCAAGAAATCGCCTCAGAAACGTCGGATGATGTTGGGATGGCTGAATTTACGATCCTTGAGCCTGGCGCTTATCGTATCTCAGAAACAGCCGGTCCGCTCGGATATGATACGGTTGCCGGTGACTATGAATTTGTCGTTGGTACAGACGGAAAAATCCAGTATCAAGGGGAAAACGTCGATGGGGATGCCAATTGTTGGACCCTTACCCATGGCAATCAGTTAAAACCTTTTGATTTAGTGGTCAATAAACAGGATGAACTGGGACAAGCACTTGAGGGGGCAAAATTCCGGCTAAGTGGAAACGGTCAGACGATCGAATTGCCCGAAGCCCAAGAATCACTGGCAGTATTCCATTTCCAGGAGCTAGCGCCCGGCAGCTATACCTTGGAAGAAATAGTTACTCCTGAAGGCTATGCAGGTTTAACAGCACCTGTCCAAATCAAGATTGAAGAGGATGGTCAAGTCTTTATCGATGAAGAACGACAACCGAATCTTCTTGTTTCTGGAGAAAAGAACAATCAAATAGAATTGATCGTCACCAATCAAGTGAAAGTGTCTCTTCCTGAAACAGGAGGGAGTTGGCATGGGTGGCTGGCGATTCTTTCAGCAAGTCTGCTAGTCCTTTTAGCTGGAAGCTATTTGTACGTTAAGCGCAAAGATAAGCCTTCATTAAAGTAATTCTTCCATTAGCGAAAGAAAAACAAAAAAAATTAGAAGAGAGGAAAGAACAATGAAAAAGATTTTTAATCATACGAAAATGGTTTGTCTCCTATTTTTACTTTTGCCATTTGTCTTTTTTGGAACAAAAAATCAGCAAGTATCCGCAGAGACCAATTTGGCACAGGTTCATCTGCATAAAAAGAAAATGGTCAATCTACCAGGTTCATTGATTCAAAATAGTGGGACCGAGATGGCAGAGTTTGATCAATACCAAGGGTTAGCCGATGTTACTTTTTCTGTCTATGATGTGACAGCAGCCTATTACGAAAAACGATCTGCAGGGGCATCCGTTGAAGAAGCTAAGCGTCAAGTCCAAAACTTGACGCCAGGTTCTCCTGTAGCTAGCGGGAAAACAGATACAGCCGGTGATTTGATTTTTGAATTGCCGAAAAAACAAGCCGATCGGGATGCTGTTTACACCATTGTGGAAGAACCTAAAGACGGCGTTACCTCTGCTGAGAATATGGTGATCGCCTTTCCTGTGTATGAAATGATCCAACAAGCAGATGGCTCTTATGTATATGGAGAAGAAGAGCTTGACACGATCCATCTTTATCCGAAAAATCTCGTCACAAATGAAGGAACGCTCCTGGTGAATAAGCGAGGAACGGGGGAAAACGAACCACTGAATAATGCGGAATTTGTTGTTTCAAAGCAAGAAGGAAACCAACAGACTAAGAAATATATTGTAAGTGCAGCCGATGGACTCTATACGTGGACGACCGACAAACAAGCAGCGTATCGTTTTTTAACAGGTAAACAATATGCTGCCGGAGACGCTGGTATCAATGTGAGTGAGAACCAAAAAGGACAGCTAAAGATTGCACAACTAGAAACAGGCGCCTATCAATTAGAGGAAACGAAAGCCCCAAGTCAAGCCGCCTTAATCGAGGAAGAAAGGATCAAGGATTTCACGATTGATTCAGGAAGTAACGTTACTGTTGAGCTAACAATCAAGAATGACACAACAAATGTTACCAAAACAACACCACAATTAGACGGAAAAGACGTGGAGATCGGCGAAAGAATCCAATATCACCTAACGGTCAATATCCCATCAGGTATTCAAGATAAAGTAGGAGCTGAAAACAAATACAAACATTTTCAATTGATCGATGCCCATGATCCAGCATTAACTTTTGAAAATACAGCTGAAGGAGAAACAGGCTATGCGTTGTATGATGGAGAGCAGAAAATCGACGCGACGAATTACCAAGTAACGGAAAAAGAGCATGGCTTTACGGTAACTATCAATCCAGAATTTTTGCCGCAATTAACGCCGGGAAATCAATTACGCTTTGTGTATTATATGTATTTAAATGAACAGGCGATGCCTATCAATGGCTTTACGAATGAAGCAAATGTTGAAACGGATTTCATGACGGATCAAACGCCTCCAAGCGTGGAAGTTTTGACAGGGGGCAAACGGTTTTTAAAAGTCGATGGGGCTGTGACCGCTACCGAAGCATTGGCAGATGCAGTTTTTGTTGTACGGGATCAAGACCATGATGAGGCCAACTACTTGAAAATCGAAGAGGGAACCAAACAAGTATCTTGGGTGCAAACAGCGGATGAAGCGACGAAATTTACCTCAGGTGCAGATGGATTAGTCGACATTATCGGGTTGAAATTTGGCACCTACTATTTGGAAGAAGTAAAAGCACCAAAAAATTATGTGCTGTTAACAAATCGCATCGCTTTTGAAGTCCATGAAACATCATATGGAACGAAAGAGCAATTGCTAGAACCTGAAAAAGTCCCTAACCGCCGCAAAGGAACTTTACCGGCAACTGGTGGTGTCGGCACGTATTTAATGGGCGCCATCGGAGTGGTGATCGTTGGTTTAGCTGGGTGTTACTTTGTAAAACGGAAAGGGTAAGTAAATGAGATGAAGATGCACGATGACGATCAAAAGGAAAAGAAATGGCGCGAAATCACTTACTAAAAAAGTGACTTTGTTGGATGTTTTAATGGGTATTTTGCTGCTGATAGGAGTCCTGATTATCAGTTATCCTTTTGTAAGTAATCAACTCAACACGTTTTTAGATCAGCAGTTGATCAGTTACTACCAAAGCCAAGCCAAAAAAATGAGTGAAATAGAAAAACAGCAAAAGAGGAACCAGTTGGAACGAACGAATCAAGAACTGGCACAGCGGGCAAGTACTCCTGGAATCAAAGAAACGCAAGCATCAGCAGAAACAAAGGACTCAGAATCAGTCGACACCCCTGATTACTATGAACGACATACGATCGGTGTTTTAAAGATCCCCGTAATCGATGTCGCTCTCCCGATTTTTGATCAAACCACCGATACGTTGTTAAAAAGAGGCGCAACATTATTGGAGGGCGCTTCGTATCCAATAGGTGGGGAAGATACCCATGCAGTTCTGTGCGGACACCGTGGGTTAACGAGTGCAACCCTCTTTACGGATCTGCCTAAGCTGCAGATCGGCGATGCGTTTTATATCGAAACGTTTGATGATACGTTGGCGTATCAAATAGATCAGATCAAAACGGTCGCCCCTGATGATACCGAAGCACTAAAAATTGTCAAAGGCAGTGATTATGTCACCTTACTAACCTGCACACCCTATATGGTCAATAGCCATCGTTTATTGGTTCGCGGCAAACGGGTTCCTTACAATGAAGAAAATGGAACAAATGCCGCAAAAAAAGCAAACCAGCAGGATTTGTGGGTGCTGCTAGTTGTAAGCACCATACTATTACTACTCCTACTGATGATTAGCAGAATCAAAAGAAAAAAACAGCATGATTTGATCACTCCCAGTGATAAGAAGCAAAGATAGCAGGTTTTCCTCTAGATCCACTAGAAAATGACTTGTTAACCTTACTCAGAACGAAACATGTCGTGTGAAATATGGTACAATAACGAAGATAAAAGGTAGTAAAAAGCAGTCGGTCTAATGGTAAAGGTGTCAGAAAAAAGGAAGAATGAGTGGGTAGACAAGCTTTTTCCAACCACTTCCCCAAAATTAAAAATCGAGAAAGCGCGTATGACGCATGAGAATCGCGCTGAAAGCTTTACCTATGCACCAGGTTGGAATAAGAACATCGTTGTAAAGAAATTTCAGCAAAATGCCCAGTGTGACTAGTATCTCTGATGGTTTTAGAGCAAATAGTCCTCGTTCTTGTCAGGTATATACTGCAGGGATTTAGATACTACTGTCTTTTTACCAATTCGAAGAAGTACCAAGGAGGAAAACGTTCAAATGACCATTCAATGGTTTCCAGGCCATATGGCGAAAGCCAGACGTGAAGTAAGTGAAAAATTAAAATTCGTGGATATCGTTTTTGAACTCGTGGACGCACGCTTGCCGATTTCATCCCGCAACCCCATGCTGGATCAATTATTACAGCAAAAACCACGATTGATCTTGATCAATAAAGCGGATCTAGCAGATCCCGTTCAAACCAAAAAATGGGAGCATTATTTCCAAGCACAAGGCTATTTAGCATTGGCGATCAACGCCCAAGACAATCAAGGCGTCAAAGCGATTGTCCCGACGGCTAAGCAAGTCTTGAAGGAAAAAATCGCTCGTGACAAAGCCAGAGGATTGAAACCCCGTGCGATTCGGGCGATGGTGATCGGCATCCCGAATGTCGGAAAATCAACCTTGATGAACCGCTTAGTAGGGAAGAAAATTGCTCAGACGGGCAATAAACCTGGTGTGACCAAAGGGCAGCAATGGCTGCGTTTTGGGACTGATCTAGAGCTGCTAGATACGCCCGGGATCTTATGGCCAAAATTTGAAGATCCAGAGATCGGCAAGAAGCTGGCATTGACCGGAGCGATCAAAGACCAGCTGATCCATTTGGATGATATCGCATTGTATGGACTTGATTTTTTCGCTCGTTATTATCCTGAAAGAATCGCCAATCGTTACCAATTAAAGGCGGAGGAAGAGGCGTTATTAGCGCCAGACCTTTTAATGAAGATCACGGAAAAACGTGGCTATAAAGACAATTATGATCGAGGAAGCGAACTTGTTGTCTTTGACATTCGGCAAGGAAAATTAGGCCGTTACACACTAGATCGAGTGGAGGAAATGGAAAGTCAAGATGAAACAATCGATTAAGACAATCAAAGAGCGATTATTTGATCCAACCTTTAATGACCCGGCATTTTTGCAGGAATTGCTAGCAGATGAACGCGCGGGGGTCCAAAAGCTGTTGCAACAATATGAGAAACAATTAGTCAAACAGCAGCTTTTGCGGGAGAAATATGAAGAAATGATGCGTTTTGAAAACGAAGCATTTAAACAAGGCGCCCGTTTTATCGCCGGTTTAGATGAAGTAGGACGCGGACCTTTAGCAGGACCCGTGGTGTCAGCTGCGGTGATTCTGCCTAAAGAATGCCAGATTTTGGGGTTGAATGATTCAAAACAGCTTTCTGCGAAGAAAAGAGAAGAACTGTTTATCGAAATTCAAAACAAGGCTGTTGCTGTCGGTATCGGTGTGGTTAGTCCTGAAGAAATTGATCGGATAAATATCTATCAAGCGAGCCGCCTGGCGATGAAAGAAGCTTTGATCGACTTAGCGGTCAAGCCGGAACATTTGCTCATTGATGCGATGACCATCGAGACCGATATTCCTCAACAAAGCCTGATCAAAGGCGATGCCCGCTCCATTTCGATTGCCGCAGCAAGTATCATTGCCAAAGTCTATCGTGACAATTTAATGAAAGATTTTCATGATGTGTATCCTTTTTATGGGTTTGATCAAAATGCTGGGTATGGGACCAAAGTTCATTTAGAAGGGTTAGCTGCCCATGGAATTTGCCCTATTCATCGAAAAACCTTTGCCCCAGTTAAACAATACCTATAAATTTCATCCATCCCTCTTTTTTTAGCGAATCTTATAAGTAAGATCACTAAGAAAAGAGGGTTTTGTTTATGAAGTATCAACAAGCAACAGATTTTGAAAAACAGTTGATAAAACTGTACTACTGTCAGGGAATCGGTCTGCAAGGCTGCTGGAAGATTATTTGGTATTGGTTGGAAACAAAAGAGATGCGTTGTTCGTTGGAAGAGATGATTGCCATCGGCGTCCTTCCACAGCATAGGACGGTTTTTCGGCGATCATGGGAACAATTGACAGAAGAGCACATCACACAAAAGATGGGGGAACAAAACTACCTCACCTTTTTTTCGGCGGAGTATCCGATGCTTTTAAGACAAATTGCGGACCCACCATTGATGCTTTTTTATGAAGGAAATCTGCAATTGCTGCAAACGCCCATGATTGGATTTGTCGGCGCAAGAACAGCTTCTCGCTACGCGCGTAAAGTTTGCGAAAAGCTGATTCCACCGCTAGTGACGGAAAATTATACGATCGTCAGTGGATTGGCAAATGGTGTTGACAGTTTTGCCCATGAATCAGCCATCAGAAATCGTGGGAAAACTATTGCCGTGATTGCGTCTGGGTTGGAGCATTGTTATCCTGCTTCTGCGTTTCCATTATTTCAGCAGATTCGTCAAGAACATCTAGTACTGAGTGAATATTCTCATGATACTAAACCGCAAAGACATCACTTTCCCTTGCGCAATCGCATCATTGCTGGTATTTCAAAAGGGATCTGTGTGATTGAAGCTAAAGAAAGAAGCGGTTCTTTGATTACGGCACAATTAGCAATGGAAAATGGCCGAGAAGTTTTTGCAGTACCTGGTGAAATGATTTCCGATCAGTCAAAAGGTTGTCACCACTTGATTCAAGATGGCGCAAAATGTACGATTAGTGTGTCAGATATTTTACAGGAGTTAGCCTTTTTTTGATTTTTCCAATCAACCTTCCTTGACAAACCTTTTCTTGAAAGCTATGATAAGCTACGATTTGTATGTTTCATCTGCATACGATAGGTTCACTGATTGATAGAATATAATAGTAGGAAAAATTCAGGAAGGAGCCATTCTTTATATGGCATATAAATATTTAGTAATCGTGGAATCGCCAGCAAAGGCGAAAACCATTGAAAAATACCTTGGACGAAATTACAAAGTCGTCGCAAGTGTCGGTCATATTCGTGATCTCCCTAAAAGTAAAATGGGAATTGATGTCGAAAATGACTATGAGCCGCATTACATTTCGATCCGTGGCAAAGGCGATGTGATCAAAAGCCTTCGTTCAGCTGCAAAAAAAGCCGAGAAAGTCTACCTCGCAAGTGACCCGGATAGAGAAGGAGAAGCCATTGCTTGGCATTTAGCTTTTCTGCTAGGGTTAGATTTAAAAGATAAAAACCGAGTCGTCTTTAATGAGATCACCAAAGATGCCGTCAAAGCAGCTTTCAAAGAGCCAAGAACGATCGATGTAGATCTCGTCGATGCCCAACAAGCACGGCGGATCTTAGACCGATTAGTCGGGTATTCATTGAGCCCGATCCTTTGGCGTAAAGTGAAAAAAGGATTGAGTGCTGGCCGTGTTCAATCGGTGGCGCTTAAGATCATTATTGATCGTGAAAAAGAGATCCGTGATTTTGTGCCTGAAGAATACTGGAGCATCGATGGGAACTTTAAAAAAGCCACGAAGAAATTTAAAGCCAATTTTTGGGGCCTAGATGGCAAAAAGAAAAAATTACCGAATGCTGAAAGTATTAAAGAAGTCACTGATCGCCTTTCTGGTAAAGACTTTCAAGTGACGAAGGTTGAAAAGAAAGAACGCAAACGCAACCCGGCAGCACCTTTTACCACCAGTAGCTTGCAACAAGAAGCAGCCCGTAAACTGAACTTTCGAACGCGGAAAACCATGATGGTTGCACAGCAGCTCTATGAAGGGATCGCCCTTGGCAAACAAGGCACCGTCGGTTTGATCACCTATATGCGTACCGATTCGACCCGAATCGCAGACACAGCCAAAGGCGAAGCGGCAGAATTTATTGAAACTACCTATGGTTCAGAGTTTTCAGCGCACGGTGGCAAAAAACGCGCCAATGCACAAGGGGCACAAGATGCCCATGAAGCGGTAAGACCAACCAGTGTGATGCGTACGCCAGAAGCCATGGAGAAATTCTTAGACAAAGACCAACTAAAACTGTATCGCTTGATCTGGTCTCGCTTTGTGGCTAGTCAAATGACGCCGGCGATTTTGGACACAATGAAAGTTACTTTGGATCAAAATGGTGTCATCTTTATTGCCAATGGTTCAAAAATCAAATTTAAAGGGTTTATGCAGGTCTATGTGGAAGGACGCGATGACGGCAAAGAAGACAAAGAGAACATCTTGCCAGAGTTAGTTGAAGGAGATGTGGTTCAATCTGTATCGATCGAACCGAAACAGCATTTCACTCAACCACCTGCCCGCTACAGTGAAGCCACCTTGATCAAAACCCTTGAAGAGAACGGTGTCGGCCGTCCTTCAACTTATGCACCAACGCTAGAAACGATCCAGCGGCGTTATTATGTGAAATTGACGCAAAAACGTTTTGAGCCAACTGAACTTGGTGAGATCGTCAATTCATTGATCGAGGAATTCTTCCCGCAAATCGTTGATATGCATTTTACTGCTGAAATGGAAAATAGTTTAGATAGCATTGAAGCTGGGAAAGAAGAATGGGTCAAAGTCGTCGATCAATTCTACCGTCCTTTTGAAAAGGAATTGACGACCGCAGAAGAAAGTATCGAAAAAATTCAAATCAAAGATGAACCTGCAGGCTTTGATTGTGATCTTTGCGGACATCCAATGGTGATCAAATTAGGTCGTTATGGAAAATTTTATGCCTGCAGTAATTTCCCTGACTGTCGCAACACGAAACCAATCGTCAAAGAAATCGGCGTTGAGTGCCCGGTCTGTCATCAAGGGCAAGTCGTTGAACGCAAATCGAAGAAAAATCGGTTGTTTTATGGTTGTACCCGCTATCCCGACTGTGACTTTACTTCTTGGGACAAACCTGTAGGCCGTAATTGTCCGAAATGTGATAATTACTTAGTTGAGAAGAAAGTCAAAGGCGGCAAACAAGTCGTGTGTATCAATGGCGACTATGAAGAAAATGTGCAAAAATAACTAGCAGGATTCCCTGCAAAAAAGAATCGGCGCATTCTTTTGAACGGTCAGCCTCGATGTTGGCTGACAAAAGAAAGTGCCGGTCCTTTTGATTAATACAAGCAGTTTCTTATGAAAAGAGGCGAGCTTTTGAAATAAAAGGAGAGCACTATGAAAGAAATCAATGTTATTGGTGCCGGTTTAGCCGGAAGCGAGGCTGCGTGGCAAGCAGCGCAAGCAGGTGTCGCAGTAAAGCTTTATGAAATGCGTCCTAAGAAATCGACAGAAGCCCATCATACAAATAATTTTGCTGAGCTTGTTTGTACGAATTCACTACGAGGCAACAATTTAACGAATGCGGTCGGTGTTTTGAAAGAAGAGATGCGTCGCTTGGATTCAGTGATTATTACCTCTGCAGACAAAACAGCGGTTCCAGCAGGGGGTGCTTTAGCTGTTGATCGCGATGATTTTTCAGAGTTAGTCACCAAACGTGTCAAGGAACATCCTTTAGTCACTGTCATCGAAGAGGAGATCACTGAAATTCCAGATGGGATCACCGTGATTGCAACTGGACCTTTGACTTCTGAACCTTTATCCAAAGCGATCCAAGCTTTTAACGGATCAGAAGGATTTTATTTCTATGACGCAGCAGCACCGATCGTCGATAAATCCACCATCAATATGGATAAAGTTTATTTGAAATCCCGCTACGACAAAGGCGAAGCAGCCTATCTGAATTGTCCGATGAACGAAGAGGAGTTTTATGCGTTTCGTGAAGCTTTAGTCAATGCGGAAGTGGCCCCTTTGAAAGAATTCGAAAAAGAAAAATTCTTTGAAGGATGTATGCCAATCGAAGTTATGGCTGGCCGTGGACCGAAAACCATGTTGTTTGGTCCGATGAAACCCGTTGGTTTGGAAGATCCGAAAACCGGCAAGCGTCCTTACGCAGTGATTCAGCTGCGGCAAGATAATGCAGCTGCTTCTCTGTACAACATCGTTGGTTTTCAAACACATTTGAAATGGGGCGAGCAAAAGCGGGTATTCCGGATGATCCCTGGTTTGGAAGAGGCCGAATTTGTGCGCTACGGCGTGATGCATCGGAATAGTTTTATGAATTCACCAGAGTTGTTACAACAAACCTATCAATCGAAAAAACGTGAGGACCTCTTTTTTGCTGGTCAAATGACAGGGGTCGAAGGGTATGTTGAAAGTGCAGCCAGTGGATTGATGGCTGGCATCAACGCGGCCAAACTTGCAAAAGGCGAAGCACCGATCATTATGCCGCAAGAAACAACAATTGGTAGTATGGCGTATTATATCACCCATGCTGAAGGCAAACACTTTCAACCAATGAATGCAAACTTTGGGTTATTGCCAGAACTTCCAGAGCGAATCAGAGACAAGAAATCTCGTTATGAAGCATTGGCAAATCGAGCGTTAGCTGCTTTAGAAAAAGCCAAAGAACAACTATAAGAGTGATGAGTCAACACCTTCTTACTAATAATTGGTAAGAAGGTTTTTTTTTTAATTTGTCTTGAAACTTTAATCAAGGTGACTTATGATAGACAGTAACAATGAGAGAAGGTGGTGAAGATGGTGATCGGAGAATGGGTTCATTTGATTCAAAACTATTTACAGCGTTTTCCTACAGTGATCCAATTTTTAGGATGGCTGATCCTCTTGGTCGGGGGCATTTTCGTTGTCTTTGTTGCATTTAGTTTGCTGTTAGGTCCCTTTATGTGGCTTTACAATCGCATCACAGACAAAAACCGCAGCAATGTCATTAGCCGCAATGAGTTTGTGATCGGCGAACTGACGGAAAAGATTGTCGGAGACACAATCGGCGAAGTCATGGAAATAGGGAGTCAAAGTGCACGTTCTGTTTATCCCGCTCGGTTTTTTCGGGAAGAAGATCGTGAAAACAATGTTCGATTGCCAGTCGGCACCAAAGTCATCATTGTCGATTTTGATAAAAAAGGGATCGCGTTGGTGGTTGAAAGTAAAAATTTTATAGAATAGGAAGTGTTAGGTTATGGTGGATACAGGATCAGCAGTCGATTTTTTAAGTAATCCAATTTTATGGATCATTGTCCTCGTTGTTTTATTGGTTGCCTTTTTGATGATACGTTACCGTATCGGGAAACCCGATGAAGCGTTGATCGTTACAGGATCATTCTTAGGAAAAGAAGGCATCAAGATCTTAAAAAACAGTGGGACATTTGTGATTCCTATTGTTCAAAAAGCTCATAAATTAAGTTTATTGACCCACAAGTTAGAGATTGGGACACCAGAAGTTTATACGGAACAAGGCGTACCGATCAAAGCCAGTGCGACGGTGCTTGTGAAGGTCGGTAATAGTACCGAATCGATCAAGACAGCCGCCGAACAATACTTAGGTAAATCCACAGGTGAATTGGAAGATGAAGCCCAAGAAGTCTTAGAAGGTCACTTACGGGCGATTCTAGGAACGATGACGGTAGAAGCTATCTACAAAAACCGAGATGATTTTGCGGAACAAGTGCAAGAAGTTGCCTCTACGGACTTGAAAAAAATGGGGTTGGAGATCGTTTCGTTTACGATCAAAGATGTCAGCGACAGCAATGGCTACTTGGATGCGTTAGGACGCCCTCAGATTGCTGAAGTGAAAAAAAATGCCGAAGTAGCGGAATCCAATGCCTTAAGAGAAACGCGGATCAAGCAAGCTGAGAATGAGCAATTGGCACAGCATGAAGAGATCCGTCGCCAAACAGAAATCGCAGAAGCGACTAAAGATATGGCATTGAAACAAGCGCAGTACAAACAAGAACGCGAAGTTGCGGATGCGAAAGCAGAACAAATCGCGGTCGGCGAACAAATGAAAGTTCAGTTGATCGAACAAGAAAAAAATATTGAGATCCAAGAAAAACAAGCGGAATTGACGGAAAAAGAATTGAATGCAACTGTCCGTAAAAAAGCCGAAGCAGATAAATATGTCGTTGAACAAAACGCTCTAGCAGACAAAGCACGTGAAATCGCCCGAGCACAAGCCGAAGCGGAAAAAGTCAAATTAGCTGCCCAAGCAGAAGCCGAACGAATTGAAAAACTAGGTAGTGCCGACGCGGAACGGATCGCAAAAGTCGGTCAAGCCGAAGCGGAAAGCCGTGAAAAGATGGCGATTGCTTTGACCAAACTAAACGAAGCCGGTATTTTGATGGAGTTCATCAAAGTGCTGCCTGAAATCGCGAAAGAAGTCAATGCGCCCCTTAGCAATATCGATAAAGTGGTCAGCTTTGGCGGCAACGATGGGCTTCAATCAATGGGAGAAGCTGGTTTAGCGCGAACTTTTGATACGATCAAAGAGACAACCGGATTAGACTTAGTTGGGTTGATCAATGACACTATGTCCACAAAACAAGGAAACAAAGAGCTAGTTCAGGCTGTATCTGAAAGCAATGGTTCGCATCAGCCAACAACGGATCCAATCGAATAAAAGCAAATAAGTGGAAACGTATCAGTCCCTCTATCTTTTGAGGAGAAGGACTGGTACGTTTTTCTGGCTTTTTTGAGGAATCTTTTGAAGAGTGATAAGAATCTTACGAAGATTCTTAGAAAGTTTTCACAATTATGTCTAAACTTTGAAATATTGATTAAATTCTGACAATTCATTTGTTTTTTTTTGTGGTCTATGCTAAAGTTATTTCGAATCATGAAAAGGGGGGTTACTTTGCGAACAGATCAGTTACAAGAAGAGTTTTTTCGTTATCTTATTGTTGAAAGAGGGTATTCGGAAAAGACAAAAAAAGCGTATCAAGAAGATATGAGCGATTTTTTTTACTTCTTAAAAGAGTCTGGCAATGAAGACCCATTAGCAGTGGAGTACCGTGATGTTCGCGTCTATCTAAGCTATTTGACAGAACGAGAGTACAGTCGTAATTCCATTAGTCGCAAAATGGCTAGCTTGCGATCATTTTACCAATTTCTAACCAAGCATGAGATCGTCAAAGAGAATCCTTTCGCCTACATTCATTTAAAAAAGAAAAACGCCAAATTGCCGCGTTTTTTTTTATGAAAAAGAAATGGATGCACTCTTTCAAAGTGTTGCCGGTGATGAGCCATTACAACAGCGCAATCAAGCATTGTTAGAAGTCCTTTACGGTTCAGGTCTGCGGGTCAGCGAATGTAGTAGTCTGACGCTGGGGGCGATCGATTGGGAAAGCGGCGTATTGTTGATCCACGGAAAAGGCAACAAAGATCGTTATGTTCCTTTCGGCAGTTACGCACAAGCGGCAGTCAAGCGCTACCTTTCCTCAGGACGCAAACAACTGATGGAAAAGCAGAACAAAGAACACGATATTCTTTTCGTGAATCATCTTGGTGATGGGATCACTGCAACAGGGATCGAGTATGTGTTGAATCAAATCATTCGAAAAAGCAGTTTAGACAGTAAAATCCATCCTCATATGCTTCGGCATACGTTTGCGACCCATTTATTAAACAACGGTGCCGATATGCGGACCGTTCAAGAATTGTTGGGGCATGCCAATCTATCGACGACACAGATCTATGCGCATGTCACCAAAGACAGTTTACAAAAAAATTATCGCCAATTTCATCCACGCGCGTAAAATTGGTACAGGAGGAACGTAAATGAAGTCAGAATTTCATTCAACCACCATCTGTGCGGTTGAAAAAGACGGCAAGTTTGCCATGGCCGGTGACGGACAAGTAACGATGGGAGAACAGGTCGTTATGAAAGGAACCGCTCGGAAAGTTCGTCGAATTTACAACGGTGAGGTGATCGTTGGCTTTGCCGGCAGTGTAGCAGATGCCTTTACCTTGGAAGAAAAATTTGAAGGAAAACTAAATGAATACAACGGAAATTTGCAACGAGCTGCAGTAGAATTGGCGCAAGAATGGCGGACGCAGCAGTCAATGCAAAAACTAGAGGCGATGCTGATCGTCATGAATGATAAGGAGATGCTCTTAGTCTCTGGGACAGGCGAGGTCATTTCGCCAGATGAAGGGATCTTAGCCATTGGTTCAGGCGGAAACTATGCCTTGGCGGCAGCCCGTGCGATGAAACGTTATGGCGGCGAACTATCTGCCAAAGAAATCGCTGAAGGTGCCTTGAATATCGCAGCAGACATTTGTGTCTTTACGAATCACAATATCATTGTAGAAGAGTTTTAAAGAGGGATGACGATATGACAAACCAAAACAAATCACCACGAGAAATCGTGAAAGAATTAGATGAATACATCGTTGGACAAACCAACGCCAAAAAATCAGTGGCTGTTGCTTTGAGAAATCGCTACCGCCGGCTACAATTAGATGAAAAGATGCAACAAGATGTCACACCAAAAAATATTTTGATGATCGGACCAACGGGCGTTGGGAAAACGGAAATTGCGCGACGCTTAGCAAAGATCGTTGATGCACCTTTCGTTAAGTTAGAAGCGACGAAATTCACGGAAGTCGGCTATGTCGGTCGAGACGTAGAATCGATGGTACGTGACCTCGTTGAGAATGCGATCCAAATCGTGAAAAAAGAACAATATAAAAACGTGCGGATCCAAGCAGAGAAAAAAGCCAACCGTCGTTTAGTAAAAGTCTTAGTTCCTGGTATTAAAAAGGAACAGAAAAAGAATACCAATCCTTATGAACAAATGATAAATATGTTCAACGCCGCACAACAACCAGAAGAGCCAAAAGAAGAATTGACGGATGAGATTCGTAGCAACCGTCAAGCCATTTTCGAGCAATTAGA
Source organism: Enterococcus sp. OL5 (assembly GCF_006491895.1). Taxonomy (NCBI): domain Bacteria; kingdom Bacillati; phylum Bacillota; class Bacilli; order Lactobacillales; family Enterococcaceae; genus Enterococcus; species Enterococcus sp. OL5. The sequence goes on from NZ_VHIL01000004.1 coordinate 190,170, forward strand.
AAAGGGGCTTTTAGACAACCGAGAAGTGACGATCCAAGTCGATGAGCCGAAAAATCAAGCACCAATGATGAACAATGGCTTAGAACAAATGGGGATCGATTTGAATGAAACCTTAGGGGCATTGAAACCGCAAAAGAAAATCGAGCGCACGGTAACTGTGAAAGAAGCACGAGAATTGTTGATTCAAGAAGAATCCTCCAAACTGGTCAACGACGCGGATATTCATAGTGAAGCGTTACGTTTAGCAGAATCTAGCGGCATCATTTTTCTTGATGAAATCGACAAGGTATCTTCGAAATCACAGCAGTCAGGAGAAGTTTCTCGTGAAGGGGTGCAAAGAGATATCTTACCGATCGTTGAAGGATCGCAAGTCAATACGAAATATGGCACGTTACAAACAGATCATATTCTCTTTATCGCTTCAGGCGCGTTCCATCTATCAAAACCAAGCGATCTGATCCCTGAGTTGCAAGGACGTTTCCCGATTCGCGTGGAACTAGATGACTTGACAAAAGAAGACTTTGTTAAAATTTTAACGGAGCCAAACAATGCTTTAGTCAAACAATACATCGCCTTGTTAGGAACCGAGAATGTCAAAGTGGTCTTTACGATGGAAGCTATCGAAAAAATTGCCGAAATCGCGTATCAAGTCAATCGCGATACCGACAATATTGGTGCTCGTCGTTTGCATACAATTCTAGAAAAACTACTTGAAGATTTATTGTTTGAAGCATCTGAGATGCAAATGGGTGAAATTACGATCACAGAAGCGTATGTGGAAGAAAAACTTGCGTCCATCGCAAAAGATGAAGACTTAAGCCGGTATATTTTATAAAGGGAGCGGACCAATGAAAACATTATTAGAAAAGACAAGACAAATCAATGAATTATTGCAGCAAAAAAACACCTTTAATTTAGCTTCTGATTTGCCTTACGACAAAATGGCTGTCATTTTAGGAAACATCCTAGACAGCAATGCGTATATTATTAGCATCGACGGTAGTGTGTTAGGTTTTGTTGAGAACCACGATGTTAATAACGAACGTATAAAAAAAATGTTTGTTGAAAAACAGTTTCCTAAAAATTATACAAATTTAGTCGATCACCTGACCTCCACAGAAGCTAATGTGCCAATCAGTGATGATATGACCGCTTTTCCTGTGGAAGGCCGTGAGTTGTATCCCAACGGACTAACAACTATCGTACCGATTTACGGTGCAGGGGAACGTTTAGGAACAATCATTCTTTCTAGAATCGATAAATCTTTTGATGATGACGATTTGGTATTAGCGGAATACAGTGCAACAGTTGTGGGTATGCAATTCTTGTACCAAAAATCCCGCAGTATCGAAGAAGACGTTCGCAGTACAACGGCGGTTCAAATGGCAATCAACACCCTTTCTTATAGTGAGTTGAAAGCTGTTCAAGCGATCTTTGAGGCATTAGAAGGCGACGAAGGTCGTCTGACCGCATCAAGTATCGCTGATCGCATTGGTATTACACGGTCGGTGATCGTAAATGCTTTACGTAAATTAGAGTCTGCCGGTATTATTGAATCCCGCTCTTTGGGGATGAAAGGCACCTATTTAAAAGTGCTTAACAGTCGCTTTAAAGAGGAATTGACGAAACATCAATATTAGGAGATGAGACCATGACAGTTACCATCACGGCCGGTCATCTGCAAGCAAAAATTGCAGAAAAAGGGGCTGAGCTGCAAAGTTTAGTCGATACGAGCAATGACCTTGAATATATTTGGCAAGCTGATCCAAACCACTGGGGAAAGCATGCACCGATCTTATTTCCGATCGTTGGTGCCTTAAAAGAGGACACCTATCAGCATGAGGGCAAGAGTTATCATTTGCCTCGTCATGGATTTGCCAGAGACATGTTGTTTACTGTCGTTGAAAAACGCACAGATTACGCTTTGTTTTTACTAGAAAGTTCGACTGAAACCAAAGCAAAGTATCCGTTTGATTTTCAGCTGTATGTCAGTTATGAATTAGGCGGTGATGGTTTAGTCGTCAAATACCAAGTGAAGAATAGCGGTCAAAAAGAACTCTATTTCTCCATTGGTGGACACCCTGCATTCAACGTCCCACTTGAAAAAGGGCTGACTTTTGAAGACTATTATCTTTCTTTTTCTCCAAAGAAATCACGGGTGAAATTGCCGTTAAAAGGCAACTATATTGATTATGAGCAACGCACACTCGGTCAAACGAATACGGATTTACGCTTGACCCATGACATGTTTGCAAATGATGCGCTAGTTTATGAAACGAAAGGATTACATTCCTACTCGATTCGCAGTGAGAAATCGCCTCATAGTGTCACGTTAAGCTACAATAATATGCCGTATGTCGGTTTTTGGTCCACGTATCCAGTGAAATCGCCGTTTCTATGTATAGAACCATGGTGCGGTATCGCAGACACACTGGAAGCTTCCGGTGAGCTTTCAGAAAAACTGGGGATTCAAGCACTTCCACCTGAAGAAGTATTTGAAACAAAGTACTCAATCACAGTTAAATAATGTATGCAAAAAGAAGCTGGGAAAAGCGCAATGACTTTTCTCAGCTTCTGCTTATTTGTTCGTTTGACGCTTATTCAGTCCAAAGGGTACTCGACTTTCGGTTCCGTCTTTGATGCGGGTGATGTTTTCACGATGGCGAATAAAGATAAAAATCGTTACGCCGATGGCGATAAAGGTCAGCAGCCAATTTTGCTCAGGCAAGATCGCAGGGGCGATAAAAGGCAAAACAATCGTCGATAAAGTGATCAAACACGCCGCGATCATACTGGTCAGACTCACCATACTGGTCACATAAAGACAGATAACAAAAATCAATGAAGAATAAATGAAAAAGAGCGGATTGTATCCTAAGAGCATCCCAGCACTTGTCGCCACTGCTTTGCCGCCTTTAAATTTGGCAAAGATTGGGAAGGTGTGGCCTAAGATTGCACAGACCCCAAACCAGAGCGGATTGACGGTATGGAGACCAAAGATGACTGGCAAGCTGGTCGCCAAAGTTCCTTTTAAGATATCCATCAATAAAACAACGATCCCGGCTTTTTTTCCTAAAACGCGAAATGTATTGGTCGTTCCCGTATTGCCGCTGCCGAATTGGCGAATATCTTTTTTGAAAAACAGTTGGCCAATCCAAACACCCGAGGGGATCGAACCTAAAAGGTAAGCAACAATAAATAAAAGAATCGTATTCATAATAACCAACTTTCTTTGCAAGGCTAGGGCAATTTTAGCATGAAAACGCCTTTCCAACAATAAGAAAATCTTTCGCTGGTTAGGGAAAGAAGAAAAACAGCTTTTCTCAGAGCTGTGAAACACAAACGAGCCATTTTGTGACTCTAGCTTGTGCAAACAAAGGAAAAAGGATAAGATAGTTTAGAAAAATGTTCGCTTGAAAAAAGCGTATTTTGTGTTAAGATTTTTTTTGCAGTTCTTTCAGCAGCAAAAAAGGACTGATCAAGATTAAAGGAGCGGTGGGTTTGGCAAAGAAAACCACAGAATATAATGATGCTTCCATTCAGGTCTTAGAGGGCCTGGAAGCAGTAAGAAAACGGCCAGGAATGTATATCGGCTCGACCGATAGCCGCGGCTTGCACCACTTAGTGTATGAAATCGTCGATAATGCGGTTGATGAGGCACTCTCAGGATACGGCAATGAAATCGATGTTACGATCCATAAAGACAATAGTATCAGTGTTCGAGACAATGGCCGAGGAATGCCGGTCGGGACACATGCATCTGGAATCCCGACTGTTGAAGTCATCTTCACAGTATTACATGCCGGCGGGAAGTTTGGCCAAGGCGGCTACAAAACCTCTGGCGGCCTTCATGGGGTTGGTGCCAGTGTTGTAAATGCCTTATCCAGCTGGCTAGAAGTGGTCATCGTTCGTGACGGTATCGAATACAAACAGAGCTTCAAAGACGGCGGGAAACCAGCCGATACCTTGAAAAAAATCGGCAAAACCCGTAAACCAACGGGAACAACCGTTACGTTCAAACCTGACGATACAATCTTTTCTGCAACCAAATTCTCCTATGAGATTCTCGCAGAACGTTTGAGAGAATCAGCCTTCTTGCTAAAAGGGGTCAAAATCTCCCTGACGGATGAACGAGGGGAAGAACCGATTCATGAAGTCTTTTTATATGAGGAAGGCATCAAAGAATTTGTTGATTATTTAAATGAAGAAAAAGATACCTTGACCCAGGTGGTTTATTTTTCTGGCACGAAAGAAGCCATTGAGGTAGAACTTGCCTTTCAATACAATGATGGCTATTCGGAAAATGTCTTGTCTTTTGTCAATAATGTACGTACCAAAGATGGTGGTACCCATGAAGTGGGGATGAAGACATCAATGACGAAAGCTTTCAATGAGTATGCCCGCAAGGTGAATTTGTTGAAGGAAAAAGATAAGAACCTTGAAGGCAGTGATTTTCGGGAAGGCTTAGCGGCCGTGCTGTCGATCCGTGTTCCGGAAAATCTTTTGCAATTTGAAGGACAGACCAAAGGAAAATTAGGAACACCCTTAGCAAGAAATGCTGTAGACAATGTGATTGGCGAGCAGCTAGGCTATTACCTGCAAGAAAACAGTGAAATGAGTCAAATGCTAGTTCGTAAAGCAATCAAAGCAAGAGAGGCCCGTGAAGCTGCCAGAAAAGCGAGAGAAGAAAGCCGCACTGGAAAGAAACGCAAAAAAGGGGAGTCACTGCTTTCTGGAAAATTAACGCCTGCACAATCTCGTAATCCTAAGAAAAATGAATTGTATCTGGTGGAGGGGGATTCTGCGGGTGGTTCAGCGAAGCAAGGCCGTGACCGCAAGTTCCAAGCGATTTTACCGTTACGAGGCAAAGTTATCAATACGGAAAAAGCCAAAATGCAGGATATTTTGAAAAATGAAGAGATCAATACCATGATCTATACTATCGGTGCCGGTGTTGGCCCAGAGTTTTCGATTGAAGACTGCAACTATGATAAAGTGATTATCATGACCGATGCGGACACCGATGGGGCACACATCCAAGTATTGCTATTGACGTTTTTCTACCGTTACATGAAACCGTTGATCGAAGCAGGAAAAGTTTACATTGCTTTGCCACCTTTGTATAAAGTGTCCAAAGGGTTAGGAAAAAAAGCAGTGGTCGAATACGCTTGGACGGACGATGAACTAAGCAAGCTGACCCAAAAAATTGGCAAAGGCTATATGCTTCAGCGCTACAAAGGGTTGGGGGAAATGAATGCCGATCAATTGTGGGAAACGACGATGGACCCAGAAACGCGGACGCTGATTCGAGTAAGGATCGATGATGCGGCTCAAGCAGAACGCCGTGTCACCACATTGATGGGAGATAAAGTAGAACCACGTCGGAAGTGGATCGAAAGCCATGTTCAATTCAGTTTAGAAGAAGATGGCAGTATTTTGGATAAAAAAGAAGATACAGTACCGGAATTAGTTGATGAAAAGTTAATGGATACCGAACAAGCAGAAAGCAAACAGTTAGTTAAGGAATAGGAGGTGGTCTCTTGGAACACAGAAGCAATATACAAGAATTGACATTGGAAGAAGTGATGGGAGATCGCTTCGGTCGATATTCCAAATACATCATTCAAGAACGGGCATTGCCGGATATTCGTGATGGGTTAAAACCGGTTCAGCGGCGCATCTTGTTTGCCATGAACCAAGACGGCAATACGTATGACAAAGGCTTCCGCAAATCAGCGAAATCAGTCGGGAATATCATGGGGAACTTTCACCCCCATGGCGACTCAAGTATCTATGAAGCAATGGTCCGCATGAGCCAAGACTGGAAACTACGTCAGATTTTGATTGAAATGCACGGGAACAACGGGAGTATGGATGGAGATCCACCAGCAGCCATGCGTTATACGGAAGCACGGCTTTCAGAATTAAGCGGTGAGCTGTTAAAAGATATCGAAAAAAACACGGTCGAATTGGTGTGGAACTTCGATGATACCGAAAAAGAACCAACTGTTCTACCAGCAAAATACCCGAATCTGTTAGTCAATGGCTCAACAGGGATCTCAGCTGGGTATGCAACGGAAATTCCCACCCACAATTTAGGAGAGATCATTGATGGAACGGTCTATTTGATCGACCATCCGCAAGCTTCTTTGGATCAGCTGATGAAATATATTCCTGGCCCTGATTTTCCAACAGGAGGAATATTACAAGGGAAAGAAGAAATCAAGAAAGCCTATGAAACAGGTAAAGGCAAAGTGATCCTGCGTTCGAAAACCAAGATTGAAGACATTAAAGGCGGCAAACAGCAAATCGTTATTAATGAGATTCCCTATGAGGTCAATAAAGCCAATTTAGTCAAAAAAATGGATGAGATCCGTTTGAATAAACGGATGACGGGATTGCTGAAGTACGGGATGAAACCGACCGTACTGGTTTGCAGATCGTTGTCGAGCTGAAAAAAGAAGCAAATGCACAAGGAATTTTAAATTATCTATTTAAAAATACCGAATTGCAGATCAACTACAACTTCAACATGGTAGCCATTGACAATATGCGCCCCCAACAAGTCGGATTGAAACGGATTTTAGAAAGCTACATCAAGCATCGCCGTGAAGTGATTGAAAAACGCAGTCGTTTTGAACTGCAAAAAGCTCAAAAGAGACAGCATATCGTTGATGGTCTGATCAAAGCTCTATCGATCCTTGATGAAGTGATCGCCACCATTCGCGGCAGTAAAGACAAAAAAGATGCCAAAAACAATCTGGTGGTTCAACACGGCTTTACGGAAGAGCAAGCAGAAGCCATTGTGAACTTGCAGTTGTACCGGTTAACCAATACGGATATCACGCAATTGCAAGCAGAGGCGAAAGAACTTGCTGAAACGATCGCTGAATTGACAACAATCTTAAATGAGGAAAGCGAATTACTGAAAGTGATCAAAAAGGAATTGCGGGAAATCAAGAAAAAATATACGACCCCGCGGTTGACTGAGATCGAAGCAGAAATTCAAGAAATCAAGATTGAAACACAAGTCTTGGTTGCACAAGAAGAAGTCGTCGTAACAGTCACAAGAGACGGCTATGTCAAACGCAGCAGTTTGCGTTCTTACGGCGCTTCAAAACCAGAAGAGATCGGCATGAAAGAAGGCGACTCTTTACTTTATAGCAGTCAAATGAACACGTTAGATCATCTGTTGTTGGTAACCAATAAAGGAAACACGATCTATCGTCCGGTTCATGAATTGCCTGATTTAAAATGGAAAGATCTAGGCGAACATATTTCGCAAACGGTCATGACACTGGCCCAAGATGAAATGATCATTGGAGTCTTTGCTTACAAAGAGATCGATCCTTTGAAAAACTTTGTGCTGATCAGTAAAAACGGCATGATCAAACAAACGCGGATGACGGAATTTGAACCTTGGCGTACCTATAAGACACGGCCAATGACGATCATGAAGCTAAAAGATGAAACCGATGAATTGGTCAATGTCTTTTTGACGGATCAAACGGAAGAAATGGATGTCTTTTTAGTCAGTCATCTTGCCTTTGGCTTACGGTATTCGCTTAATGAAGTGCCGGTTGTGGGACCAAAAGCAGCTGGAGTCAAAGCGATGAACCTTAAAGCGGGTGATTATCTTATCAATGGGTTGTTAGTTTATTCAGAAGGGGATACACCAATCGTTCTGATTACTCAACGTGGCGCAGCAAAACGCATGCTGGCTCAAGAGATTACCCAATTAGGACGGGCGAAGCGTGGTTTGATGGTCTTGCGTGAATTGAAGAAAAATCCTCATCGCGTCGTCTATATGGGCAGTGGGGAAAATCAGCAACTGCTAGTGACCAACCAAAAAGGACAAGCCTTTGAAGTCATCACGAATCAAATCCCGATCAATGATCGGACCTCCAATGGCTCATTTATTATGGATGAGAAAACAGGGGGACAAATCTACGAAGTGAAAACACAAATCAGTCCTGCAATCGCGGAGGATCCTGTACTATAAATTATAACAAAACAGCCATTCTGTACCAGTACAGGATGGCTGTTTTTTACCTCTTAATTAATCTTTCACATTTTCTAAAAACGTACTTTAATAAAAGATTCACATTTAAGATATACCTATAAATCAACGTTTTTAATAATAAACATCTTAAAAATAATTAAATTGTTCAAAATAATTCTTGAAAATGCTTGCAATCATTCAGGCGTGTGTTATACTGTTCACGTAAAGCTGTTACATTAGTGAACAGAAAATTTAAGGAGGTCCATCAGATGGAACAATGGAATGGATTTAAAGGAAAAACTTGGAAAGAAGAAGTAAACGTACGCGACTTCATCCAAGAAAACTACACACCTTATGACGGAACAGATGAATTCCTAGCAGATGCTACTGAAGCAACGACAAAGCTATGGGATCAAGTCATGGAACTGAACAAGCAAGAGCGTGAAGCTGGCGGCGTATTGGATATGGATACAAAAGTCGTTTCAACGATTACTTCTCATGGACCTGGCTACTTAGACAAAGACTTAGAAACAGTTGTTGGTTTCCAAACGGAAAAACCATTTAAACGCAGCTTGCAACCATTTGGCGGCATCCGCATGTCAGAACAAGCAGCAGAATCTTACGGCTATGAAATTGATGCGGAAGTTTCTCACATTTTCCGCGACTACCGTAAAACACATAACCAAGGAGTATTTGATGCCTATACACCTGAAATCAGAGCAGCTCGTCGTTCTGGTGTAATCACAGGTCTTCCTGATGCATACGGCCGTGGCCGGATCATTGGTGACTACCGTCGTGTTGCATTATACGGAGTGGACTTCTTGATCAAAGAAAAACAACAAGACCTACTATATTGCGGAAACGGAACCATGTCTGAAGACATTATCCGCCAACGGGAAGAATTAAGTGAACAAATTCGTGCGTTAAGCGAATTGAAAGAACTAGGAAACATTTACGGATTTGATATTTCTAAACCTGCTCAAACGGCAAAAGAAGCATTCCAATGGTTATATCTTGGTTACTTAGCAGCCATCAAAGAACAAAACGGTGCAGCAATGTCATTGGGACGTACGTCAACTTTCCTTGATATTTATGTAGAGCGTGATTTGAAAAACGGTGTGATCACTGAAGTAGAAGCACAAGAAATCGTTGACCATTTTGTCATGAAACTACGTCTTGTGAAATTTGCTCGGACACCTGATTACAATGCCTTGTTCTCTGGGGACCCAACTTGGGTAACTGAATCAATCGCTGGTATGGGGGAAGACGGACGTCATATGGTAACAAAAAACAGCTTCCGTTTCTTACACACTCTAGCAAACTTAGGCCCAGCGCCAGAACCAAACTTGACTGTTTTATGGTCAACACGTTTGCCTCATAACTTCAAAACATTCTGTGCGAAAATGTCGATCCAAACATCAGCGATTCAATATGAAAACGATGATGTGATGCGTGGGCATTGGGGCGACGACTACGGAATCGCTTGTTGTGTATCAGCAATGCGTATCGGGAAACAAATGCAATTCTTTGGTGCTCGTGCCAACTTAGCAAAAACATTGTTGTATGCAATCAACGGTGGGGTCGATGAAAAATCAAAAGCACAAGTTGGACCAAAATTCCAACCAATTACTTCTGAATACTTGGATTACAACGAAGTAATGGAAAAATATGACACAATGATGGACTGGATTTGTGATCTGTATGTGAACACATTGAACATCATTCATTACATGCACGACAAATATTCTTATGAACGCATTGAAATGGCGCTACAAGATACAGACATTTTACGTACGATGGCTACTGGTATCGCTGGTTTCTCTGTAGCAGTTGACTCATTATCAGCAATTAAATATGCCAAAGTTCGTACGATCCGTGATGAAAACGGCATTGTTGAAGATTACGAAATCGAAGGCGATTATCCGAAATACGGAAACAATGATGACCGCGTAGATGATATCGCAGTTAACTTGTTGAAAGCCTTCATGAAGAAAGTGAAACGCACCAAAACTTACCGTGATTCAAAACACACAACATCGATCCTTACAATCACTTCTAACGTGGTTTATGGTAAGAAAACAGGGAACACGCCTGATGGACGTCGTGCAGGTGCACCATTTGCTCCTGGAGCAAATCCAATGCATGGTCGCGATACTCATGGAGCGTTGGCAAGTCTTTCATCAGTTGCGAAATTGCCATATGATTACTCATTAGATGGTATTTCAAACACCTTCTCAATCGTACCTAAAGCATTAGGTCGTGACGATGAAACACAACAAGAAAATCTAGCAACAATGTTAGATGGCTATGCTGCAAAAGGTGGTCACCACTTAAATATCAACGTATTTAACCGTGATACATTACTTGATGCGCAAGCTCATCCAGAAAAATACCCACAATTAACGATTCGGGTTTCTGGTTATGCGGTTAACTTCATTAAATTGACCAAAGAACAACAAGATGATGTCATTGCTCGTACAATGCACGAAGCAATGTAATAAGTAACAAATTCAGGCGGCGGACGGGAAAATCCGCCGCCTCTTGTTTTGAAAGTATCAGACGGAACAAGATCATCCGTCGTTTCGAAGAAAGGAAGAGCATTATGGCAGTAACAGGACAAGTACATTCAACAGAAAGTTTTGGATCGGTAGATGGACCGGGTATCCGTTTTATTGTATTCATGCAAGGATGCCGCATGCGTTGCCAGTTTTGTCATAATCCAGATACTTGGAAGATTGGCACGGGTGTCGAACGAACGACCGATGACGTCTTAGAAGAAGCGTTGAAATACCGTGAATTCTGGGGACAAAAAGGTGGGATCACTGTCAGTGGTGGAGAACCGTTACTTCAAATGGATTTTCTGATCGATCTGTTTCGCAAAGCCAAAGCAGAAGGGGTCAGCACAACATTGGATACTTGCGGAAAACCATTTACACGAGAAGAGCCTTTTTTCAGTAAGTTTCAAGAGTTGATGACTGTGACTGATTTACTGTTGTTTGATATCAAACATATCGATAATAAAGCCCATAAAGAGTTAACTACTCAATCCAATGATAACATTTTGGATATGGCGAATTATCTTTCAGAAATCAATCAACCTGTCTGGATTCGCCACGTGCTGGTTCCATTTAGAAGCGACTATGATGAATTTTTGATCCGTTTGGATGAGTTTATCAAAACACTGAATAATGTCGATAAAGTGGAGATCTTGCCTTATCACACGATGGGAAAATACAAGTGGGATGAGCTTGGCTTGAAATATCCCCTTGAAGGCATCGAACCACCAACAGAAGATCGGGTGAAAAATGCCAAACGTTTGCTTCATGTAGACGACTATAAAGGCTACTTGACCCGTTGATTAAACCAGGAAAGAAGAGATTGCTATTGCTTCTTTCCTGTTTTTTTACTATGATTAGAAAGTGAATATCAATTGAAATAGGAGCGATGAAGAAATGTCGAAAATATTAGTGTTCGGTCATCAAAATCCTGATACCGATGCCATTGGTGCAGCGATTGCTTTTGCGAACTTACAAAATCAACTCGGGAAAGACTGTGAAGCAGTAGCGCTTGGTACACCAAATGAAGAAACACAATTTGCACTAGATACCTTTGGTCTGGCTGCTCCTCGTGTGATCGATTCAGTGGCAAAGGAAACCCAAGAAGTAATGCTAGTGGATCATAACGAATTTCAACAAAGTGCAGCAGATATTGCGGATGTTACTGTATTAGCAGTGGTCGATCATCACCGTATCGCTAACTTTGAGACAGCTAACCCACTGTACTATCGTGCAGAACCTGTTGGTTGTACCAGTACGATCGTCTTGAAGTTATACAAAGAAAATCAAGTGGAAATACCAAAAGCAATCGCAGGAATCATGCTTTCAGCGATCATCTCCGATACATTGTTATTCAAATCGCCAACATGTACCGATGAAGATGTAGCGGCAGCAAAAGAATTAGCGGTTTTAGCAGGTGTTGAACTGGAAGCATACGGATTGGACATGTTGAAAGCCGGCACAAACCTTGGGACAAAATCAGCAGCAGAATTGCTGGACTTGGATGCAAAAAGCTTCCCAATGGGCGGGAAAAACATCCGTATCGGGCAAGTCAATACGGTCGATCTAAAAGAAGTCTTTGACCGTCAATCAGAGTTGGAAGCTGCCATGAAAGAATCAATGTCAGCAAATGGCTATGATCTGTTCTTGCTGGTTGCTACTGATATCTTAGACAGTAATTCTGAGCTATTAGTTGTTGGTGAACCAATTGCCCCAGTAGAAGCAGCGTTTAACACGACATTAACCAACAATCGTGCCTTCTTACCAGGAGTTGTTTCTCGTAAAAAACAAATCGTTCCTCAATTAACCGCAGTTTTTGAAGGATAATTTGAATAAATGTCAGAATGCTGGTGAGATCTGTTTTGGTAGATCAAGCCAGCATTTTTCATGATTTTTTGAATAAGGAGTCCACACAGTGAAATTTTTTCATAGTCCCCATTATCGTTCATTACAACCGATAGTGGCATCTTCTGAATTCCATGATTTGGTTCATGTGCTTCTAAGCTGTCAAGAACCGCCGACATTACGAGAGCTAAAAGTGAAGTTTCCGGAGGTGTCATTTGATAAAACTCTTGACCGCTTGATCGCATCAGCTTTGATCATCCGTAAAAATCGACGCTATTTTTTAGGTTTTCCTGTTTATACTGAAGAAGATCAAAAGCAGTTGCAAGAAAGTGACGGTTTTTATCAAGAAGCCCTTGATTGGTCAACACAAGAGATTGCTGATTTTATCAAAAGCTTTACGGTGACAAGTGCTGAAAACAAATATTTTTATGGTTGTTTGCAAGGAGTGGAGCAAGGAGTCGTGTATTCGTTGACTCATGAGACGTTTCAGATGATCACTTACGCAGAAGCGCCATGGCCACCGACACTACCGGCTTTTTTTGAAGCAAATCGCCAGCTACAAAATCTAGCGGTTTATGACGAACTAATGGATTTGATCGGCGATGTCGATCCAGTCTATTACTTAGATCAAGTAAGTGTCATCTTTGAACGTATCCGTAAAAACAAAAAAGTGCGTTCAAGTATTTTTCTAGAATCGCTCCAACGATTGAAAATTGTCAGTTCTGAGCTAGATTTCTTGCTGGAAGAAATAAATTGTGATAATCTGAAAAACGGTCGTTATCCTCCTTCTGAAAAGGATAGTTTCTTGCAACGATTAGTGATTGCTCAATTAGCAATAAGGACAGGTTCATACAACACTTTATTTTTCAATAATATTTGATATTTCTAATAATTGTGTTATTTGTTTAAAATTATATGATTTTTTAAAAGCTGTTAGACATCATTCTAACAGCTTTTTTTAGTTTTCTTTAAAATGATAATTTGATGAATAAAAATTAAAAAACAACAATCGTTTTGTTTGGAGTTTTGATTTCTTGGTGATATGATGATTTCAGAACTTTGAAAGGGGATATAAAAATGGAAGGATATAAAACGGTTGAGTTTGAACAGTTGGAAGGGCATAAAACGAAAGCAGAAATGATTACATTCGTATCGATGACAGAAATAGAAGCTGCTCGGCAAGCAATTACAAATGCGGGGATCGATGAAACACGTTTTTCTGACGGAGATCTCATTCTGGCATTGAAGCAAAAGGAACGATTTGGGGCAAATACAATCGTTTCCGTGGTTATTGATTGGCTAGTGAATCAAAATTACTTAGTGAATCCAGCCCATGCTCTGCGTTACTTGGCAAAGAAAATGGCTGATGGTCCTGTAACGAGTTATAAACTATTAAGTGAGAGTGAGTTTGACTGTGATGGGAATTACTACTTGATTGGTCACACTGGTAAATCATTGGCGGTAAATAAAGCCTATAAAGTGTATACTGACGGGCAAGTAAAAGAGCTTTGGCAAGCAAAATAGTTGAAGATGATTTCGGCTCTAGCGGGGAAAGAAAGTGACTGTAGAAACAGTTGTTTTCAAAAAAGGATCAAATATTGAAGGTTGTGAAAGATGCGTGAAACTAAACATTCGAATCGGCTTAGCTGGCAGTCATCTTCTGATTGGTGCATTCAGCCTGATCGGCGCACTGCTGTCGCTTTACAAAGTACCAACTAGTTTTGGTACGATCCAAGTCTTGTTAGGTGAAATTTATTATACCGATACGGTATTTGACCGATTTACTCAGCTTTTCTTATTGGGGATCATTAGTCTTTATACCGTAGTGACGAGTTTTTATGGGTTTCGATTTTGGTGTTTTTGCTCCGCCTCTTCTGCATTTGGGACACTGTTGGCATATGTTGAATTAACTGAAACACTTCCGATGATGGTTGTTTTTATCCTAGTATTGGTAAGTTTGTTTCAGTTATGTGTAGTCACATACTTCATTTTCCAAAAGCTAAAAAGTAGAGCTGAAACAGGTTGAACAGATACGTTCAAGCTGTTTTTTTCTGTCCAGAACAATTCGTTCGTATCATAGGGTTATTACGTTACTAGAAATTTATTTTATGCTATGCTAGCAGTAGAGAACGTTTGCTTGCGAATCTTTCTCAAAGGGTAAAATCGTGACAGTGATCGATGGTCACAGAATAAGCGATCAAGATGAATTGAAGGAGGACTGATGAGAGAGTGGTTACCAAACAACAGGAACTGACTGCAGAAAAAGACTTTCTGAGTGGTGAAAATTTTTATGTCCAACATTTCTTAGGAGCCCATCAAGTCGATAACGGCTATGTGTTTCGCGTTTGGGCACCAAAGGCTCAACAAGTTTGGCTTGTTGGCGATTTCAACCAATGGACAGACACTTTGCCAATGAATAAAAGGGCAGAATCTGGAGTCTGGGAAATTGAGACCAATCAAGTAAAAGCAGGCCAGCTTTATAAATACAAAGTCAAACAAGCAAATGGACGAGAAGTGTTAAAGATTGACCCTTTTGCTGTCCATTTTGAAGCTCGACCAGGAACAGCGGCAGTCTTGCACAAGATTCCTCCCAAAAAATGGCGGGACGGACTGTGGCAAGGCCGCAAAAAAAGACAGAAAACATTTAACCGACCTCTAAATATTTATGAAGTTCATGCCAGCTCGTGGAAGCACCACGAAGACGGCACCCCTTATCGCTTCTCTGAATTAAAAGATGAACTTATTCCTTATGTGAAAAAAATGGGTTATACCCATATTGAATTTATGCCACTGATGGAACATCCATTAGGTACCTCTTGGGGCTATCAGTTGACAGGTTATTTTGCGCTCAGTTCCTATTATGGGACACCAGAAGAGTTCCAAGACTTTGTAGAGGCATGCCACTTAGAAAATATTGGTGTCTTTGTTGACTGGGTACCTGGACATTTTTGTGTCAATGACGACAGCCTTGCTTATTATGACGGGACACCAACCTTCGAATACATGGACGAGAATCGAGCCGAAAATGTGCGCTGGGGAGCAATCAATTTTGATCTAGGGAAACCGCAAGTCCAAAGCTTTCTGATCTCAAGCGCCTTGTTTTGGATTGAGTTCTATCATATCGATGGGATTCGAGTGGACGCTGTTTCCAACATGATTTACCGCGATTATGACGAAGGACCTTGGGAGCCCAATCATGAAGGCGGCAATCGCAATTTTGAAGGCTATTACTTCTTGCAGAAGCTTAATTCCGTTATTAAATTAGCCCATCCAGCAGTGGTCATGATAGCAGAAGAAAGTACTTCTGAGACCAAAATAACAGGAATGGTCGAAGAGGGCGCGTTAGGATTTGATTATAAATGGAATATGGGCTGGATGAACGATGTCTTGCGTTTTTACGAGATGGATCCGATTTTCCGCAAAGACCATTTAAGTTTGCTTTCTTTTTCTTTTATGTATCGGATGCAAGAAAATTATATTTTGCCTCTCTCGCATGATGAAGTTGTTCATGGTAAAAAAAGTTTGATGCACAAAATGTGGGGAGACCGCTACAAGCAGTTTTCACAATTACGCAATCTTTATACGTACATGATGATGCATCCAGGAAAAAAACTATTGTTTATGGGAAGTGAGTGGGGTCAGTTTTTAGAATGGAAGTACGATCACGGACTTGAATGGGTCGATCTAAACGATTCCCTAAATGCAAAAATGCAGTTCTTCACCCAAACCTTGAATGAATTGTACAAAGAAGAACGAGGTCTTTGGGAGCTAGACGATCAGGAAGAATCGTTGGAAGTGATCGATGCAGATAACTTAGATGAAACGACATTGACTTTCTTGCGACAAGGGAAAACCAAAAAAGATTTCTTGATCGTTGTGGTCAATCTAACACCGGTGGAGCGGCACGATTTTGCGATCGGTGTTCCGTATGAAGGAACATATCGTGAGATTTTAAACACGGAACGGGATATATTTGGCGGAACTTGGATTGCTAATAACCAAGACTGTCAAACCAGTCATACCCCTTTTAAACGATATGATTATCAAATCAAAACAATTTTGCCTGCACTTGGGGCTTTGATCATCAAACCAGAAAAAATCAAAATGACTCGTAAAAAAGGACCAACAAAATCACGAAAAAAAGAGTAAAGGGGGAAAGGTGAGTAGATCACCAAACAAAATGAAAACAGAGATGTTAGCAATGATCCTCGCAGGGGGACAAGGGACTCGATTAGGGAAATTAACAAAGAATATTGCTAAACCAGCGGTTCCATTTGGTGGCAGATATCGGATCATCGATTTCACGTTGAGTAATTGTGTCAATTCAGGAATCAAAAATGTGGGTGTTGTCACTCAGTACCAGCCATTAGCACTAAACAACCATATCGGCAATGGTGCGAGCTGGGGATTGGATGGCATCAGTACCGGAGTGACCATCTTACAGCCATATTCAAATTCAGAAGGCGAAAAATGGTTTGAAGGAACCGCCCATGCCATCTATCAAAACATCGCCTATATCGATGAGATGGACCCGCAATATGTCTTGATTTTATCCGGCGATCATATCTATAAAATGGATTATGAAGAAATGCTGGAAAAACACAAAGAAAATGATGCTTCATTGACGGTTGCAGTTCTCGAAGTTCCGATGAAAGATGCTTCTCGTTTCGGGATCATGAATACTGATAAAAATGACCGCATCATCGAATTTGATGAAAAACCAGCCGAACCAAAAAGCAATCTTGCTTCGATGGGGATCTATATATTTGATTGGAGTCGTCTACGCAGTATGCTATTGAGTAACTACACAAAAGACGGCGAAATGGTCGATTTTGGGAAACATGTCATTCCTTCTTATCTCGAAAGCGGCGACAATGTTTTTGCCTATCGCTTCTCTGGCTATTGGAAAGACGTAGGAACGATCGATTCCTTATGGGAAGCCAACATGGAATTTATTGATCCAGCCATGGAGTTGAATATCCGTGATAAAAGCTGGCAAGTGTTCTCTAAAAATCCAATCGCACCCCCACATTTTGTGACTGAAACCGGTGCTGCAAGAAATTCGCTTGTGATGGATGGCTGCTATGTTGCTGGGGAGATCGAGCACAGCATTTTATCAGAGAATGTGCAAGTGAAAGAAGGCTCGACCATCAAAGACAGTGTGATCATGCCAGGAGCGGTGATCGGCAGAAATGTCAAATTAAACCGAGCGATCGTTGGGGAAAATGCAGTGATTGGTGACGACGCAGAAATCGATGGAACAGACGAAATTGCCGTAGTCGGCTATTCTGAAATTTTAGGGGTGACGATTGATGAGAACTAATAAAATGTGTGCGATTTTAGGGAACCTACAGCGATACCAAGACTTGATGCCATTAACGGAAAATCGTCCGCTATCAACCTTGTTATTTGATTGCAAATATCGCTTGCTAGATTTCAATCTTTCAAGTATCGAAAATGCCAATATCAAACAAGTCTACATGATTTTCAATGAAGGAGAGACCCAGTCGGTCTTCGATCATATCGGTGGCGGAAAAGAGTGGAACTTGGACGGCGTACAAAACCGGTTCTTTATCCACTTATTCCAAGACTCATTGAAAAAGCAAGCCGAAGGGCAAGAGTACTACTATAATGTCATTGACTATCTGGAAAAATCCAAATCGGATCATACTGTATTTATGGGCAGTAAGATCTTATGCAACATTGATTTGCGTGCATTGCTGAAAATTCATCAACTACAAGGCAATGAAATGACTGTGGTGTATAAACGTATCGGCAGTGATCATGTTTCTGAAAGCGACTTGTTGTTTAATGTTGACAGTGAAGGTCACTTAGAAGAAGCGATCCAAGCGAAAAAAGGGGAAGTTGGCTCCTTAGTCAATTTATGTACGGATATTTTTATTATTCAAACGGATCGTCTGATCACGGCTCTTAAAGAAGGCCAAGCGGTTGGCGCAACGGCAGATCTCGGTCAGTTTTTACGAGAAATGATCTCTGTTGAGAATACCGGCCTTTATGAATATACTGGTTATTTAAGTAATATTTACGACATCTCTTCTTATTATCAAACCAACATGGATATGTTAGATGTGCACAAATTCACTTCATTGCTTTATTCGAATCAAAAAATTTATACCAAATTGAAGAATGAAGTACCAACCTATTACTCAGAAACGTCTGAGGTGAAAAACAGCCATTTTGCTTCTGGTTGCATCGTGGAAGGTATGGTCGAACAGTCACTGGTTGCCCGTCGTACGAAAATCCATCCTGAGGCAAAAGTCAAAGGCGCAATCATTTTCGGAAACAACGAAATCAAAGCAGGTGCCGAAGTTTCTTATGCGATCTTAGATAAAAATGTGACCATCGCAGAAGGAGTAAAAGTGCAGGGAACCAAAGATGCGCCGATCGTCATTAAGAAGAATTCTCATGTGACAGAAGATGTTATCGGAGGAGCAAGCGCATGAAGGTTTTGTTTACAGCAGCAGAATGCGCCCCGTTTTTTAAAACAGGCGGATTAGGGGATGTTGCAGGTGCATTGCCAAAAGAGTTGGTCAAAAAAGGCGTCGAAACAGTTGTCGTCTTACCTTACTTTACGAAAATGCCTGCCGAATACCAAGACCAAATGGAGGATTGTTTTTCCTTTGAAGTGGCGGTCGGCTGGCGCAAGCAATATTGTGGGATCAAAAAATTAGTTCTAGGCGCTGTGACCTATTATTTCATAGACAATCTCTATTATTTTGGTCGCGAACGTCTCTATGATTTTTATGATGATGGGGAACGCTTTGCTTTCTTCCAATTAGCCGTGATCGAAATGATGGAACGCATTGAATTTATTCCAGACATCGTTCATGTCAATGATTACCATACGGCGATGATTCCGTTCTTGATCAAAGAAAAATACCACTGGATTCAAGCGTATCAAAACATACGCACCGTTTTGACGATCCATAACATTGGATTTCAAGGGTGGTATAGTCGCGATATATTACCAGATCTTTTTGGGATGGGTACGGAAAGATACGATGATGGAACCTTGCGCTTAAACGATTGCTTGAACTTTATGAAGGCAGGAATCTTGTATGCTGACCGCATCACGACCGTCAGTCCTTCCTATAGCGAAGAAATAAAAACCTCTGAGTTCGGCTGTGGGCTTGAAGTCATTTTACGTATGGAAAGCGGCAAACTCAGCGGTATCTTGAACGGAATTGATTATGAAATGAACGATCCAGAAACCGATCCTCATTTGGACTATCCTTTCAGTGTCGAGGATTTATCAGGGAAAGCCAAAAACAAGCGAGCGCTACAAGAACAGTTTGGCTTGCCAACTCGTAAAGAGGTTCCGTTGATTTCCGTTGTCAGTCGTTTGACCACTCAAAAGGGGTTCCATTTAGTTCTTGAAGAAATGGAAAACCTCTTGCAATTTGATGTTCAGTTCATCTTACTAGGGACTGGCGAACATGATTTTGAAGAAGGCTTTCGCTACTTTGCGCAGAAATATCCTGAAAAATGTGCCGCCGCGATTTCTTTTGACATCGCATTGGCGCAAAAGTTATACGCAGCAGCGGATCTCTTCTTGATGCCTTCCGCCTTTGAACCATGCGGACTGTCGCAGATGATCGCGATGCGTTATGGTACATTACCCGTCGTCCATGAAATCGGTGGCTTGAAAGATACGGTAGATTCTTATAATCCGATCACCAAACAAGGTACCGGCTTTGGCTTTCAAGAGTTTTCACCATTCTACTTGATGAATGCCTTGAAACAAGGAATCGAATTGTACGAATCGGATCAGACAACCTGGAACGCTTTAGTCAAGCAAGCAATGAAAAAAGATTTTAGCTGGAATCAAAGCTCAGATCTTTATGTTGAGTTGTATAATACTATCAAAGTTTGATTGTTTTAAGACAGAAGAATCCTTGTCTGCAACAGAACGGCTAGTTGTATGACTAGCCATTCTAGCGGCAAGAATTCTTCTTTTTTATAAACGGTTAGCATAAAGGAGTGTAACCCTATGACAAAAGAACGATTGCGTGAACTGCTAGAAACCAACGTGCACGAACTGTTTGCGATAGAGATCGATGAAGCATCGCCGCAGGAATTGTTTCAGGCACTAGCCAATGTTGTGAAGCAAATGTATTCAGAAGACTGGCGCCAGACCAGAAAAAATCTCTTGTTGGAGGATCAAAAACAAGCGTATTATTTTTCTATCGAATTTTTACCCGGCAAAATGTTAAAGAGCAATCTGTTGAATATGCAGCTGTTGGAGCAAGCAGAAGCCGTTTTTGAAGAGCTAGGGGTTTCACTTGACGATGTTGCGGAAACAGAAAAAGACATGGCTTTAGGCAACGGGGGACTTGGTCGCTTGGCGTCTTGTTTTATGGATTCATTAGCTTCTTTAGGTTTGCCGGGAAATGGCAATGGGATCCGCTATCGCTACGGATTATTTAAACAAAAATTTATTGACGGTCATCAAGTAGAATTGCCCGATGATTGGTTGCGTTCGGGGAATGTTTGGGAAGTCCGCAAAGAAAGCAAGGCGGTGCCAATTCGTTTCGGCGGACAGGTCTATCTCGTTACCGGAGAGGACGGAAAATTAGCCCCAGTCTATGAAGGTGGCTTTACCTGGCGGGCGGTTCCTTATGATACAGCAATGGTTGGCTATCAAAATCACCATCTCAACACGTTGCGCTTATGGAGTGTTGAGGTCCCTGCAGAAGATGAGGCGCACTATGCCACACTAGAATCGCGCCAAGCGTTGGAAAATCTGACAGCGGTCTTGTATCCCGATGATTCCAATGAGACAGGCAAACGGACCCGGCTGATGCAAGAATACTTTTTTGTGTCTGCAGGGATCCAAAGTATCGTCCGTTATTATAAAAAGTTAAATTTACCTTTGGCCATGATGAGTGAACGAGTTGCGATCCACATCAATGATACGCACCCAGCCCTTTGTGTCCCAGAACTGATGCGCATTTTAGTTGATGAAGAAGGCCTTGCTTGGGAACAAGCGTGGTCGATCACCGTGAAAGTCATGAGTTATACGAACCATACGATTATGGCGGAAGCTTTAGAAAAATGGCCCGTGCGCATGATTGAAGAAGTTTTGCCGAGAATGGATCAGATCATCAAAGAAATTGATCGCCGTTTTGTGGAAACGATGCAAGGGGTCCATCCGCAAGTCTTACTGGAACGGACGCGAATCATTATTGATGATCAAGTCCATATGGCACATCTCGCCATCATCGGCAGCCACAGTGTCAATGGCGTAGCCAAGCTCCATTCTGATTTACTAAAATCAGTGGTACTCCATGACTTTTATCTTATTTATCCTGCCCGTTTCAACAATAAGACCAACGGCATCGCGCAACGGCGTTGGCTTCAGCTAGCCAATCAACCGTTAGCCAAAGTGCTGGATCAGTCCATCGGTACAAGCTGGCGCAATGATCCATTAGACCTGCAACTGCTCAAAAACTATTATAAGGACGAAACCGTTCTGCAACAAATTGCCGACGCAAAAATGAGCAATAAACGAGCGCTGTCTCGTTACATTCAACATACGACTGGTGTCACAGTTGACCCAACAGCAATCTTTGATGTGCAAATCAAACGACTACATGCCTACAAGCGACAATTGTTAAATCTCATGCACATCTTGAAGCTCTACTTTGAGGTCAAAGACGATCCGACTGCAACGTTTTATCCAAGAGTCTTTATCTTTGGCGCTAAAGCAGCACCAAGCTATCACTATGCCAAATCAATCATCAAAGTCATCAATGAAGTGGCGAATCTGATCAATCATGATGAAAGCATCAATGACAAAATCAAAGTTGTCTTTTTAGAAAATTACAACGTTTCTTTGGCAGAAAAAATTATTCCAGCAGCGGATGTCAGTGAACAAATTTCGTTGGCTTCAAAAGAAGCATCGGGAACAAGTAATATGAAATTAATGCTGAATGGGGCAGTAACGATCGCCACTTTAGATGGTGCGAATATTGAGATTCGAGATGCGATCGGTGATGAAAACATTGCGATCTTTGGGCTAACGGAAGAAGAAGTGTATCAGTATTACGCCCAGCGTAATTATTCTGCCTATGCGTATTATGAGTCAGATCCAGTATTACAACGGGTAGTCAATGCCTTTATAGATGGGACGATCCCGAATATCCAAGTAGAAGGTCGCGAGATTTTTGATTCACTTTTGAAATACAATGATGAGTACTTTTTATTAAGAGATTTCCTCGCCTATTGTGATGCACAGCATCGGGTAGATATTGCTTATCAAGATACCCATCGCTGGCAAAAAATCAGTCTAATGAATATTGCGAATGCTGGGAAGTTTTCAGCGGATGAAACGGTGCGAAATTATGCAGCAGATATTTGGCAGATCGATCCATTATTTGCCCATATCAAAGAACCAAATGCGGCAAGCTTGACGGAGTCAGTGCCTCCCTTGGGGAACAGTTGAAGTGACTTCGGTTGAAATGGTGTAGTCTTTCGTGAAATTCTCTTTTATTTGTGGTATGATGAAAAAAATGCATGTAAGAGGATGAGTACAGTGGCAAATTATTTAGATGTGAAACGAAAACACTTCCGTTTTCCTGCTTATGATGATACAGATGGTGTGAAACTGCAATCTGAGCATCGCCCCGCCTTCAGTAAAGCAGATGATTGGATTTTAACAGAAATCAAAGATACCGTGAGTCATTCTCACAAGGAAGAAAATCAATCTTTGCAGCGTAAAGTGCAGTCAAGCCAACGGGATCGCGGACATAATGTGCGTCAAAAAGAAGAACTCGCCAACCACCGTGCCAACTTACCTCAGTATGGAAAACGTCCGGTGAAAGAGCAGATGCCGACAGGAAAAACCAATTTTTTTGGTAAGGATGCTAAGCACTCTTCTTATCAAGTCACAAGCAAACAAGAACGAGCGGAAGTAGCTTCATCACCAAAAAAAGAGTACTCAGGGCGTTCGTATTTTGTTCCTAAATATATCCCAGCTTCAATAATCCCTGATGAACAAAAACCAGAAATTACGTCTAATGACTTGATGGATGCAATGGCAAAAAAACAAGAGAGTTATTTGTTATTTGATAACGAACCAGCAGCCTACCAAGTCAAAGAAGAAAATGATCCGACGGTAAAGAAATTCAATCGCCCCCAATCGGTGGGCATGACTCGCAGTGAGTTTCGCGCTAATAACAAAAAAAATGGCGATAAAAAGCGGTCCGTTCTAGATCGTTCTTTACAAGGAATGATTGAAGACGATCAACGGGAGGATTCAGCAAACGGTTATTTTCGTTCGGAGTAACTTAGCAAACAGAAAATAAATAGCAGGAACCAGAATTGAAAGAAAAAATACGGATGAAACCAGTTAGAAACTTAAATCTAACTGGTTTTTTGAGTAGTCATTGTAACAAATGAATGTATGACAGTCGGAGGTCTGCATCACTCGATGGAGAAACTGGTTTTTGTAGATTATGAAAGGGAGTGAATCGCAAATTGTGTACTCATTTTCTGAGCGTCTTTGAAAAAAACGGTGCTATTATTCATGGAGGTGTTTGATTGATTTTATTATAGTGTTTTAGTAGTTAACTCCTGCTCAAATATTTTAATTTTCGCTGACCTTTTGATATGCTAAGAACAAGGGGGAATCAAAGATGGAAGTTGATCTACAAATGCTGGCGATGATTTTCTTTATCAATCTCGCCTATGTTACATTGAATACATTGCGATTTTTATTGACAATGAAAGGGTATCGTGTGATTGCCCCATTAGTGAGTATGATTGAGATCACGATCTATATTTTAGGATTATCTATGGTATTGGATCGTTTGGATAACCCACTGAATCTCTTGTTCTATGCGCTAGGCTATGCCGCTGGAGTCAGTATCGGGATCAAAATCGAAGATAAGCTGGCTCTCGGGTACACAATGGTTACCGTGATCTTGCCTAGTAATACGGATGAGGAAAAAAGTTTGCCTAAGATCTTACGACAAGAAGGCTACGGAGTTACACAAAGTTATGGAGAAGGCTTAGAAGGACCGCGACTGATTTTAGAGATTCTCTCCCAAAGAAAAAGTGAGAAAAAGCTCTATCAGACGATCAAAGCAGTGGAAGAACGAGCGTTCATCATCAGTTATGAACCCAAGTATATTTCAGGCGGTTTTTGGACCAAAAAAATCAGCCGCCGAGAAGCGAAGCTAAAAAAACAAGCACCTGTTGATTGAAGGAGTTTAGTCAGGCATGATTCATTCGAGAAGAATAGCTGAGTATAAAGCAGGGAGTTTATTGATGAGAGGAAGCGTTAGGTGTGGAAAAGAAAGCAAATGGCATGATGGCGGTCATCGCTGCCTTGATCTCAAACATTTTGGTGGCAATCAGTAAGTTTGTCGGTTATGCACTAAGTGGCAGTGCGGCCATGCTGAATGAAAGCATTCATAGTGTCGTAGATTGTAGCAATCAAATCTTTTTGTTGATCGGGGATAAACGGGCAACAAAGGGACAAAGTGAACTGCATCAGTTTGGTGAAGGTCGAGCGAAATATTTTTCAGCACGATCGTTGCCATGATGCTCTTCTTTGGTGGGGGCGCACTCGGTGTGATGGAAGCGGTAGAAAAGCTGCTGCATCCTGCCCATGAAGTTGGTAACGCTTGGTTGGTGATCGCTATTTTGATTTTCGGGATGATCGTTGAAGGAAGTTCGTTGTGGATCGCGATCAAGGAGATCCGCGAACTGAATGTGGAACGTCAACCAATCTATCGTTTTTTGAAAGAAAGTCGGCATAGTGAGATTCTGATTATTTTCACAGAAGACTTTTGTGCAATGATCGGCCTAATGATCGCACTATTTGGTACGATTCTAACCATAATTACGGGTAACGCATTTTTTGATGCCTTCAGTGGTTTATTGATTGGTCTCTTATTGATGGTAGCAGCCATTTTCTTAGCCCGCGAATTTTATAGTCTACTGATTGGCGAAAGTGTCACAAAACGGGATCTAGCAGTGATCAAAAGAGCATTTGAACGGCCAGATGTTGATCGTTTGATTGATGTTAAAACGGTTCATTTAGGACCAGCAGAAATTTTGATTGCGGCAAAAGTTGATATTGCCGCAAAACAAGAAGAGGTCGGCTATGAGATCATTAATGAGATTGAAGCCGAGATTCGACACCAAATGGCAGATAAAAAAGTCTATATTTATATTGAGACAGATGAGTATGACCCTCACTATATGGAGAAACGCCGTAAACTTGTGCGACCTTCCCACTGATTTAGCTAGAATAAAGCAGCTTTTTTTGATACAATAGACAAGGATTATCACATAGTGAAGGAGATTTCAAAATTATGATCAATGCAAGTGACTTAAGAGCTGGAATGACATTCGTTCAAGACGGCAAACTTATCAAAGTATTAGATGCTAGCCATCACAAACCAGGTAAGGGAAATACGGTTATGCGTATGAAATTACGAGATGTTCGGACTGGTTCGACTTACGATACAACCTTCCGTCCCGAAGAAAAATTTGAAAAAGCGCATATCGATACGAAAGCTGTACAATATTTGTACACAATGGATGATACAGCATTCTTCATGGATCTGGAAACGTATGAACAATACGAAATTCCAGTTGAAGTGGTCGAAGAAGAAATGAAATTCATTCTTGAAAATATGGAAGTAAAAATCCAATTCTTCGGCAGCGAAGTAATCGGCGTGCAATTACCATCAAGTGTGATCTTGAAAGTCGTTGAAACACAGCCATCAATCAAAGGGGCGACTGTGACTGGTTCAGGCAAGCCAGCAACGATGGAAACGGGCTTAGTTGTCAATGTTCCTGACTTTGTTGAAGAAGGCGAAATGCTAGAAATCAATACAGCTGAAGGTACCTACTTGAAACGTGCGAAATAAGAAAAAAACCGCGATTTGTTCGCGGTTTTTTCTTTTGCTCTGGATGAGGGATCAAAAGTGCATCATTTCCCATCTGCCAATGACTTTTGTAAGGGATAGATACTATAGGGGTTGCTGACAAAGTAGGCGACGGAGCAGACGATCACAAACAACGGCAGATTTTCAAAACCAAAAACTTCCCCACCGATAAAGATCGGTGCAAATAAAGTGCTAGTAGCACTGCCAAAGACACTGGCATAGCCTAGGGCTGCCACCAGTTCAATGGGCAGTCCAAAGAGTGGTGCCAGCACGACGCCCAAAGAGGCGCCGATCGCAAACAAAGGGGTGACTTCCCCACCCAAAAAACCAATACTGATGGTCAGTACGGTTAATACCAACTTAAACAGCCAGTCATAAGAATAAATGGGTTGATCAGCAAAACTGGCGCTGATCAAATTCGTTCCTAAACCTGAATAACGACCATGGTACAAAAGGACAAAAAGTAAGACTACCACGAGTGAACCGATGCCGATACGCCAGAGAGGATGAGGAAACCGTCGTTTCATGATCCGTTTCATCGTTTCTAATAATCCCGCAAAACTGCCGCCAACAATACCAAATAGTAAGCCAATCAAAAGTAATTTCAGAAAAACAGCCAAAGTCAAATCGGGGGACGGTGACAAAGCAAAACTAAACTTTTCTAATCCTAACAATTGAGAAGTCGTACTAGCGGTGAAAGCAGCCAGCAAAGTCGGTAAGAGTGCATGATGACTGAATTTACCGATGACAAGTACCTCCAGTGCGAAGAACGTCGCAGCGATCGGGGTTTCAAATAAACCAGCAAATCCCGCAGCCATCCCAATCATGATCAGGGTGCTGGCATACTTTTCTAGTCGCAGCCATTTTCCTAAACGATTGGCAATGGTGGCTCCTAATTGAACTGCCACCCCTTCTCTGCCGGCACTTCCTCCAAATAAATGCGTTAGCCAGGTTCCCACCATCACAAATGGGATCAAGCGCAACGGAATGTCTTTTTCTTCTTCATGTCCGACTAAAAACACTAAATTCATTCCTTGAGGACTTCGGTCACCATACTTTTGGAACAGGAAAGTAAAGCAAATACCGATAATTGGTAAAAAGAGAATCAAGGGCAAAAAATGACTTTCACGAAAGGCACTTAAGGAAAGTAGGATTATACCAAAGAAAGTATCGACGGCTCCAGCAAGCACCCCAATCACTAGACTGAGCAATCCTAATGCAACCAGTTCAAAATACATTGTTTTTTGTTTCTTCATTTCAATCACGATCCTTTAAAAAATATAGGAATAATGCTCTTGCAACTATGACGAACGAGTGAAAATAAAAAATGACTACTACACACTAAAAAAAGTGGTAGAAGTCATTAGCAAAATTGCGGTTTCAGTAAGAACTGAGGGAGACATTCATTCCCGATTAGCATTAATATTATCTGATAAAACCCTCCTTTTGTCAATGGATGCTGGTCGTGAAAAGCAATCCAACGAATACTTATCTTTTATACATACTTATGGTAAAATTAATTTCATAAGAATTTACATGTGAATTGTGCGTCGTAAGAGTCACTGACAAGAAAAGGGATGAAAGGACGATCCTTCTACTGTTTGACCAAGGGAAAAACAGTGGGTAGGGAGGAATCGAAGGGGAAGAAAAAATGATTGCATTTATGACGAGCGAAAAATGGCTGCAAAGTGAGCGTTTTTACTATGTGATCCTACCAATTCTCATGGTGGTTGGTCTGATTGCGTTATTAGGGTTCCTGATGGTTCTGCTTTATCGAGAAAACCGCAACCCGAAAGTGACGCTATTGCTTGGCGGCATAGTCGTTACGTGTCTATTAGGTTTTTTTATTGGTGATCAAATGTATGGTGAATTCAAAACGTATAATGCGCTGATCACACCGAATATCCGAGACCGCGAAAAAATGTTTCTAGGCTATAAATATTATGAATCTGATACTACAGCAATTTATCAGCGCATCCAAAGCAATGAAGCGATTGAAACTTTAGGAATCTATCAAGCAATACCGGTGGAACGGGAGATTGAATATCTTGGTTCTGCTCATAACTCCGTATATTTTAAAATGGGCGCCCAGGTTTACTATGCTCGCTATCAACCGACATTTGTGGAAGAGGAAACAACTGCTAAACTGCAGGGGGTTCAATACCATTTGACGGATCCTTCCTTTGAAACAATTGGATTCTATTCCGAAACCAACAACTATTTAACGGCAATTACGATTTCAAAGACCCAAGAAACCCTCGAATATCAATCCGTTGATTCTGTGATCCCGAAAGAATTCGGGAAAAGTCAAACCCAATGGGCATTACCGAATAGGAATGAATAACCATAAAAGAAAACTACCTAAGTCACGCAAGGAAGTTTCCTCAAGCAGGAATCTTCCTTGCGCAGGTAGTTTTTTTGCTTGGTCAGATAACATTGCTTTTCCTATGACTGATTAGGTAGTCCTCTTTCTTTTTGCGAGGCAATTTTTTGAAGGCGGCTTCTGCTTGAGTGGCTTCACTGCGAGTGGAAAAGCTTTCTGCATGAATCATTTGCAAAGGTCTGCGACTAGCAGGACGGGTATATTTTGCCCCGATCCCTTTGTTGTGCTCTAATAAGCGGCGACTCAAATCTGTGGTATAACCACCGTAGAAGGACTGATCGTTGCAACGCAAGACATAAAAATAATGATTCTCAGCAGCCATAGAGCATCGCCTTCACTTCTGAACTATAGGCACCTGTTTCATCATAGGTAATGAGAGGGGAATCAATTTTAAAGCCATCCGCCTTACCATCCTTGATTCCTTCAATCAATAAAATATTTGCCTCTTTGCCTACTTTCGGATAGACGAAGCGGACGCGTTTTGGGGCGATTCGATGGGCACGCATATGGTCCAAAATATCAAGAAAGCGATCCGGTCGATGAACCATCGCAAACCGTCCGTTCATTTTTAATGCTTTGCTTGCGGTTTGGATCACTTCATCTAAAGTTGTGGTGATCTCGTGCCGTGCGATCGCTAAATAGGGATTCGGGTTTTTGATCGCCGTCGGTACATTTTTAAAATAAGGCGGATTGCAGACCAAAAGATCGACGGAATCAGGTTTGATTTTTTGAAAGAGGTCCTTCAAGTCCATAGGATAGACCGTCAGCTGGTCTTGCAAGTTGTTTAATTCGATACTGCGCTGCGCCATATCCGCTAAGCGTTCCTGTAATTCGACCTGATAAATATGAGCGGTCGTTTTTTTGCTGATAAATAAACCGACTGCACCATTCCCTGCACAAAGGTCAACGATCACACCTCTTTTTGGCACTCTAGCGTAATTTGCTAATAAGACAGCATCTAATGAAAAAGAAAAAACTTCGGAACTTTGAATGATCTTGATGTCATCGGCATACAATTGGTCGATGCGTTCGTTCGGTTGCAACATGAAGCATACTCCTGTTCTAAATTCATTTCAATGTATTATACTACGATTAAGAATAATGGGAAACGCTAAAAAATGCTTGTCATTTAAACCGTTTTTTTGCATACTTGAATAGGAGAGAAATAGAAAGGAAAATGAGTATGTTTTTTCGCTTTATGCGCGGTGTGGTTCGCGTAGTATTATTTTTGATCAACGGCAATGCTCGTTATCAAAACAAAGAGGTTTTACCTAAAAATGAAAACTATATTTTAGTGGCTCCTCACCGAACCTGGTGGGATCCATTGTACCTAGCAGTGGCTGCTCGGCCAAAGAAATTTAGTTTTATGGCGAAAGAAGAGCTGTTCAAAAACCCGATTTTACGGTTCATTTTGATCCATGCCAATGCTTTTCCAGTCAAACGGGACAAACCGGGACCGAGTGCGGTAAAGACGCCAGTCAAAATCTTGAAGGAAACCGATCTTAGCTTGATCATGTTTCCAAGTGGTACCAGACATGCAACGGCTTTAAAAGGTGGCATGGCGTTGATCGCAAAAATGGCCAAAGTCAAGATCGTTCCCTCTGTTTATCAAGGACCGCTGACGTTAAAGGATTTATTTAAACGCAAGCGAGTGACCGTCCGCTTTGGGGAGCCCATTGACATCAGTGACATCAAAAAGATGGACAAAGAGGGCTTGGCGGAAGTGGAACGGCGCATCCAAGGTGCATTTGACACACTGGATCAAGCGATCGATCCGTCATTTGTTTATCAAATCGATGAGTCCAAAAGAGAAGATTAATACGCAAGAAAAGCCGCTGATCCTTTTGTGATCAGCGGCTTTTTTCTAACGATTTAATCCAACAATTCGAAAGCAAATTTGGTCCATGGTTTCAAATATTCCAACAAAGGCAACTCCTCTTTGGGAATAGCGCCGACTTTGTTTTTTCGGGCGTCTTGGTGAGGGGTCAAAACGATCTGCAATTCGTTTTTGTACTGACCAAAGGTATCATTGCCGATAACGATGTCCCCATAAGCAAACGGTTCTTGGTTTGTATGAGGGAGGTTTTCGATGGGACGGTATTTCACCCGTGATTGTGTGGAACGAGCGACTAACGCATTACTGTCACCGCGACGAAAATGATTGGTTTCAGCTAAAATCCTCCGTTCGATTTCGCTGGCTTCTGCTTCTACGGAAACGCCAAAGGTCAGTTTGTAGCGATCGATCGCCGCCAGAGCTTTCAGTTCTGCATCCGACGCATAGGCATTGCCAATAATCACCGTATCGATCAACCCAGAAGCAAAAAGCAGCTTTCCTTGCAGCGCCAATGGTAAATCGCGACAAGATTCTAAGGTTGGCAGACCATCATTGACTTCCCAAGGACCAATTTTGGCTGATTGACTAGTGATGAAGGCGGCTGTTTTCAACCCATATTTTTTGAAACGTTGGCTGCAGCTGCGGAAAAAAGCCTCCGTTAAGCCTGTGCCTCGTTGGGGGTAAAAATTGTGGCAGCCATATAAAAAAGGTTCATTGGCTTGGTAAGAAAGGATATTTTCTAAATAGTTCACATCATTACTCATATTCAATTCAATCGCCAAGCCAAATGGATTAAAGGTCAGCTGGGCTTCTTTATTGCCATCAAACCCTTGATCCAAGCGGATACCGTCCGCACCTAATTCTGCAAAGAAGCTAAGATCGTCATAAGAGATCGCCAGATCACTAAAAACAGCTGGCGAAATATCTAATATCGTTTCAAAGCCAAGGTTCTTGGCAAAACCGATAATCGAAGAGAATTTTTTTCTGACGGTCTCTTTGCCTTCACTGACTTCTAGCATACTCATAAATAAGCGAGAGTAACCAAGGGCAGCAGCTTTTTTTAAATAGTCTTGATCCAGTAACGGATCGCTATGGTCGGGGTAAATCGAAAGGCCAATTTCTCGTTTCAATGGTTTTCCTTCTTTCTAAAAAAACCGCACGAAGCACCTCTTGGCATTGGAAAAAGCTGCTGAGGACCGCTTCTTCTGTTTGTCTTGGTGGGTACTTCGTACGACCGTTATTTACACATTATTGTGCGACTGGTTGATTTTCTTTTTCCAATTCGTTTTTGTCATAGATTTTTACGAATGGGTAATAGATCAGGATCGATAAAAGAATCAAAAGAACATTTAGCACGATCGCACGCCAATCGCCGCCAGTCGCTAAGAAAGCGCCAATGGGTCCAGGCAATGTCCAAGGGGCATTGACCGTAACTGCATTGACTAAACCAGCTGAGGTAGCGACCCACGCAATGACGCCATTGATCAGTGGTGCAATGATGAAAGGTGGGATCAAGATTGGGTTCAAAACGATCGGTGTACCAAAAATCAGTGGTTCGTTGATGTTGAAAATAGCTGGGATTAAGGCTGTTTTTCCTAGTTTTGAACCGAATTCCGATTTGGTGCGAAACGCTAACAAGATAGCCAAACCAATCGTTGAACCCGCCCCACCGATCCAGATGAACCATTGATAAAATGGTTCGGCTGCGATATTGGGAATCATATCTCCTGAAGCAAGCGCTGTGGTATTTCCTTCTAACAACTGTAACCATAATGGACGAGCCAGTGACCCAACGATAGAAGCACCATGGATCCCGAATGACCAGAAGAAGGTCGTCAAGAAGGTGATCAAAAGCACACTTGGCAAGGTATCTGCGGCACTGACTAAAGGATCGACGACTTTTGCAACGATCGTGTGCCAGTCAAAACCGATATAGTAAGTGATCGCGCCCATTCCTAAAATAATGACTAAAGTAGGGGTCAAGGCTTCGAAAGAGCGAGCGACTGCTGGTGGGACTTGTTCTGGCATCGTGATTTTAAATTTCGATTTGTCCGTTAATCGATAGATCTCAACAGCAAGGATCGAGGTGATGATCGCCACGAACATTCCAGCACTCCCTAAATTGGCCATTGGTAAGACAAAGCCGACCGTTCCAGCAGCATCCAAAGCTTCTGCTGGGATATTGACCGGGGTGAAGGTCAGTAAAAAGGCAGTCGTAGCTAGGATCCCACCAGAAAGTCCATCAAGCTTATAAGAGCGAGAAAGACTGTATCCAATCCCAAATGCCGCATACAAGCTCATAATGTACATCGTCATTCGATAAGGCAATAAGATCGTTGTGGCATTGCTAGACAAGAATTGATAGATGCCCCAACTTTGAGGCAGCGGTGGAAAGGCTAAAATCATAAAGAACGAACTGACGATAATCAATGGCAATGTTGAAACGATCCCGTCACGAACCGCTCGCAAATGACGCTGGCTGCCAAGTTTTTCCATCGGTCCTGCCAGATGGCGTTCGATGAATTGAGTGAATTTATCTAACATGGTTTATCCTCCTAAGGTGTTTCACATTTTTACTTCCCATGGATTCGGAATGATTTTTCCTAAAATCACGCCTTGGGCTGCCCCGGTTGCTGCAGGGGCATTATTGACACGGCTGTGAAGGGTTTCATTTCCTAAGATGGCAAAAGCCACCGCTTCTTTGGCATCGTTCGAACCGCCAATGTCATCTTGTGTTACAACGGCTACTGACTCGGGTAAATAGCCTTGGATCAGCTCAATCAGCAGATGATTATGAGCACCGCCGCCCGAGAGAATCACTTCCATATCGTTTGTTCCCAACTGAGGAAAAATGAACCGTTGGTAACTGTCAGCGATGGAAAAAGCGGTGAAATCGGTTAAAGTCCTCACCAAGTCTTCAGGTGCTGCTTCGGGATACTTGGTCAATAACTGCTGCACGAATTGTTTTCCAAAAAGCTCACGCCCGGTGCTTTTCGGCGGTTGCTGGGACAAATAAAAATGAGTTCTTAATTCCTTTTGCAAGGTGGGTATAATTGCTCCCGCTCGGGCTGTTTCACCAAACGCATCATAAGGCTGACCGAATAGCTGAACCATTAATTCATCGATGACCATATTCCCTGGACCTGTATCAAAGGCATACAGCTCCTTTAAGCCGCCACTTTTTGGTAGTACAGTAACATTGCCGATGCCGCCAATATTTTGCAGCAAACGATTTTTGGTGTCTGATTGATAGAGCAGATAGTCTGTATAAGGAACAAGAGGGGCGCCTTGACCACCAGCAGCCATATCCATCACTCGAAAATCGGCAACGACTTTCGTTTGTAAGCCATAAGCGATAATCGAAGGTTCGCCAATTTGCAAGGTGCTGTTTTTCGCTGGATCAGCATCGGGGGAGTGCCAGATCGTTTGTCCGTGGCTGGCAACAAAATCAATGCTTTTTTCTTCAATACCGGCTTTTTGGCAGAGGATTTGACACGCTTTCAAAAATTGATACCCTAATTCAGTATTTAATTGGCAGATGAGGGGAACATTTGATTCCACCGGATCACAAGCGGTTTTTATTTGTTCCTTCAATTCTTCACCAATGGGCAGAGTAACCATTTCCATCAGCTGAACGTCAGTTTCGGTACCGCAGCCGTTGATTTTTACTAAAGCAGCGTCGATCCCATCCAAACTGGTTCCTGACATGAGTCCTATTGCTAGCATATCGTTTCTCCTTTCTTTATAAAATAGTGATGAAAGCGATTGTTGAATTCGATTTCACACTCATTGTAAATGAAGTGTAATTATATTTCAAGATATAAATTTATAATTGAAAAAACATTTCAACATAATGATGTCAGGTGTTCGCTATTTTTATCAAAAATGGGTGGTAAATGAAATTTCGCTGGAAGAGAGATGTCTAACTATCAGGGAAAGTGGTATAATGATTGGAAGGATATTTTTTAAGAAGGTGAAGAAATGCGCTTTATACATACAGCTGATTGGCACATCGGAAAAAAACTACATGGCTATGATCTGCTGGAAGACCAACGAGCAATCATTGATCAAATCATAGCGCTAGCAAGAACAGAAAAGGTCGATGCCATCGTCATTGCGGGGGACCTTTATGATCGTTCTGTTCCTGCTGTTGATGCAGTCAAATTACTAAATGAAAAAATCGCTGAAATCAATTTAACGAATGAACTGCCATTATTGGCTATCTCAGGAAACCATGATAGCCCAACGCGGCTAGAAACCGGCAGTCAGTGGTTTCAACAAACACGTTTTTATCTGTCCACTAGCATCGAACAAAGTTTACAACCGGTTGAGTTTGACGATACACAATTCTTTTTACTGCCTTATTTCGAACCGATCGAGGCCCGGATATTTTTTGACGAACCGTTAATGAAAATTTCAGATAGTGTCCAAAGAGTGATTGAGGAGATGACCAAGCACTTTGATTCGTCAAAAAAACAAGTGTTAGTGACCCATTTTTTTGTGGCGGGCGCTAGCCAAACGGATTCTGAAACGAAAATTCAAGTTGGCGGATTGGACAGTGTGCCGACCACCGCTTTTGCACCTTTTGATCGGGTGGTTTTAGGCCATTTACATGCCAATACGGCTCTGAAACATCCGAAAATCGGCTACAGCGGCTCACCGCTGAAATTTTCTCTTTCTGAACGGACGAACCAAAAAGGGATCTATCTTGTTGATACCGTAAAAGATACCAATGAATTTATTCCGCTGACACCAAAAAGGGATATCCAGCAGCTGACGGCGTCCTTTGAGGAGTTGATCGATCCGGTTTTTTACCGTGATCTGGATCGTGAGGCGTTTTGGCATTTTCTGCTGACGGATCGTGCTGTGATCCCAAATATGATGAATCAGTTGCGAAAAATTTATCCGTTTGTTTTATCTGTCGAACGGTTGAATGGACGGGAACAGACAAAAAAAAGACAAATAACGACACGAGAAACCGATCCACAGACTTTGATCAGTCATTTCTTTCAAGAGATGACAGGAGATTCATTGCTCGATTCACAAACCAAATGGATCGAACAAGGGTTAAATGAAGCATTTGTCGTGGAAAAGAGGGAATAGTCATGCAACCAAAGTCTTTACAAATGAAAAATTTTGGGCCATTCATCGATGAAAAATTGGATTTCAGTCAGCTGCAAGCTGGCGGGTTGTTTTTGATCAGCGGTAAAACTGGTGCAGGAAAAACGACGATTTTCGATGGAATGACATTTGCCTTATTTGGTGAAACATCGGGGAATCTGCGTTCAGGCAAAGAAATGCGTTCGATGTTTGCTTCACCAACCGAAGAGACCAGCGTCACGTTTACTTTTGAACATCAGCGTTTTACCTACCAGATCCAACGGAAACCGGAACAAACGTTAGCAAAAAAACGTGGTGACGGGGTCACCAACCAAACGGCAAAAGTTCAATTGACGATTTTTGACGCAGATGGCAAAGAGAAAAAGCAGATCAGTAAACGGACAGAGGTTGATACGTTTATCAAGGATCTGCTGCAACTGGATGCCAAACAGTTTTTTCAAATCATGATGTTGCCGCAAGGAGAATTTCGTAATTTTCTGATTGCTAGCAGTAATGAGAAAGAACGCGTTTTGCGAAATCTATTTGGTACGGAAATGTACCAGCAATTTAATGAATGGCTAAAAGAACAAGTCAAAGCGCAAAGCAGAAAGCTTGAACATCAGCAACTAGTCGCTTCGCAGATCATGGAGCGTTTTGAATGGGAAGAAGAGCAGGAAATTTTAACGGTTACGGAATGTCTGACTTTGTGGGGGCAAGATTTAGAAAAACAACAGATCCAACTTCAGCAGTTATTGCAGAGAAAAGACCAGACAATGCAAGAAATGAAAGCTGCGCAAGAGGCTTTTTACCGTGCAAAAGAAATCGAAAATGCGCGGATCGAAAGGCAAGGTCTACAAGAAAAAGCCCGAGAGCTGCATGCTAAAAAAACCGAGATCGCTCAGAAAAAAGCCCAGTTGAACCAGTTGGTGTGGGTGCTTGAACATCAAGAAATCATGCAGCAAAAAGAAGAACGCGTGAAAGAAGCACAGCAAGCTGCTCAGCAAATCAACGAAACAAAGCAGCAACTGCAAGAAATTCAGCAGCAACAAATAAGCTGGCAAGACCAACGATCGTTGATTGACGGCATCAAGAAAAAACAGGAAGCTGCTAGTCAAAAAGTTCAACGAATCCAGCAGCAGATCCCGCTAGCACAGCGCACACAAGCCCAGCAAGAAGAAGTGGAGCAGCTTGAAAAAGCCGCACAACAACAGACCATCGAGTTAACGAAAATAAATCAAGCGCAAGCACGTGCCAAAACGCAAGCACAGCATCTTGCAGAAGAAATCGACACCTTGCGAGGGTTTCAAGCAGAAGCGGTGAAATTGGTAGAAACGCAGGCTCAGGTAGAAAAATGGCAGCAGGCAAAAATGCTGATTCATGAAGCCGAGCAAAAAGCAGGGGAACAGCAACAAATTCATTCGGAGTTAGTCCTTGAACAACAGCAATTGACAGCATCCTTGCTGGAGCTGCAAAAAACGCTAAAACAAGAGACCAGTCAAAATGCTCGAATGCAAATTGCTCGGCTTCGCCTTTTACTGGAAGAAAATGAACCCTGTCCGGTTTGCGGATCCTTGGATCATCCGAATACACAGGAGCACACGACCTATCGCATCGAAGACATCATTGCCAGTGAGCAAAGACTTGAGCAAACACAAGAAAAATTGACGAAGATCCAACAGCAAGTATCGGCAAATCAAACGCTGCAGGAGCAAGCCACATTGCGAATCAGCGAATGGCAAGCCACCAGTGCTGCTGCGCAGAAGCAAGTGGAATTAGCTTGGACTGCAGTTCAACAGGCATTTGCTGCCTTGCAGCCGATAGAAAACCAAGAGGCGATTACCGAGGAAACGACGGTAGCGGAACTAAAGAAACGGCAATCGTTTAATCAACAAAAAGCCGCTTCTTATGAAGAAGCGCAGAAGAAACATCAGGCAGTAAATGAGCAGCTAGCAACATTCAATGAGTCCTATCAGCAAGTCAGTGAGCAAGTGAAAAAAGCTCAAGAAGCGCGCCAGCTTGCGGAGGGGAAATTGGCTTCTTTGCAGGAACAACTTGCAGGCGCAACGTATGAACAATTACAAGCTGATTTAGGAGAAACCAATGGTTTACTAATGGAATATACGCAACAAATCGAGGCGGATGCCCGACAAGAAGCGCAGATAAACGAGCAACAAGCGATCCTTTCAGAGAAGCTGAAAAATCTGCAGCAATTTTTTGAAGAAAAGCAAGCGGCTAAGACAAAAGCAGAGCAACGACTGACGCAGCGACTCCAAGAAGCTGGTATGACTGAAGAAACGATGCGGGACTTGATTGCCCAAGCCCCTCAAAGAACCATTCTCTCAGAAGAAATCAAAACCTATGAGCAAGAAACGGCGTTTGTTCAGCAACGGCTAGCATTGTTAGATGCGCAGTTAAAAGAGCAAGCTACGATAGATTTAAACCAATTGGAAACGGCCTACCTTCAGTTGCAGACTGTGATGGAGGAATTACAGCAAGAAACAGTCCGCAAACAGGAGAAAGTCAATGGCAATCAACGGTTGTTTGAAGAGTTGCAAGTCATTTATCAGCAAAATGTCGAAGAACTTGCCCAATTAGGCCAACTTCAGCAATTAGCAGAAACTATCAACGGTGAAAACGTCAAAAAAACCAGTTTGGAACGGTATGTACTACAGCAATTTTTGACGGATATCTTAGATGTCGCCAACGAACGCTTGGCCCGTTTGACCCGCGGCCGTTATCAATTTGAATTAGCAGATAAAGTCGGGAGCTATCGGAGCTCAACAGGATTAGAGATCGATATCTATGACGATAATGCCGGTCAAGTCAGAAGAGCTCATACGCTGTCAGGTGGCGAAAGCTTTATTGCAGCCTTAGCGTTGGCGATCTCTTTGGCAGATGTGATCCAGCAACGAGCTGGCGGGATTGAGATCGAAGCACTCTTCATCGATGAAGGCTTTGGCTCGCTTGATGAAGAATCATTGGAAATGGCGATGGAAGCATTAGAAATGATCGAAAATGAAGGACGCATGATTGGGATCATCAGTCATGTTCGAGAACTGCGGGCAAGGATCCTGCAGCAAGTTTTCGTAGAAACTAACGGCAGCGGGCAAAGCCGGATCCGAATAAAAGAATAAGGAGAGGAGGGCTCTTATGAAGTGGAGTATTCCAGAAAAAGTAATTGAGCGAGGTAGAACCTACGTTAATGAAGGTCGTGTCTTGTCTGTCACACCGGATAAAGAGAAAAATGTGTGGCACGCAGAAGTACTAGGAACAGAATTGTATTTAGTTACTTTGGATGCTACTGCCAAAGAAGTGGATTATTGCCAATGTCCTTATTGGGAAGAGCACCATTATTGCAAACATACGGTGGCCGTCGAACTCTATTTACGCAAACAAGGAAAAACACGAAAAATCAATGAACAAACCCCCATCAAAAAAGCCTTTTCTGCTTCAGAGATGTTTTCCAATGGTTTTGCCCGCTTAAACAGTGAAAAAGAAGCGAGTAAACCATTACAGATTGAATTTCGGGTAGATACGATTGCGACAAATCCATATCATCAAGAGATGGATATTTTAGGCGTCTCTTTGAAAGTTGGCCATCGCGGCACGGCCAGGACTTATGTCGTCAAAGACATTTACAAATTTTTACAAATGTATCAAGAAAACAAGCACTATGCGACCAATAAGCAACAGACCTTTTTCCTTTCTCCAGATGCCTTTGATGAGAAAAATCAAGCTTTATTAAATCGATTGGCAGGAATCTCGCAAACCCAGCAATTAATGGGGCAAGCAGGCATTCAAATCAATGGCAAACTTGACAAAAAATACTTGCTGCTGCCCGTTGAATTCGGCAAGGAACTGCTATTGCAATTCAATGATGTCTACACGCAAATTACCATTGGTGAAACCAAGGTCAGCCAAGTAGACTTCCAATCGGGAGAACCATTGACGTTTTCAGTTACAAAAGAAGCGGATCATTTTCCGCTGCAGTTCGTAAAAGACTTCGACCACTTACTAAGTTATTATAACTGGGGGCTGTTGGATGGAACCTTTTATGAATTGACTGTCGAGCAAAAGGAGATCTATGTCACGATGCAGCAGCTGTTTAAACGTTTTGAACAGCCAATCATTGATTATCCAAAAGAAGAGCTGGCGAATCTCTTTATGAAAGTTTTGCCTTATTTGCGAAAAATTGGGCGTGTCCAAGTGGCTCCTGAGGTTCAAAATGACATCGAAGAATCTGAATTGAAAGCAGTTTTCTCCTTGCGGAAAATCAAAGGTCAAGTAGATCTACAAGTTGATTTTACTTATGGAGAAGTCGTTTTTTCAAGTGATGAAAAACATCAATACATGCCAGAAAATCATCCAGAGATTTTACGTGATTTCCAACAAGAAGCACGGATCGAAGCCATTATTGAAACCTTTGGCTATCAAGCTAGCAGTAAGAACTGGCAAAAAAACCTCCCGATAGGTGAACAACTCTATGCCTTTTTCACAAGAGAGATCCCGGTGTTGAGACAACTAGGTGAAGTTCGCATCGGCAAGAAGCTGCGGGAACTCTATCTTGATGCCCAACATCATCGTCCAGAAATCGTCATCGAAGAAAATGGTTCTTGGTTAGATATCAAGTTTGATGTTAGCGGCATTCAAGAATCAGAGATCAACGATGTTTTGCGGAGTCTGTTGCAATCTGCGCAATTTTATACCACAGAAAATGGGCAAGTCCTTTCATTGGAATCCGAAGAGTTTCAAGAAGCAAGTGCTGCCCTGAAAAAATTGCGTCTTTCACTCGAAGCGAAGGATGGGGCGATCCAAGTTCCTATGAATCAAGGGCTGCTCCTGCAAGAGCAGTTTGCTGATCAAGCCAGCTTTAGCGCGGGCTTTCAGCAAATGACGGAAGACTTAATTCACCCAGAAAACTTTGAGGCGCAGCTGCCAGAAAACTTGCAAGCTGAGTTGCGGCAGTACCAAGAAGTTGGCTTTCGTTGGCTAAAAATGTTGAGTCATTATCAATTTGGCGGCATTCTTGCTGATGAAATGGGGTTAGGGAAGACCGTTCAGACGATTAGCTACTTACTTTCAGAAAAACAAGAGAAACAAAAATTGAATGCATTGATCGTGGCACCTGCCAGTCTAACGTTCAACTGGCAACAAGAGATCAAACGTTTTGCGCCGACGATTTCAGCGACTGTCATCAGCGGAACGAAAGAAGAGCGCGAAGGGCAGATGGCGCAGCCAGCGGACGTCCGCATCACTTCTTATGCAAGTTTGCGGCAAGATATTGATGCCTATCAAGCACTAGATCTGACTTGTTTGATTTTAGATGAAGCGCAAATGGTCAAAAACAGTGCGACCAAAACGGCACAGGCCTTGCGATCCTTGGAAGTTCCACAGCGGTTCGCCCTCAGTGGCACACCAATCGAGAACAATCTAGAAGAATTGTGGTCCTTGTTCCAAATGATTATGCCAGGCTTTTTCCCGAACAAACAGAAATTTAAAGAACTGTCCACACAAGAAATTGCGAAAATGATCAAACCTTTTATTTTGCGAAGAGACAAAAAATCCGTGCTGCATGATTTGCCGCAAAAATTGGAGACAAATTATTACAGTGTCCTTACAGAAGAACAAAAGAAAATCTATTTGGCGTACTTGCGGCAAGTGCGGGAAGAAATCGCG
Organism: Enterococcus sp. OL5; assembly: GCF_006491895.1. Lineage (NCBI taxonomy): Bacteria > Bacillati > Bacillota > Bacilli > Lactobacillales > Enterococcaceae > Enterococcus > Enterococcus sp. OL5. Next base: position 231,487 of record NZ_VHIL01000004.1, read on the forward strand.
CAAATGGATTCTACGTCTTTCCGTAAAAATCGAATCAGTATCTTAGCTGGTTTGACTCGACTGCGGCAAATCTGTTGCGACCCACGATTATTCGTGGAGGATTATGAAGGTTCTTCTGGGAAACTTGAACAGGTAAAAGATTTACTCTTAGCAGCCAAAGAAAATGGTCGTCGGGTACTGCTATTTTCTCAATTCACTAGCATGCTTTCGATCATTGAAGAAGAGCTAGCACAAGAAGGATTTGAATCCTTTTATTTGCGCGGCAGTACCCCGCCACAAGATCGTTTGACGATGGTCGATGCCTTCAATAGTGGTGAAAAAGATGTCTTCTTGATCTCATTAAAAGCAGGAGGAACAGGACTGAATCTGACCGGTGCAGACACCGTAATCTTATACGATTTGTGGTGGAACCCGGCGGTGGAGGAACAAGCCGCTGGACGAGCCCATCGGATCGGTCAAAAAAATGTTGTCGAAGTCTGGCGAATGATTGCTGAAGGAACCATTGAAGAACGAATGGATGCACTGCAACAAGAAAAACGAGAACTTTTTCAAAAAGTGATCCAAGGCAACGAAACACAGCTGCAACAAATGACCGAAGAAGATATTCGTCTGATTTTGAGTATCGGTGAAGAAAATTAAGCATTAAAAAAACATGGACCCGCTTGAAGCGAAGGTCCATGTTTTTTAGCTATAGGCGTATGCAGGAAGCTGCAAGAGCGTGTCAATACTTCCTTGGAGTTGCGAGAAAGCGGTGATAGACACATCTGGCAAATCTTCCAATCCATTAGGGGCCTGACGGAGACGATGATTGAACCACAAGGCTTGCCAACCGGCTTTTTTGCAGCCGACCACGTCATTATCAAAATTGTCACCAACGTACAGTGTCGTTTCTGGATCAAGAGCAAAGTCGGTTTCTGCCAATTGGAAAATTTCTAGTTGCGGCTTTTGATAGCCAGTTGCTTGGGAAATGATCATATGCTCTGGTTTGATCCATCGAGTCAATTGCAACTGATCCAATTTCTTTTGTTGATGGTCGGTGGGACCGTTAGTAATAATCCCTAACTTGATTGGTAATTTAGACAAATAGTTTAAGGTTGACTCAACTTCAGGATGTAGCGTAATGGCATCTAGTTCTTGTTCATAACACAGCTGGAATTTACAGCTTTCTTCCATTTTAATAGGTAAGTATCCTAAATCCGTTAATGAATGCGTCAGTCGGTGATAGCGAAAATGATCTAGTGTCCATTCATTGGCCAATACCCGTCCAAACTGCTCATCACTGTGCACCCGAAACCGTAAGTAAAGAGCGGTTAGATCTTTGGGGGCAATTTGTGGGAAGCATGAGGTTACGGCATTACGAAATGGTTGCTGCTGGTCATATAAGGTATCATCGACATCAAAAAGAATACTAGTGATCAAAAGAGACACGCCTTTCAGAGTTAGTGAAAATTTTCAGTTTGTTTTCGAATCAATCATAAGCTATTATGACTCTAAAAAAAAGAGGAAAAACCTTGTGAAATAAAGGTTTTATTTACTATTTTTAGAAATCCGCGTCTTGATAGGTTTTCAAAATTATAGTGAATTTTACCCATTTTCACATGTTTCTCATTTTGCATTTCTTCAAAGAGTTGCTTATAATGAAAGCTATTGAGGAGGGGGAAATGTGTTAAAAAGGTTTTTCCGTTATTATCGACCGTATCGGTCACTATTTATGTTGGATTTTACTTGTGCGGTATTTGCTGGTTTATTAGAACTGGCCTTTCCCGTAGCCGTCAACCAAGTAATCGATAAGATCATGCCCCAGAACAACTTTCGCCTGATACTATTGGCTTGCTTAGGCTTGTTCTTGTTTTATGTGATCAATACTGTGTTGCAATATATCGTAGTTTTTTATGGTCATAAACTTGGGGTCAATATTGAAACAGATATGCGTCAAGAACTGTTTCGACATCTGCAAACGCAATCTTTTGAATATTATGACAATCAAAAGACTGGCAAGCTGATCAGTCGTTTGACTACGGATCTCTTTGAAATTTCTGAAGTCGCTCACCATGGGCCAGAAGATGTTTTTATTACCATCATGACTTTAGTCGGTTCATTCCTATTGATGTTAAATATGCATGTTCAATTAGCGGTAGCGACATTTGCGTTGATTCCATTGATTACGATTGCCTTAGTTTTTTTCAACAAGAAAATGACCAAAGTCAACACACAGATCTATGACAACCTCGGTGAGTTCAACGCCGGAGTGGAAGCATCTGTCAGCGGCATTCGGGTGACTCAATCGTTTGCCAATGAAACGTTCGAACACAAACGCTTTGATGGATTGAGCGAAATCTATCGTCAATCAAAGATCCTTTTTTATAAGGTAATGGCGATCAGTTCAGCGTACAATTACTTCCTGATTCGCTTGATCAACTTGTTTGCTCTAATTTTTGGTGCTTACTACGTGATTCGCGGTGAACTGACGAATGGCCAGTTTGTAGGGTTTATTTTATTGTCGAATGTCTTTGTTAGACCAATTGAGAAGGTCAATACGATGATCGAGAGTTATCCCAAAGGAATCGCCGGCTTCAAACGATTGACGGAAGAATTGGATAAAGAACCGACGATCAAAGACAAACCAGGGGCACGGGCCGTTCAATCATTAAAAGGAGATATCGTCTACCATGATGTTTCTTTTTCTTATGCGGATGCGACAAAAGTCTTGAATCACATCAATTTGTCGATCAAAGCCGGCGAGACGATCGCCTTCGTAGGACAAAGTGGTTCAGGGAAAACCACGTTATGCAATCTCTTGCCACGTTTTTATGAAGTCACGGAAGGTGCTATTACGATCGATGGCATCAATATTCAGGAGATGACCTTGGCTTCTTTACGTCAGCAGATTGGGACTGTCCAGCAAGATGTCTTTCTTTTCCCAGGAACGATTCGAGAAAATATTGCATATGGCAAACTCGATGCAACAGAAGAAGAGATTCTAAAGGCAGTCAAGTTAGCACACTTGGAAAAAGTCATCGATCAAATGACAGATGGGTTGGATACAGTCATTGGTGAACGAGGAGTCAAATTATCCGGTGGCCAAAAGCAGCGGGTAGCGATTGCTCGGATGTTCTTGAAAAATCCGCCGATTTTGATATTAGATGAAGCAACATCAGCGTTAGATACGGAAACCGAGCAAGTGATTCAAGAATCCTTGAATTCATTGGCAGATGGTCGCACAACCTTGATCATTGCTCATCGTCTTGCGACGATCAAACATGCAACACGAATCATTGTCGTTAGTGAAAAAGGCATCTTGGAAGAAGGAACCCATGAAGAATTGATGGCGAAAAGGGGACATTATCGCGCATTGCATGATGCGCAATTCGCTCGTGATGGGGAACCGTCTCTCTCTTAGAAAAAAGGAACGATCCATTCAAGAAAGCCCTAGCCTTTTTATGTTTTGTCAGGAAAAAGCATAAAAAGACGGGCTTCTTGGGTTGATCGTTTTTCACTAAATTTTTGTGAGAAACCCTTTTCATTTATAAGCAGATATTCATTTCTCCTGCTGTTTTAATGTCGATTATGACAGAAATGCTTGTATGGTTTTCTGATTAAAAAGGAATGTGATACAATTGAATCAAGATTGAAGGGATGAGCTGAAAATCTTCTCTGAAAAAAATAACATATATTTTTATTGTAGCCCTATCGGTTTGAAGGCAACAATGGTTCGTGAAATTTTTCCTTTGAAAACGATTGAGCCATGGACTTGGTTTTTCTCCTTGTATTTTGATTACACATGTAATTACAGATAGGAAATTAAAAAACGCGCGATTCAACTAAAAGAGTATTTTAATATTCTGACATCTTTTTGATACACCTTTGACACACTGTTGTATAAAAGAAGTAATATTAAAAAAAAATTTGAGTTTTCTCATTTAAAAACAAAGTTTTTGTGTGAAACCTTTTGCCTAAGAGGTTTCGCTTTTAATATAACTTTCGAGTTTTATTAAAAAATATGAGATTTAGACTAGATTTTTTTTAGTTAAACCTGTATAATTGAAATCAAGCGAGGGCACAGGACTTGCTTGATTGAAAATTAAAAAGGAGAGATGCACGTTGTTGACACTATACACTTCCCCAAGTTGCACATCTTGTCGCAAAGCTCGTGCGTGGTTACAAGAGCACGAAATCCCTTTTGTTGAAAGAAATATTTTTTCAGAACCGTTAAATATTTCTGAGCTTAAGGCAATTCTACAGATGACAGAAGATGGCACAGAAGAAATTATTTCCACCAGATCCAAAGTATTCCAAAAGTTGAATATGGATCTAGATGACCTGCCCCTAAAAGATTTATTGACACTTGTTCAAGAAAATCCAGGATTATTGCGTCGGCCAATCATGATTGATGAAAAACGATTGCAAGTTGGGTTTAACGAAGATGAAATTCGTCGGTTTTTACCAAGGGATGTTCGCCAACTGGAACTAAGACAAGCGCAATTAATGGCAGGCTTATAAATTTGACTTCATCGACTCGCTTTCTCGTAGAAAGTGAGTCTTTTTTTGAGTTTTTACGTTTTTCTTAAGAGGATATTCGTTTTCTCTTTACTTTTTATCAGGTTTCGATACAATGAACCTATAGTGAGTAGCAAAAGTGAGGTGTAGCTAATATGGAAATGGAACATATCAATGAAAACACCATTCGTGTATTGATCAAAAGTGAAGACTTAGCTGCGAGAGGCATCACTTTTCTTGACCTTCTAGGAAATCACAATGAAATTGAAAACTTCTTTTATAGTATTCTTGAAGAAGTTGATATTGACGAAGAATTTAAAGGCAGTGAAGCTGTAACTTTCCAAGTCTTGCCTAAAGGCGATGGGTTAGAATTGTTTATTAGCAAAAATCTTCCACCAGAAGGAATGGAAAATTTTGATGAGATGAACGATGAAGCGAATGAAGACATTACCGATATGTTGAAAAAGCATGTGGCGGCTCAATTACAAGAGTCAGAGCAAGCAGAAGATATCGGCAATCGTTTTGTATTCGAGTTGTTGCGATTCGAAGATATGATTCAATTGGCATCCGAAGTATATTTGGATTCTGTTGCAACCAATCTTTACCAAATGGGCAACCATTATTATATTGAAATTCGATTCATGGATGCAGATGTTACTGATATTGAAGTAGAAAATGCACTTTCTTATTTGATGGAGTTTGCTCAACGGACGTCAGTGACGCCAGAGGTTTTATCTGAATACGGTGAGTTGATTATGGAAAACGATGCACTTGAATTGACTCGTTTCTACTTCAAGAATGATTAATGAATGAAAATCATTTCCAGCCAAGGACATTTTGACAATGTTCTTGGCTTTTTCAATTGTGATTAAAGAAAATGGCGTATCTTTTATTGAGGTGAGCCAGATGCTGAAAGCGTTGAACCAAAGAAAAGAAGTTATTGCAGCGAAAGGGAGAAAGAAATCATCGGGCCCTTTTTATTGCCCAGGATGTCAGAAAGAAGTGATTTTGAGGCAGGGACCAAAGCGACAGCCCCACTTTGCCCATCAAACCAGTACTGATTGTCAGACGTACAGTGAAAGGGAGACGAAGGAACATTTGGAAGCAAAACAACTTTTGTTTGAGTGGTTTCAAGATACAGGGATTGAAATCGAAGCCTTTTTGCCTAAACTCCAACAGTGTCCTGACCTTTGTTACAAGAATATCGCCATTGAAGTCCAGTGTTCTTCCCTCAAGTTTTCACGATTTCTGGAACGAACCACCACTTATTTAGCAAACGGCTATCAGCCTTGGTGGATCCTCGGGACCAAATTGTATCCGAAACGCCAGTGGTCGTTTTTGGTAAAAGCTTGCTGTACTTATCAGTCTACTGGCTTTTGCTTGTGGCTCATTGATACGCGAAATCAGGCATTAGTGAGGCTGCACCAAATCAAATGGCATTATCAAGAAGGGGTAAGCAGTCGACGAATTGCTACACAAAAAGGGGAGCCTTACAGGAAAGAGACACTTCGACCTTTGTGCGAAACAGAAGGATCGAAGACCCACAATTTTTCTGAATGGGTAGCGACCGATTATCGGTTGTGGGTGATTCGAAAACTACGAAATAAACTGCCCAAAATCAGAGAGATTCAAGAAATAGTATACCCGTTGAATGGGAATGTCTCACAGCTGCCTTTGTGGTGCTACTGTGAAAGTCGGTTTGGCATTTTATTTGAACACCGCATACTGATTTTTCGCTTTCTCTATTTAAGTGATTGTCCCATTAGTTTTGAGCAGTGGTTGATCCGGCTGAGGCAGTTGCATTGGCAATGGCACTTTCCTTTGCTTGATCAAAGAGAAATATTGCGAGAAATCTTTCAAGAATGCCAATATTTAGAAAATTCGGTTTCTTTTTCAAGCCAATGATTTGGTTTCGTTGAAAAGTGTGATAAGATATTTTTAACCAATGAACAAGGAGTGAAGGGAATGTCAGAAACAAAACAATTACCAGCACGTGAATCGATCCCAGTCGAAAAAACGTGGGACTTAACGAAAATCTATGCCGATGATGCGGCTTTTGACATAGAATTTCAAGAAATTCAAGCACAGGTCAAAGAAGCCAGCCGTTACCAAGGCACTTTAGCAGACGGTCCGCAAGCCTTTTTAGCCGCTTTAGAATTTGTCTTAGATCTTTCTCGCCGCTTGGAGAAACTGTATGTGTACAGCCATCTAAAAAACGACCAAGACACCGCTAATACGACTTATCAAGGCTTATATGCGAAAGCCAGCAGTTTAGTTGCGCAAGTAAGTGAAGCCGTTGCTTGGTTTGATCCCGAGTTATTGACGATGTCCGATGAAACGATTTGGGGCTATTTCGATCAAGAACCTAAGTTAGCAGTTTATCGTCATATGATCGAAAAAACCATCAACGAGCGGCCCCATGTTTTGCCTGCCGATCAAGAAGCGTTATTGGCCGGTGCTGGCGAAATTTTTGGTGCCCCTGGCAATATTTTCTCTGTTTTAAACAATGCTGACTTGGATTTTCCAGTCGTTGAAGACGAAAATGGGGAAAAAGTGCAGCTGTCACATGGTGTCTACGGTGAGTTGATGGAAAGTACAGATCGCTCTGTTCGAGAAGCGGCCTTTAAAGGTCTCTATGGCGTCTATGAGCAATTCCGTAATACCTTTGCCCAAACCTTAGGTACGAATATCAAAGCCCACAACTTTAAAGCCAAAGCCCGTAAATACGATTCCGCACGCCAAGCCGCTTTGAGTGCCAATCATATTCCTGAAAGTGTCTATGATACGTTAGTGGACGTCGTTAATCAACATTTGCCGTTACTACACCGTTATATGGCATTAAGAAAACGCCTGTTGGCTGTCGACACACTTCATATGTATGATGTGTACACGCCGATTTTAGGGGAAGCACCGATTCGCTACACCTATGAAGAAGCAGTCGAAAAAGCGAAAGAAGCGCTAAAACCATTAGGGGAAGAGTATCTCGCTGTAGTTGAAGAAGCCTTCAGCAATCGGTGGATCGATGTCGTTGAAAACAAAGGCAAACGCAGTGGTGCCTATTCGTCAGGTGCTTATGACACGCTGCCTTATATCTTAATGAACTGGAATGATCGATTGGATCAACTCTTCACCCTTGTTCATGAGATGGGGCACAGTGTGCATAGTTATTTCACAAGGAATAACCAGCCTTATGCCTATGGCGATTATTCGATTTTCTTAGCAGAAATCGCTTCGACGACGAACGAAAATATATTAACGGAATACATGCTTCAGACTGAGACTGATCCACGGGTCAAAGCCTATGTCTTGAATCATTTTCTTGATGGTTTCAAAGGCACGATTTTCCGTCAAACGCAATTTGCCGAGTTCGAGCATTTCATGCACGCAGAAGATGCGAAAGGAACACCGTTGACCAGTGAATTCTTAAGCGAGAATTATGCCGAGTTAAATGCGAAATACTACGGACCATCAGTTGAAAAAGATCCTGAGATTCGTCTCGAATGGTCACGAATCCCTCATTTCTATTACAATTACTATGTCTACCAATATTCAACTGGTTTTTCCGCAGCTTCTGCTTTGGCGAAGAAAATCTTAGCTGGCGAACCGGATGCCTTAACCAACTATTTGAACTATTTGAAAGCCGGACGTAGTGATTATCCAATCGAAGTCATGAAAAAAGCAGGCGTCGATATGACGAAAGCAGATTATATTGAAGATGCGATGAAAGTATTTGAGCAACGTTTGAATGAATTGGAAGCACTCGTTAAAGAAATCGAAGCATAAATGAAACAGTACAAACCAATCCACAATGGATTGGTTTGTTTTTTGTTCGCGCACAATGAAAACGCTGCGCAACGAGCCAAACGTAAAGTCATCGTTTGGCTCATTGCGCAGCATTGCTATTGAATAGGGTTTCATAAAAGAATCAACCCGCGATCAATTTCATGAATCGTGGAAAGTTTTGGTGCTTGTAAGGATTGTGCACTTTGTAAAAATGTATCAAGCTCTGTCGCTGTGCCAAAGATAAGTGGAAGACTTTTTAGCTCTTCTGATCCTTCCAAGAGGACACCATATTCTTCTTCACTTGAAAAATCATACACCACAGCAGAAGGTGTGATCGTGATGCCCATGTCTTTCGCTACCCTTTGGTCGGTGGCAAAGTTCTTTTTCACTAGCTCAGATGTACGGTCTTCTAAGAACATCTCTAAATCACCGTTCGTTTCTGAAAATAGCTCTTTTACTAAGGTGTCACAATATTCCTGTTTTTCGATCCCTATTCGTTGTTGCAGTTTCAATAAGAAATCCCGAGCAATTTTTTTTCCTTGCAACTGGGCTGCTTTATAGTCCAGTGACGCAGCGTAGATTTGGTTTGTCTGTTCATTACGCAAGACCAAATCCGCCTTGTTCATGGACAAATAGTCCATCGAGACGCCTACTGAAAATAAATTAACGAAAGGTAGGATCTGCAAATGGATTTTTTTGCGATTTGTATTTAATCTGTTGATAATCTCTTTTTCGATATCATAACAAATAGGCCCAATCGGATTAATAAATAAAAATAGTTCGATCATTTGAATCTCTCCCCAATTAAGATTCTTTCGTATCTTGAAAAACAAAATAAGTATGTTTTATTAAATATAGCAAAAAAACGCGGAAAAAGTAAGCAAAAGGGCAGCCTACTATGATTTTTCTTCTACAGCACGAATGATCTTGTTTTTTGCTGGTCGGTAAGGAATATCAAAGGTGTGCAACAACGATTGAAAGGCAAGCTTTCCTTGGAGCGGCTCGCTTACTTCTAGCTCCAATTCATAATCATGTTGCTGACCATACCAGCTTTCATCCAAAGCGAGTAATCCTTCTTTGATCGGGAATTCCGCCCGTCTCGTTTTTAATGCTGCAATCATGCGTAATGAATCAGGTTCGATATTCGCTGCTCTTAAGCGTTGAGCAACTACACCCGTAGATAGAATTTTTTCTGAATCAATTAATGACGCAGCGATTTCCTTCGGTAAAGGATCAGTCGTTTCTAGTAGACCATGTTCAATGGGGGTCTTTAGTGTTAACTCCGCATGGGTAGTCGTCGTGCGAATACGCAAACCAAATTGCTTTTCCCGCAATTTATGGTCTGCTGTATCAAAGTAATAATTGGTCTGTGTCTTGAAGGCTGTTTCTGATAAATTGTAATAAGTAAGCAACTGGTGGTATTCTTTTTCCGTCAGCATCGTTTTATATTCAATCTCTACTTGTTCGACCATCGATTTTCACTCTCTTTCTATTGCAACCATAGTGTACGCTGTTTCAACTATTCCGTCAAAGAAACTATACAAAGAAAAGCAGCAACGATTGGATCAGACAAAAAATCTTTTGTTTCTGCACTTCTGTCCATTCAGTTTTATTCCAAGAGTATGGTAGAATAAGGGGTATGTTATGAACAGAATCGAGGGAGAAGAATGATTCGAGATTGGGAAGAATTCTTAGCGCCTTATGAACAGGCGGTTTCAGAATTAAAAGTAAAATTAAGAGGCATAAGAAAACAATATCGGGAACAAAACAAACATGTTCCCATTGAATTTGTCACGGGTCGTGTCAAGCCAGTGGATAGTATTTTAACGAAAAGCAAATTACGAGGGATTGCAATGGATCGGCTTGAAGAAGAGATGTCTGATATCGCCGGTTTGCGAATCATGTGTCAATTTGTGGAAGACATTCACCAAGTCGTTGAATTGTTGCGAACACGCAAAGACATGAAAGTCATCATTGAACGGGACTATATCACCAATAAAAAAGCCAGCGGCTATCGTTCGTACCATCTAGTGATCGAGTATCCCGTTCAATTGATCGATGGAGAAAAAATTATTTTAGCGGAGATTCAAATTCGGACACTAGCGATGAATTTTTGGGCAACGATCGAACATTCACTAAACTACAAATACCAAGGGGAGTTTCCCGCTGAAATCAGTGAACGGCTGCGTCGGTCGGCAGAAGCCGCCTATCAGCTAGATGAAGAAATGTCCAATATCCGTGAAGAGATCCAAGAGGCACAACGGTTATTTTCACATGGGAAAGGCAAGCGAGGCGGACATGATCAGAACCCGTTGCCAAAGGGGGAAACGGAATGAAAGGTATCCGCGTGGCAATCGTCCATAATCAAGAAAGCAAGTCGGTAGAAGTGACAAAGCGTTTAACTACGCTTTTAGAACAGTCAGAAAATAAGATCGATCAAGACAATCCTGAATTAGTGATTTCTGTTGGGGGAGATGGCACGCTCCTTTCTGCTTTTCACTTGTACAATCATAAGTTGGACCAAGTGCAGTTTTTAGGGGTTCACACGGGTCACCTCGGCTTTTATACGGACTGGCGAGATTATGAATTGGAAGAATTAGTCGAGTCTTTGTGCAATGACCATCAAAAAAGCGTCAGCTATCCATTATTAGATGTTCGTATTACTTATGCGAATGGCAAACCAGATAAGCATTTCCTAGCATTGAATGAATCAACGATCAAGCGCGGCAATCGAACGATGGTTGCCGATATTTCTATTAAAGAAGACCTCTTTGAAAAGTTTCGCGGCGATGGCTTATCGATCTCAACGCCCACCGGCTCCACTGCTTATAACAAGAGTGTTGGTGGGGCAGTCTTGCACCCAAGTATCAATGCCTTTCAATTGGCAGAGATTGCTTCGTTGAACAATCGTGTCTTTCGGACCCTTGGTTCGCCGATCGTCGTGGGTCACCATGAATGGGTCAAAGTACAACTGCAGCAAAGCACCGACTATTTAGTGACGATCGATCAGTTTACCATCGAACAAGAAGAAATCGATGCTATCTATTACCGTATTGCCGATGAACGGATTCATTTTGCGTCTTATCGGCATATGCATTTTTGGAATCGGGTCAAAGATTCCTTTATTGGAGAAGAATAAACCCATGGAATTTACGTATCACTATACTGGACAAGGACAGCAAGTCAAATACTTTTTGAAGGAACAAGGGGTGTCCAAAGGACTATTAGCAAAAATCAAATTTCAAGGCGGAAAGATATTTGTCAACGATCACGAGCAAAACGTCTTGTTTTCTTTGGCGCAAAATGATAGGGTAACTATTGTAATTCCTCCCGAAGGGGAACATGAGACGATGCTGGCTGACCCGACACCGATTGAGATCGTGTATGAAGATGCCCATCTGTTAGTCGTGAATAAGCCAGCAGGAATCTCATCGATCCCTGCGCAATATCATCCGACTGGCACGATGGCCAATCGCGTCAAGGCCTACTATCAAGCGCAGCACTATGAAGATCAAGTGATTCATGTAGTCACGCGGTTAGACCGTGACACATCAGGATTGATGCTTTTTGCAAAACATGGGTTTGCCCATGCGAAGCTGGATAGCCAGTTGCGAAAGAAGCAGGTCGTAAAAAAATATCAAGCCCTCGTTGCTGGTGAACTGCCCGCACTTTCTGCCCATGGTGAGATTGAGCTGCCGATTGCTAGGGACCTGACGTCACTATTGAAACGCAAGGTCAGTGACGAAGGAAAAGAAGCACGGACGGAGTATTGGCTAAAACAACGCAATTCAGATTGCGCTTTAGTTGATATTCAGTTACACACAGGCAGGACACATCAAATAAGGGTCCATTTTTCTGCAATCGGTTGTCCCTTATTAGGAGACGAGATGTATGGCGGTACAATGGCTCTTGGGATCAAACGACAAGCATTACACTGCTGTCAGCTGCAATTTCAGCATCCCTTTACGAATGAACCGTTGGCTTTTAAGCTGCCCTTACCAGCAGACATGGCCGCTGTTTGCTCAGCCATGGATAGGCAATAACAAATGAGGTGAAGAGATTGGATGAAAATCAAGAATTAACTGAACGGTTTGATCAACTGAATCAAGCATTAAAAGACAATGATATCCAGGGATTTCGTGAGGCGTTCTTGGATCTGCATATCTACGAGCAGGGTCAGTTCTACCAATCTCTAGAAGCAGCCGATCGACAAATCGTCTATACGTATCTTTCCCCGAAAGAATTGGCAGACATGTTTGACGTCATTGAAGAAGATGATGAACACATGGTGGACTATCTTTCAGAGATGCGCCCTGCCTATGCGGCTGATATGTTGGCGCAAATGTATACCGATAATGCGGTTGACCTGCTGAATACTCTGGATAAAAAACAAACAGCGAAATATTTGAGTTTGATGACCGCTGAAGCTGCTAGCGAAATCAAAGAGCTGCTGCACTATGAAGATGAAACTGCTGGATCGTTGATGACTACCGAGTTTGTTTCCATTGTGGCCAACCAAACGGTTCGTTCAGCGATGTATGTCTTAAAAAATGCCGCAGATGTTGCCGAGACGATTTACTATATTTACGTCGTGGATACTGATAATAAGCTTGTGGGCGTTATTTCTTTAAGAGACTTGATCATCAATGATGAAGATACCATGATCGCTGATATTTTGAACGAGCGGGTCATGTCGGTTCATGTTGGAGATGACCAAGAGGATGTCGCTCAGACCTTCCGAGATTATGACTTTCTCGCATTGCCAGTCACCGATTATGACGATCACCTATTAGGGATCGTGACCGTCGATGATATCATCGACGTTATCGATGATGAAGCAGCCAGTGACTACTCTGGCTTGGCAGGGGTCAATGTGGAAGAAGTCAGTGAGAACCCGATCAAAGCGTCTTCGAGACGCTTGCCTTGGCTTATCACCTTACTCTTTCTCGGAATGGCCACCGCCAGTCTTATCAGTCATTATGAAGAGTTGGTCAGCGAAGCAAGTATTCTCGCTGTTTTTATCTCACTGATCACTGGGACCGCCGGTAATGCTGGTACCCAATCCTTAGCCGTAGCCGTTCGTCGTCTGGCGATCAATGACGACAAAGAAAACAGCTTTATGAAGACGGTGGTCGGTGAAGTGCTGACAGGACTGTTCACAGGTGCCATCACGGGGTTGACGATCTTTGCTATCGTAGCTGTCTGGAAACAAAATCCGATTCTAGGGTTTGTGATTGGGATGGCGATGATGTGTGCCATCACAGTAGCCAACTTAGCGGGAAGTTTGATCCCGATGCTGATGGACAAGCTGGGTTTTGATCCAGCAGTGGCAAGTGGTCCGTTTATCACGACCCTTAGCGATTTGACCAGTGTTTTGATCTACTTCAACATTGCCAGTCTTTTTATGAACTATTTTATTCAATGAACAAAGAGCAAGCCGATGATTCTTCATTCGAAGGAAGGTCATCGACTTGCTCTTTAATTTTTTGGTTTTGGCAATACCCCAGAAGGAGAGACACCATAAAGTTTTTTAAAAGACTTGCTAAAGTGATAAGCATCCTGATAGCCCACAGCAGAGGCGACTTCTTTGATCGTGAGGTTTTCATTTTTTAACATGTCTTTGGCACGCTTTAAGCGAATCTCAATCAAGTAGTTGATGGGACTGACACCCGTCGCCTCTTTAAAAATCTTTGAAAGGTATGTCGGGCTGAGAAATTGATCCTGTGCGAGCTTCTCTAATGTGATTTCTTCTTTGTAATGATTTTCCAAGTAATAGACCGTATAGTTGACGATCTGTTGTTGTCGTCGTTGGCTTTTGGAAAGGTAAGGCACGACATTGATATGGTCTTCATTTAGTCCACGTAAAATGTAGACGAGCATCTCCATCAAAACAGCCTTTTGCATCAATTGAAACTCATCCCGCTCTTCACTGCTTTCTCTCACCAACTGCCAGGCTTTTTCCAAAACTTGATGATGGTATTTGCCTAGCTCCAACAAGGGGTGTTTGTTCGGGAAAAAATTCCGTTTAAACCCTTCCAAAGAAATATTTTTTAAACCAATATGCAGCTGATGGGAGCGAGTGCCCTTAGGCTGCAATTCGCAGTGATCGACGCCAGGATTGAAAAGCATGACGCTGCCAGCACGGATTTTTTTCGCTGGTTCTTTTTCAAAATAATAGGTACTTTCTCCTTCTAATAAGACGCTGATTTCTAAAAAGTCATGATGGTGCATTTCTCCATGACTTTCTGATTGCGTCCATGGGTCAAAGAGATAGATGATTTCTGGATTAAACGTACGAGGGTTAACTAAATTCATGGCTGATTCACTCCAATTGGGTGCTTATTTCCTGTAAAAAAAGGGAATGGTACTTCTTACTAATATTTTACATCAAAATGAGTAAGAAAAACCATTCAAATCGCTTTTCAAAACGCTAAGCTTAACAACGAGAGGGGGAATTAGATGAGTAATACACAATGGATCTGGCGCTATGCCAAAAAGAACCGCGGAAAAATCATATTGGCGATCCTATTTTTAGTGATCAATGCAGCGCTGATCATTGTTAATCCGTACTTGGGAGGAATGGTGATCGACGATGTCATCAATCAGCAAAAAACGCACTTATTGATTCCATTACTGTTGATCATGATTGCGACGACCGTCATTCGCACCATTGTCCGCTATAGTTATCAGATTTTATTTGAACGGGTCGGACAAAATACGCTATACGATTTACGGGAAGATTTGTATCAGAAACTGCAAGAATTGGATTTCGACTTTTTCAATCACACTCGTGTGGGAGATATTATGGCACGAATGACAGGGGATACCGATGCCATTCGCCACTTTGTTTCTTGGGTGACCTATAATATCGCTGAATGTATCTTATGGTTCTTTTCAGCGGTGGTGGTGATGAGCTTTATTGACTGGAAATTGATGCTGGCACTGGTGGCTGTCACACCGATCATTTTTCTGTTGACCAACCGCATGTCTAAAAAGGCACACCCATTGTTTTTTGACATTCGTGAGAGCTTTTCTCGCTTGAACTCAATGGTAGAAGAAAATATTGGCGGCAATCGGGTCGTAAAAGCCTTCGCTCGTGAAAATTTTGAGATCGAAAAATTTCGCTCCTACAACGAAGATTTTAAGACCCGCAACATGGCATCTGCCAAAGTTTCCCGTAGCTATCTGCCCTGGCTTGATGGCTTAGCAGGAAGTTTGTCAGTCATTGCCTTAGTTTTAGGCGGAATTTTCGTAATCAATGAGGACATGACCTTAGGAGATCTTGTTGCGTTTAATGGTTATCTATGGATGTTGAACAACCCCATGCGTATGAGTGGCTGGTTGATCAACGATGTTCAGCGATTTTCTGCGGCCTGTATCAAAATTCGACAAATGCTGGCACAAGAATCGAAAATACCGGTTCACCAACAAGAAAAATTAGAACCGATCAAAGGATTTGTGGAATTTAAAGATGTCTCTTTCCATTTTTCAGATGATCCAGAGCAAAATGTACTGGAAAACATCAACTTCAAGATTGGGCCGGGACAAACGTTAGGGATCTTAGGCGAAACCGGCTCTGGAAAAACGACGTTAGTAAATTTAGTTGGACGTTTTTATGATCCGACTGAAGGGGAAGTATTGATTGATGGAAAAAATGCCAAAGAGTATCCTGTGCGTCAAATGCGGGAAAATATTTCGATGGTGATGCAAGATGTCTTCTTGTTTTCTAATACTATCTCTGACAATATTGCTTTTGGAAATCCTTTAGCAGATGAAGGCTTTATTCGCCAAATGGCCGTAGTCGCCGATGCAGATACCTTTATTTCTCGAATGCCTCAAGGCTACGAGACGATTGTCGGTGAACGAGGCGTCGGACTTTCTGGTGGACAAAAACAACGGATCTCCCTTGCGCGGGCCTTAGCCAAAGATCCATCGATCTTGATTTTGGATGACACGACGTCTGCCGTCGATATGGAGACAGAATCGAAGATCCAACAAGAGCTGACAAAATTAACCGGAGAGAAAACGACGTTTATCATTGCCCATCGGATCTCCTCTGTTCGAGAAGCCGATCAGATTTTGATGATGGAAAAAGGTCGGGTTGTTGAACAAGGCACCCACGAAGAACTCGTCAAACTGCGAGGGAAGTACTATGAAGTGTATCAAAAACAATTAGGCTTGTCAGGAGGTGAAGACGATGGCGAGAAATAAATTTGATGTGGATGAGGAATTAGACCAGGAATTTAGCTGGAAGGATTTCAAGCGTTTGTCCCAATACGTCGTACCGTATAAAAAAAGCATTGGGAAAGTACTATTTACGATCATCCTGGCAAACTTAGCAGGAATGCTGGCGCCTGTTTTCACGAAGATCGCCATCGACTCATCGATTCCTGAGAAAAATGTCAATCAATTGCTGCTTTTAGGAGCTGCCTTTCTAGTGACCTTGATCGTTATCGGTGTCTGCATGCGTTATCGTATCTACCATATCACGAATATTGGGCAAGACGTATTGAAGGATATGCGCTTTGATATTTTTGAACATCTGCAGCGGCTGCCGTTTTCTTATTTCGATACAAGGCCCCATGGCAAGATCTTGATCCGCATCGTAAATTACATCAATACACTGAGTGACCTGTTGAGTAATGGACTAATCAATTTGATTTCCGATGTTTTCAACGTCATCATCACCTTGATTTTTATGTTTGCGATCGACTTCAAATTGACCCTGTATTCCCTTGCGTTGCTGCCAATCTTGTTCATCATGGTGATGGTAATCAAAAATAACCAGCGCAAAGCTTATCAGGTGTTGAGTAATAAACAGTCCAATTTAAATGCCTACATTCATGAAAGTATTGCCGGCATCAAGATCACCCAATCCTTCGCACGGGAAGAAGAAAATGCAGAGATTTTCCAAGAAGTCAGCAATGATTATCGGACTTCCTGGATGAAAGCTGTCAAAATTCAGTTTCTCATGTGGCCTGGGGTGCAAAACATTTCAGTCATTACAACTTGTTTGATTTATTTTGTCGGCATTCGCCAAATCGGTGTCGATGTCAGCACAGGTACTCTGATCGCTTTTATCAGTTATATCAATAATTTCTGGAATCCAGTCATCAATATCGGGAATTTTTATAATTCTTTGATTACAGCAACAGCCTATCTTGAACGGATTTTTGAAACGATGGATGAAGTCCCAGATATCGAAGACAAACCAGATGCAAAAGTATTGCCGACAATGAAAGGGACCGTTGATTTTGAACACGTGACCTTCCGATACGAAGAAGGCAAAAACATTCTTTCTGATGTCAATTTCCACATCGAACCCGGGGAAAGCATTGCCTTGGTTGGCCCTACTGGTGCAGGGAAGACCACGATCATCAATTTGCTGAGCCGCTTTTATGATGTCAATGAAGGCAGTGTTAAAGTAGATGGGATGGACGTTCGTGACGTGACGCTGGAATCCCTGCGCTCACAGATGGGGGTCATGCTGCAAGATACCTTTATTTTCTCAGGAACGATCATAGAAAATATTCGCTATGGAAAATTAGACGCGACAGAAGAAGAGATCATTGAAGCAGCGAAGATCGTCCGTGCTCACGACTTTATCACGGAGTTGAAAGACGGCTATCAAACCGTCGTCGAAGAACGAGGAAGTACTTTATCTGCGGGGCAACGGCAACTGATTTCCTTTGCCCGAGCGTTGTTGGCTGATCCAAAAATCTTGATCTTAGATGAGGCTACTTCTAGTATTGATACGAAGACAGAAGAATTGCTGCAAGAAGGACTGTTGAAGCTGTTAGAAGGCAGAACTTCATTCATCATCGCTCACCGGCTGTCCACAATCAAAAATTCTGATCGAATCTTTTACGTGGCAGGGGGCACGATTGCTGAATCTGGTAACCATGATCAGCTAATGGCACAAAAAGGCTTGTACCATCATTTGTATCAATCACAATACGACTTATTGCAAGCAATATAAAAAGAATTCCCACAAACGATGCGTTCTCATCGTTTGTGGGGATTTCTTTGCGTGATTCTTTTGTGTCACGCAAGCTCAATCATTAAGGTCGACGATTCTGGTTCCATGAACTTCTTTTACACCTAATGTATCAGCAACATGTTGGGCATTTTCAAAGGAAATGCCACCGCCAGGTAAAATCGTTAAACGCTCACCAGCATAGGCGATCAATTCTTTCAGATGATCGAAGTTGTCTTCAATCGGAGTCCCTGCAGCACCACCATGGGTCAAAATCCGCTGTACGCCATGCTCAGCTAACCAATCGATCGCTTTAAATTGGCGCGCTGCAGGAATCGCGTCGAAGGCCATGTGAAAAGTAACCTGCAAGCCTTCTGCGGTTTCTAACAATAGCTCCAATGCTTCTTCGTCTAACCAGCCGCTAGGAGTTAAGCAACCTAGAACAACGCCGTCTGTTCCTAGCTTTTTTGCTTCGATCAAGTCGGTGTGCATGATTTTCAACTCAGTGTCATTGTAAACAAAATCACCGCCTCGAGGTCGGATGATCGTCATAACGGGAATTCCTTTTTCGCCAGCATATTGCAAAACTTCTTCTTGCACACCGGTACTTGGTGTTGTTCCGCCGACCGCTAAGTTATCACAGAGTTCAATCCGCTGTGCGCCTCGGGCGATTGCTAAGGGAATATTGGTATAATTTTCTGCACAAAATTCTTTTAACATGATTTACCTCCAATAGTTGGTTGTTCAGTTGATTTGTTATTCTATCCACTAGCATTCTACCACAAGAATATGCTAAAGTAGAGCAGAGATGAGGGAAGTTGAATGTTAAAAAAAATCGATCGCGGGCGCCTTTTTTTAAACGCCCATTATCACTTATTTGAATGTCCATTGTGCCGCCAAGCATTTTTCCCGACCGAAAATGGCTTGGTTTGTCCAAATCGTCATCGATTTGACTTATCAAAGAAAGGCACACTTTTCTTTTTGGATCATCAAGTCAAAGCAGATTATGATCAAGCACTGTTTCTGCCGCGTCAACGTATGATCGCTAGCGGCATGTATGCACCAGTCATTGAATGCATCAAAGCAGTTTTGGGGGATGCTAAGCATCTTTTAGATGTCGGCTGCGGCGAAGGCAGTTTTCTGGCTCAGTTGGTCAATGAAAAGACCCAGGCGGCTGTCGGCTTTGATATCGCCAAAGACGGAGTTTATCTAGCAACCAATCAAAACGTACCGGCTTTTTGGTGTGTGGCGGATCTGACCAACTTGCCGTTTGCTGAAGCGAGCTTTGATACGATTTTCAATCTATTTTCGCCGTCAAATTATGGGGAGTTCAATCGTATTTTGAAAAAGGGTGGACAGTTGATCAAAGTCGTCCCTGCGGCGGATTATTTAAAAGAATTGCGGGCTGCTTTTTATCCGAATGATGAAGCGAAACAGCAATACTCAAATGAACGGGTCGTCACTAAATTTCTTGAACATTACCCCGACGCCTCCCGTCAAAGAGTGACACATGTTTTTACGATCCCTGAAGAAAATCGCCAAGATTTACTTGCCATGTCCCCGTTAGAGTGGGGGGCTTCGGAGGAACGCAAAGAAAAGCTCCGGCAAGCTCCTTTGAGACAGATCACTGTTGATGTTGAGGTGTTGATTGCGAAAATTTCCTGAAAATATTTTGAACTTTTTTGTTATTTACTCTTGCAATCATGCCATGGGAGTGATATATTGTTCTCAAGTCATTTTTCATTGGTTTTTATCAGGTTCCTGTTCTGATAAAAGTTAGTGAAAAGAGCTTCACTAACGTAACGACTCGCAGTGATCGACACCGAGTTGGTACGTTTTTTTTTATGCCCAAAATTCTACACAAAAAATGTCGTTTCTAAAAAACAAGCGTGCCAAAATATGGTACTATAGAAGTTATTGAAGAAGCTATTGAGAATCAATTGTAAAACGCAAGATACAGAGATACAAAGGAAAGCGAGAACCGATCGGTAGTATCCGAGCGAAAGGAGTTTTTATCTATGAATCACATCGTTCTTTTTGAACCTCAGATCCCGGCCAATACGGGAAATATTGCACGGACGTGCGCAGCAACAAATACTCATTTACACTTAATCGAGCCTTTAGGCTTTTCAACGGATGACAAGCAATTAAAACGAGCTGGGCTTGATTATTGGCATGATGTCAATATTACCTATCATAAAGATTTAGCTGCTTTTATGGACTTTTTAGGGGAGCGTCCGTTGTATCTGATCTCGAAATTTGCCAATCGCGTGTATTCTGACGTCGATTACACCGCAGATGACGATCAGTTCTTCATTTTTGGGAAGGAAACGACGGGGCTTCCAGAAAGTTTTATGCGTGAGCATGCCGAAAAATGTTTGCGGATCCCAATGAATGATGAGCATGTTCGTTCCCTGAATCTATCAAATACGGCTGCTTTGATCATTTATGAAGTTTTGCGGCAGCAAGGCTTCCCAGAGTTGGAATTGACGCATCATTATGAGAACGACAAATTAGACTAAGAAGCGAGGCTTTTTCGATGCAATTATACTTTACCCGTCACGGAAAAACAGAGTGGAACCAAGCACGTCGCTTTCAAGGAATGCTGGGGGATTCGCCGTTATTGCCAGAAAGTTATGACGAAATCAAATTACTCGGTGATTATCTGGCAGCTATTCCTTTTGAGAAGATTTACTCAAGTACATCTTTGCGAGCAAAAGTGACTGCCCAAGAGATCCAAGCAAGACTCCAACACCCAGTTGAAATCATTTATAATGAGAATCTGCGAGAAATCGGACTCGGTGAATTGGAAGGTCGCTCCATCGATGAAATGCATGAGAAGTATCCCCAACAATTGACGGATCTGCGTAATCACTTGGATCGTTACGATCCAAGTGCCTTTAAAGGTGAGCCGATCCAAGAAACATTGAGTCGAATCGAGACCGTCGTCATGGATGCGGTGATGCAGCATGAAGGCCCATTATTGTTCGTCGGTCATGGGGCATCCTTTACGGCTGCTATCCAGTGGCTTGCAGGCAAACCATTAGCCGAATTAAGAGAGCAAGGTGGATTAGTCAATAACAGCGTTAGCTTATTAGAGACGAATGAACAAAAAGTATTGCCTTTTGAACTAAAACTTTGGAATGAAGCAAGCTTTTTAAGCAATCAAGCAGGATTAGACGCTTTGTTGTAAACCATGAAAGGAGCGGCACCATGATTCCAGAAAGAACGTTTTTTGTCGGCCATGTTGCCGCCATCTTTTTCCAGAATCCCAGCAATTTTTATAAAGTACTATTAGTTAAAGTCACTGAGAATAATGCCGACTACAAAGACTCGGAGATCGTCGTTACTGGTAGTTTCGGCGAAATCCAAGAAGAGGAAAAGTATCGGTTTTTTGGTGAGCTGGTCAATCATCCCAAGTATGGTGTCCAGTTGAAGGCCGAAAGCTACCAACAAGAACAACCGACCTCTGAACAAGGGTTGATCGCCTATCTTTCTGGAGAAAAATTTCCGGGGATCGGCAAGAAGACCGCTGAAAAAATCGTTGACCTTTTAGGAGAAGAAGCGATCGACCGGATGCTGGAAGAACCAACATTGTTGGAGCAGATTCCAGGATTGAATGAAAGTAAGCAAAAAATGATCTTAGATACTGTACGGCAAAATCATGGGATGGATCAAGTGATCGTTGGCTTGAGCCGCTATGGTTTTGGTAGTCAGCTTTCTTTTGCAATCTATCAAGCCTACAAAAATGAAGCATTATCAATTATCGAAGAAAATCCTTACCAGTTGGTGGAAGACATTGAAGGCATTGGCTTTAAACGCGCAGATGGCATCGCTGAGCAGCTAGGGATCGAAGCTTCGTCGCCGCAACGGTTTCGAGCAGCGGTCTTGCATCAGATCTTTGCGCAATCCTTACAGACAGGCAATACCTTTATCCATGCCCAAGACTTGTTAGAGCAGACACTGCGTTTATTAGAAACGAGTCGTCCTATTGAGATTGCGCCAGACGACCTGGCATCAACGATCATTCAATTAGTGGAAGAAGGAAAAATCCAGCAAGAAGAAACTCGTTTGTACGAAAACAGTCTGTACTTTTCTGAATGGGGAATCGCTAGTTCCATCGAACGCTTGCTTTCCCGCAAAAAAGAAATCGTCTATCCTGAGAAAACAATCAGCAAAACGCTGCGAAAAATTGAGAAGCATTTAGGTATCACCTATGGGTCTTCGCAAGAAGAAGCAATCAAAGAAGCCATTCGTTCGCCATTGTTTATTTTGACAGGTGGTCCGGGTACCGGGAAAACGACGGTGATCAATGGGATCGTACAATTGTTTGCTGAGTTGAACGATCTGGACTTAGAGACATCAAAATACAGTGAAGAAACCTTTCCGATTCTCTTGGCAGCACCGACTGGTCGAGCCGCCAAACGGATGAATGAAACGACAGGTTTGCCAAGCGGGACGATCCATCGTTTGTTAGGCTTGAACGGACGTGAAAAAGCGCCATCGATTAGTCCGAAAGAATTAGAAGGCGGCTTATTGATCGTCGATGAGATGTCTATGGTCGATACATGGTTGGCGAATACGCTCTTTAAGTCGATCCCTACAAACATGCAAGTGATTTTTGTGGGGGATAAAGATCAGCTTCCTTCTGTGGGACCAGGACAAGTCCTTCATGATTTGCTAGCGATCGATGCGATCCCGAAACAAGAATTGACAGAAATCTATCGCCAAGGAGATGGATCAAGCATCATTCCACTGGCTCATGCCATCAAAAACGGGCAGCTGCCTGCT
This sequence comes from Enterococcus sp. OL5, assembly GCF_006491895.1. NCBI lineage: Bacteria > Bacillati > Bacillota > Bacilli > Lactobacillales > Enterococcaceae > Enterococcus > Enterococcus sp. OL5. The sequence continues at coordinate 254,534 of NZ_VHIL01000004.1, forward strand.
GATTTTACACAAAACCAAAAAGATCGCTCCTTCTTTGCGTGTGATGCGTACAAAATCGAACCGTTGATCGCTCAGATAGTGAAACGGGCAAAAGACAAAGGCTACACGCCGCAAGATATTCAAGTGTTGGCACCGATGTATCGTGGGGCAGCCGGGATCGATGCTCTGAATAAAATGATGCAAGAGATTTTTAACCCCAATGATGGGACAAAAAAAGAGGTGACTTTCAATGATACGGTGTATCGTATCGGTGATAAGGTTTTGCAGTTGGTAAACTCACCAGAAGATAACGTGTTTAATGGCGATATGGGCCAAATCGTTGGGATTACTCTAGCCAAACAGTCGGAAGACAAGGTTGACGAACTGGTCATTCAGTTTGATGCCAATGAAGTGACCTATAAGCGGAATGAATGGAATAAGATCACATTATCCTACTGTTGTTCGATCCATAAATCTCAAGGTAGTGAATTTCAAATGGTTATTTTGCCGATGGTTCATCAATACCAACGTATGCTGCAACGCAATCTGCTATATACTGCTGTAACCCGCAGCAAAGAAATGCTGATTTTACTTGGTGAACCGCAAGCCTATCAAACTTGTGTCAGTCACGAATCTGCTACTCGCTTAACGACATTAAAAGAACGTATCAATGGTACGGAAAAAATGACGCCGCTGCAACGAGCAAAATTGGCCCAATTTGAAGAAGCGGATGATCCGTTTTATGATGATTCCTCTGAAAACACGAAGGCAAAAATGGTAGCTTCGAAGCCAAAGGAAAATCCCAGCACTGAAGCTGCTGCTAACCAGCAAGCGACAGAAAAGTCACCAGATAGTGGGTTGGACTTGTTTGCTTTTGCCGAGCCTGAGCCGTCGACATCAAATCAGACAGAAATTGCAAAGCCTCTGTCAGGGGGAAAAGACCTAAGTGAAGGGACTATGGGGGAAGAAGCACTCATCGAAGAAACGTCGAACGATGGTGTATTGACCTTAACGATGGTCAAAAAGCATTTAGTGGATCCAATGATTGGCATGAAGGACTGTTCTCCATACGACTTTATGCCCGCAAAAAACGGCTGATTGAAAGATGAGAAAATACTAAAAAAGGTACCTTAGTGAGCGCTTTCTTTTGGTTTTTTAGCTTCTTATGCTAAGCTAAAATCAAAAGGAGGCGTTACGTTATGGCGAAAGAAACCGAAGATAAATTAGCAAAATTAGCAAAAGAATCTGGCAACGACTTTAAGAAATTAGATGAGATGGAAAAAGAATTTAAACTAGATGAAAGTCCCGATGCAGAACGAGGCGAGCGGGATGAATCAGGGTTAGAAAAAACGTTAGAAAAGGCGCCGATTTTCCCGCCTAACACACCGAACAATCCAACGAATCCCGGCAGTCCCGGAAATCCATAGCTTGTCCACTAAAAACTACGACAGTCGGATAATCGAGTAGAAAACAAAAAACCTGAAGAATGCAGCTTCGCATTCTTCAGGCTTTTTTTTGCAATCGATGAGACTTACTGTAAATGCTGATAAAAATAGATTGCTAATTGCGTGCGATCCCGCAATTCCAGTTTTTCCAGTAATTGACTGATGTAATTACGGACAGTACCATCACTCAAGTACAAAGCATCGGCAATTTCTTTATTGTTTTTTCCAGCGGCTACTTCTTTGATGATCGCAAATTCACGTTCGCTAAAAGAAGATTGATTGTTAATTGATGGTTCGTTCTTCATTAGCTGCGTGAAGGTCTCAACGATTTCATTCCCGAAGACAACTTGGCCATTATAAGCGGCTTTGACAGAAGGGATGATCGCTTGTAAATTCTGCTTGATCAAATAACCTTTCACACCGATGGAAAAGGCTTCGCGAATGTATTCTTCATCTTTGAAGGTAGTCAATAGCAAAAGGATCGCTTGGGGAAATTTAGCCAATATTTCTTTGGCAGCATCGATCCCCGTTTGTTCCGGCATGCGGATGTCCGTCAGCAAAACGTCAGGATGATAGGTTTCATATAATTCCAGTGCGTCTTTGGCACAATGGCCGATGCCCAGCACCTGAATCTCTTCTGTGCTTTCAAGAATGGTTTGCAAAGATGTGGTCACAAACGGATCATCGTCAATAATAACTACAGTAATCATTGGTGTTCCTCCTTTGGTAAAATGATCGTCAACTGAAAGCGTTGGTTTTCTTGTAAAATATGAACTTGACCTTGTTGTTCTTGGACCCGTTGACGCATCGTTTTCAGACCGATTCCAGTGTCTGGATTTTGAGGTGTGCGGACGCCATCATTCGTGATTTGCAAGCGAAAAAATGCAGGCAGCGTTCGAAAATGCAACACGAGGGTTTTCGCATAACTATGTTTGATACTGTTGGTTAAGGCTTCTTTGATGACCATTAGGAAACAGTTTTGCTGTGCTTCATTCAACCCTTCAAATAGGTTTCCTTCAATCGTGACAGGTGATGGAAAATCAGCAATTAGAAACTCTAAGGATTGCTGGAAAGAAATCGATGTCTCGTGGAGATCGTGAACACTTTGTCGAATGCGATCCATCCCTGTATGAACGGTAGCACTTAAATTTGCTAGGGGGTCATTTAGTTTTGGCTCTTGATTGATCATTTCAAGCGCGCCAATCTGTAAAATGGCACTCGACAGTAGATGGCCGACATTGTCATGGATATCGCGAGCAATTCGATTTCGTTCTTCGGCAATTTGCAAGGCTAACTTTGTTTCTTGTGATAGGGCTAGCGCTTTGTTTTGCTGCGATAACTGTTGCTGCTTTTCCCAATGGGTATCTTTTGAAGCGATGTACTTTTTCTCAAGATCAGACATTCGCTGATCTTTTTTGCGTAAGTAAAAAGCAAAGAGCAACAAAAGGATGACAAAAGCGAGCTCCGTGAGAGAATGATGGACAACCGTTGCGATCAATAAAAATCCTAATAAAAATAGAACATCATCTTTACTATCTTCCGGAGCGATCACCCGCATCAATGCAGGCAGAAAGAGGGCAAGCTCTGGCCAAAACGTACATAGAAGCAACAGAATAACTTGAAAAAACCAGTTTGCTATTCTAGGCAGTAAATAACTGACGCCAGTAAATATAACGGCGATCAGTAGATAGATGACCTGCACAGCAACAAAACCTTGATTTACCAATAAAAGTAATGAGACGGCGAGTAGGAAGCCAGCTTCGCTGAGTAGTCGAGATTTAGACATGATAAACTCCTTCATTGTGACAAATGTCATGCTTAGTTTAGCCAATCGTCACTAGTTTCTTTCCTTGAAGTTTATTATAGTCAGATTAACAAGAAATTTGGAAGGAGTTTTTCATCGTGATTATCGAAATTGATAAATTAGTTAAACGCTATGGTGATTTTGTGGCATTGAATCATTTTGATCTGCAAGTACAAGAAGGAGAGGTTTTAGGATTATTGGGACCAAACGGCAGCGGGAAATCGACCGCCATCAACTGTATGCTCTCTTTGTTAAACTATGACAAAGGCACCATCAAACTTTTTGGATCAATCATGACGCCTGAAAATTATGCCGTTAAAGCAATGATCGGGGTCGTTCCTCAAGAGGTTGCCGTCTTTGAAGAACTTAGTGTGCAAGAAAATATCGATTATTTTTGCGGGTTATATGTTGCTGACAAAGAGAAACGACAAGGATTGATCGAAGAAGTGATTCAATTAGTGGGTTTGGAAAATTTCGTGACTTTTCATCCAGGAGAGCTGAGCGGTGGCTTGAAACGGCGGTTGAATATCGCCTGCGGGATCGCACATAAACCACGTTTGATTTTTTTAGATGAACCAACAGTAGCTGTCGATCCCCAAAGTCGTAATAAAATTTTGGAAAGCATCAAAGAGCTAAATCGCCAAGGAGCAACGATCGTTTACACGACCCATTACATGGAAGAAGTGGAAATTCTGTGTGACCAGATCGTGATTATGGATCAGGGACAGGTGATTGCCAAAGGGACTAAGGAATCTCTGAAAGACATGGTACGCACGGCAGATCGTTTGACCATCGACATCCCCTTATTGCCTGACCACGTGTTGGTAGCGATTCAGAACACCAATACTGCTAACGGAATCGTTTACAAAGACGGACAGCTCCAAGTAACAACAACGGAACTCAATACGGTCTTGTTACCTATTTTGACACTCTTACAAGCAGAGAAAATCAGTTACGGAAAAATTGCAACCAAAGAAGCGACCTTAAATGATGTCTTTTTAGAGATCACGGGCAAGGAATTGAGAGACTGAGGAGGGGGAAACCATGTTTTGGCATTTTTACAAATACCGCACAAAGGTGTTGTTGCGAAATAAATCGATGCTGTTTTGGACGTTGGCGTTTCCCATTCTCTTAGGCCTAATGTTTATGGCGGCCTTTGGGGAGATCGATCAAGCGGGAAATTTAGAGACAATCACGACGGGGATCGTAAAAACCGGGGACCAAATAGCGCTTACGGAAAATTTTTCCACCGTCCTTGAACAAGTGGAAATCAATGAAAAACCATTATTTGCACTCGAGGAATTACAAGAAACAGAGGCAGTTGAAAAGCTGACTGCCGGTGAATTAGCTGGATATTTCCTGATTGACGACAAAACCATTTCTCTGCATGTGGGCCAAGCGGGCATGAGTCAGACGTTGATGAAAAATGTAATGGATCAATTTTTACAACGTACAGCGATCATTTCTAGTAAAGCAGCAGAACTTGAAACGCTTGATCTTGCACCTATTATGGCCGCATTTGAACAGGAGGCGACTTTTCAAGAAGTGAATGCAGATCGTGACATGAGTGTCAAAAGTTTTTATTTCTTTACCTTGATCGGGATGGCGATCCTCTATGGGACGATGTGGGGTGTCCGTAATGTCCAGGATCAGCAAGCCAATCAATCCGCGAATGGTATTCGGCTTTCCTTGATACCAAGAAAACGGACATTGGTTTCAAGTGCGAATTTAGCGGCGAGTTTTACGATTGTGTTAGTAGAAGTCTACATTATTTTAGCGGTGTTTCGTTTTGTCTATCAAGTAGACTTTGGCGATCGTTGGCAATGGTTACTACTGGTTGCCGCATTAGGATCATTGTGTGCGATTTTGCTAGGGACATTGATTGGAAATCTGACGCCAAAAATGAATTTGGTGCAAAAAGATGGCATTTTGGTCTCCGTTACAATGGCAATGAGCTTTTTTGCTGGGATGATGGGCTCGGAACAAATCAAGTATTGGCTTGATCTACATGTGCCGATACTGGGGCAAGTAAATCCCGTCAATTTGATCAGTGAAAGTCTTTATCAATTGTATTACTATACAGATTTGAGTAGCTTTTATACCAATCTTTTCTGGTTGACTGGCTTTATCGTCCTTTTGTCAATTGGAAATGCTTGGATCGAAAGAGGGGTGCGCTATGACGCTTTATAAAACGATTTGGACTTTGCTGAAGGCAAATAAGTCGAACTTACTAATTGGAGTATTGATCACAGTTGGTGTCACGTTCTTTTATGCGCAAAGCATCGACGTCGAAAACACCTCTTTACAAGAAGCCAACATTGCTTTGATCAGTGAGGAGGAGTCGCCAGTCGTTGATGGTCTTCGGGAGTACTTGAAGGAAAAGCAAACCTTGGTTGCTTTAGAGGGGACCTCACAAAAAGAAATTGACGATGCCCTTTATTTTAATCGTGTAAACATTGTCTTGCATTTGCCAGCTGATTTCTCCAAACAAGTGGAGGCTGGCCAGATGCCAACGATCGAGATTCAAAGCCGGCCAGATGCTTTTTCTAAAACCATTGTCACCCAGCAAGTGAACACGTTCTTACAGACGCTTTTACTTTTTCAAGAAGAAGGCAAAACAGTCAGTGAGGCGATAGAAGAAACACAAACAGCGCTAGCCGTCACAGGGCAAGTTGAGCTCAGTACAGAATATAGTCAACGAATGAAAAAAATGTTAACAGGCATGACCTTTAACTTATTGTCATATGGCCTCTTTCTATCAATATTTAGCGGGTTTGGTGTGATCAATCTGGCCTTTAACCGCCAAGAAATCAGCAAGCGAAACCAGAGTGCGCCTCTTCCAAAGCGGATGCTACAGCGGAAAATCCTGTTAAGCTTAATCAGTTACTCGCTGCTTTTAACCTTCGGCTTTTTATTACTGATGGTGTTACTAGTGATTCGCACATCCTGGGATACAGCAGCTTGGTACCACATTTTGAACACGTTTTTGTTTTTACTACCTGTCATCAGCTTCTCGGCTTGTGTCACCTCTCTTGTGAAAAATTCAGAAGCGATCGGCGGTATCAGCAATATCTTTATAACCGGAAGCTGTTTTATCGGTGGGGTCTTTGTGTCCGCGAACTTTCTGCCGGATATCGTCAATAAAATCGCGGCATTCACGCCAACCTATTGGTTTGTTCAAAACAATACCTTGATCAGTGAGACCCTCACGTATAATCAAAGGTTCACTGAATCCTTCTGGTTCAATGGCTTTGTCTTGGTAACATTTGCAGCAGTATTTTCAATGATCCACTTTATTTTGGGAAGAGAAAAAAGCCGTCGTTGGCAGTACAACTCGGCGAAAAATTAATAATCTAACGTATAGAAAAACGATACAAATCAGCAGCGATTTGTATCGTTTTCTTTATGGGCACCAAAATAATTGACTAGCTGTTGTAAAAGTAATATCAAAGGGACGTTGGCCCATTTCCTCACCGTCTTCTTGTCCATGTTGGGGCACGGTAGAGATAATTCTCAGCTTCGACGTGGAAAGATGGTGAAAGTAACGTGAATTCATGTGTTTCTTTCGCATCAGTAAACCGATCAGCCAGAAAATCTTAAAAATCGATACACGCTCGACAAGAACAAAATCAAACTTTTTCTCTTTGACCGAAGCGGTTGGGGCGATCGCAACACCGCCGCCAAAGTAAGGATGGTTGGTCGTAGTGCATAGAAAAGCTTTCTTATAACTGAATTGTTGCCCATTACACTCAACTAAGATCGGGAAGCCTTTTTGGCGAAACAAAACCCGAATAATTGCAGCGATATAGGAAAAGGAGCCGAGGTTAAACTTATTCAGACTACTTTTTGCCACAGAGTGATTGGTGGTGTAGACGATTGCCGCATCAAGGCCAATACCGACATTGTTAAGCGCAATGCCGCTTTCCTCCTGGATCTGCTCATCATAGTGGATAATGGCCAATTCTTGGGGCTTAGTAGTACCCGCAATTTTCCAAAATGCTTTTTCCGGTTCCCGCGGCAACTCGATACTTCGCGCAAAATCGTTTCCTGAGCCAGCGGGGATGTAAGCAACGGGGATTTGTTGTTGTTCAAGTTGTAACTCTGATACTACTTGGTGCAGCGTTCCATCTCCCCCGATAACGACCAGCAATGGATATAGCATTTCGCCATTTTCTAAATAAACATCGTCCCAAGGCAAAAGGCGTTCTTTTAAGAGTTTTCGGGTGATGTTTCGTTCGTCGCCGGGCGATTTTGTTAAATAGAGTTGATGGGGGAAACGATGCTTGTTTACGATTTTTTGCACACGCTCCGCCGCTTTTTTCCCCCTTCCACTGCCTGAGGCAGGGTTTACGAGGAAGTGATAATAATAGTTCATTTTATGAATAGCTCCATATCGTTTTTTCGTTCAATGCGTTTAATTATAGCATGTTTCGAAAGAAGGCGGGGAGACGATGCCTGAAAAAAGAGCAAAAAAATAGATTCGACGATTGTGCTTTCTGGGTTTTCAAAGGTTCTTATGTCCACTTTGATCCTCAGGTAACGATGCCCATCGCCGAATCCTATTCAATTAGTAAGGAGTAACTCAAATTCCCACATCCTTTGTCTTTTATTCTAAGTTGACAACAATTCTTTTCTTGCAGAACCTGCTTCGTCTGCTTTACTGGGAATCCTTGCTCCTTACACTTATAGTATAGCACATTTTTTATATTGGGCAATCGCTTACATTGTTTTGTTGTTGCCTTTTAGAGAAATTTAAATAGTTTAATGAAAGGTAAAGGAAAAAGGGTGGAGATTATGATCATCGCCGCTTTTGAACGGCTCTTCTAAAGGATTTGTAATCAAAGTGAATTTGCGAGAAGGTAGGCTAACTAAAGAATACTAGATTGAAATTGCCTTATATACAGTACATTAAAATGATTTTAAATCATTTAATTGTATTTTCATTATTATTTATTGCTTTTTCCTTGTTAAAAAAAGCGATAGGAGTAAATTAGTAGTGTAAAAAACTTATTTTAGGAGGAAGTATTATGTGTACTGCGTTAACTTATGTAACGAAAGATCATTATTTGGGCAGAAATTTTGATTATGATGTTTCTTATAAAGAAGTAGTGACCATTACTCCGAGAAATTATTCATTCAAATTTCGCAAAGTAAGTGAAATAGATCACCATTACGCAATGATTGGGATTGCTGCTGGTGTCGCTGAGTATCCACTGTATTATGATGCGGTCAATGAAAAAGGTTTAGGTATCGCTGGATTGAATTTTCCAGAAAATGCTTTCTACAATGAATTTCAAGAAGGAAAAGAGAATGTTACGCCTTTTGAGTTCATTCCATGGCTTTTAGGACAATGCGCTACTGTTGAAGAGGTAAAAGGGTTATTAGCCAATGTCAATCTCGTTCGGATCAATTTTAGTGAAGATTTGCCTCTATCGCCTTTGCATTGGATGATTGCTGATAAAAAAAGTGCCATCGTTGTGGAAAGTATGAGTGATGGCCTTCATATTCATGAAAATCCGGTGGGAGTTTTGACAAATAATCCGCCATTTGACTATCAATTGTTCAATTTGAATAACTACCGTGTGTTATCATCGAAAACTCCGGAAACTCATTTTTCTGACAAGCTGGATTTTGATGAATATAGTCGTGGAATGGGAGGCTTAGGGCTGCCAGGAGATCTTTCTTCGATGTCTCGCTTTGTCAAAGTAGCTTTTACCCGATTGAATTCCGTTTCTGGAGAATCTGAATCCGAAAGCATTAGTCAGTTCTTCCATATTTTAGGTTCGGTTGAGCAACAAAAAGGACTTTGTGACATAGGCAATGAGCGCTATGAGTACACGATTTATACTTCTTGCTGCAATACAGATAAAGGAATCTATTACTATCGTACGTATGAAAATAGTCAAATCGTTGCAGTTGATATGAATAAAGAAGATTTGGAAGGTAATGCACCGATTTCTTATCCATTAATTGAAGACCAACAAGTTCTTTTCAGTAACTGATCCAATCTTAAAAAAACCATCTCAAAGCTGTTTTGAGATGGTTTTTTTCTTTTCCATTTTTAAAATAAATCACTCTCATTTGTTGTCGTCTTCGTCCCTGCGGTACTTTTATTCGGAAATGGAAAAAAGCGATTCACCAATATCGCAATCGTCATGCCGATAAAACTATCAACAATCCGATTAAAAGCATACAAGTAAGATTCAGTTTGAGGAATCATAAATAAAATCGTCAATAGTGTGGCACAAGCACCAACTGTTCCCTCGGAATAATCAAATTTGACCAGTAAAGCGATCATCAACATGATCACTAAAGGGATCGCAATCATTTGTATAAAGGACGAATGTCCGAAAAAGTTAAAAATTGCTATACAAAACACGGAGGCAATTGCGCCAAAGCTATTACCTGCAATCCGATGTTTCCCGTATTTGACGGTGTTTTCATGATCTTCTCTTAATGTGAAAACAGCTGTGATCGTCGATACGACGTAGGTTTCTCGATTCAAAAGAAAACTGATCAAAATACAGAGGAATACACTGATTCCCGTTTTTACATTTCTTAAGCCAAAGGTCAATCCAAATAAGTTCAATCATGTCATCCTTCCAAAATAAATTTCAACGAATTAGATTATACCACATTGCAGGCGGTCATTCGTTTCGATTCTCAGAAAAACGAACACTGACTTTTCTTCGTAAGTCAAGATGCACCTTCTATCAGTAGTTGAATAGCTAGTTTGATGCTAAGCATTTTTCAACTTCGAGTTTGAAGTAATACAATAATTGGAACGCCCTCTAGAAGTGTTGATTTTACGCTTTACCCAGCAGTTCATTTTCTAAGTGAGTTGAAATGATGAAAAATTATTTATTGCTTATAAATAGATTGTTTTTTAACAATATTATTGGCATAATCAAAAATAAGGAGGGGTTAAAATGAAAAAAGTTTCTATACTATTGGTGCTATTGCTTGGCTTCGTTGTTTTTCCGATGACAGTTTTTGCTGCATCTTCACCAAGTGTGAGCTATCAAACAAATGTCCAGTCTCAAGGGTGGCAATCATGGAAAACAAATGGTCAGACGTCAGGGACCATAGGGAAAGCAAAGCGACTTGAAGCAATCAAGATAAAAATTACTAATGAAAAATACAAAGGGAATATTGAATATAAAACCTCCATTCAGAAACAAGGATGGGAAAAATCGTATAGAAAAAATGGGACTCTGTCTGGTACAAGTGGAAAAGGGCAACGGTTGGAGGCGATCCAAATCAAACTCACCGGTGAGATCGCTAAGTATTACGATGTCTATTATCGAGTCAATGCACAACAATTTGGCTGGATGGGGTGGGCGAAAAACGGGCAGTCTTCAGGAACGTCCGGCTTTGGCTTTCAACTGGAAGCAATCCAGGTCAAACTGGTGAAAAAAGGTGGGAAAGCACCTGGAACGACGAATGATGCATTTCGAGATGGATTAAAAAAGTACGTAGACAAACAAGGCAAAGGGTTGATCAAAGGGTCCAAGCAAAAGATTTACCACATACCGGGTAGTCAATACTATAAAAAAACGACAAGTCCGATTCGTATGTTCAAGACGGAAGTGGAAGCGTACAAAGCGGGCTTTCGACCAGCTAAATAGAGGTGTGGCAGGCATTCGCTGAGTAAACATCTATGAGAAATTGCTTTACCAAAAAAGTTACGAGGCAACGAGAAGAAAGCTATTTTTGATCAAAAAGTAACTGAATCGTCTGATTCATTCTAAACATCCCTTTCCATTAATGAAAAGGGATGTTTTACGTATTCAAGATGATTACTGTGCGTAGATCAGGCGGATCTTATTAACCTTCCATCACGAGATCCGTCTTCATTTAGCGAGGTTCCAACATAAAGCCACCATCTTCATCGTTTATTTCTTCGGTAGGCGTAAAAATAATATTTTTGCCATCTCTTTCAAGGGTAAAGATTGAATCACAAGCCATTAGGAAATCTGACGATGGATGACTCATTGATCGTCGAATAGGGCTAGAAAATGAAAGCTGCGAAGTGTTTCTTTGAATCAACGAATGAAGGAATAGAGGGAGCAATTCCATCTGCATAAATTTTTGTCAGGTGAATTCGAGATGATTTGATGATTTAATGCCCAGTTTAACATTGATATATGGCTATTAATGTGTATAATAAGTACTTGTGCGAAGCGCACCGCGGTTCATCAACTAAAACGTTTAAATTCGATTAAAACCCTTCAAACCAACATAACAATCACCTTTTTATCATTTTCATCCACAAAACATCCACATGGAAATAAAATATATTTTAGAAATAACGTTCATACATAGATATAGCTTCAGTTTCCATTTTCTTAGAAATAGGAAGATACACGTTTGCGATCATATTTATCGAAGAGTGTCCTAAACGTTCCGATACATATTTAATGTTTGACCCACTTTCAAGTAAATGTACTGCATGAGAATGTCTTAGTGCATGAGGCGAGAGACGAGGTAGCTCGGCTAAATCGCACATTTTATAAAAGTAGGTTCTATAATTCGACTGCTTGATAAAGTTCCCGCGTTCATCTGCAAAAATATACTCTTGATTAGCTATGTTTCTGGATGAAGCGAGGGCTAGCTCGTTTTTCTTGATTTTGAAATTCTTCAATAATTCGATTAAGTATCTGTCAATTACAATTGTTCTATAGCTTGATTGAGTTTTTGGAGGGTTTATATAGTCAGTTTTTCCCTCGCGATACAAAGTTTTGTTTATTTCTATTTTATTTCTGTTCCAATCATCCCATTTTAATGCAGAAGCTTCTCCCAGTCTCAAACCAGTTCGCGATAATAGTATAGATAATACAAAATACAGGTAGTCCATGAAATCATTTTCTTCCGCGTGACTTTTGCTGATGTCTAAAAAATAGACTAAATCATCTTTTTCAAAGAATTTTATCTCTTTTTTATATTTGTGTAATTTAGGATACTTTATGCTTTTCATCGGATTGGATTCTAAGAGCTGATATTCTACAACAGCATCTTCGAGCGCGCTATTGAATGGGGCAACATAGGATTTGACAGAGTCTACATTTAAGTGATCACAAAGTTCGTTAATCCATGTTATACATTCAAGTCTTTTGATTTCAGTAAGTTTGTAAAACTCGAATCGTGGAAGAATGTATAAGCGAATAGATTTTTTTATTCTATATAAAGTTGACTGTTTGACAGTCCGTGCTTTTAGATCGATCCACATCTTTAAATAGTCGCCCACAAGCATGGATTTATCAGTAGTAACAGAAAACTTTGTACCAGTGATTGTGATTGCGTGTTTAGTAGTTGGTTATATTATCAAGACTACACCTGTTTTAACCAATAAGGTGAATGATTACATTCCATTGATTGTCGGCTTACTAGGAGCAATTCTAGGGCTTGTCATGAATGGTTTTGCGGTTGAATCAATCGTTTACGGCGCTGTTAGTGGATTAGCATCTACAGGCTTGCATCAATCATTTACCAGAATTATTAGTCAAGGAGCAGCTGAATAAGCTGTTTTTTTTTATAAAAAATTTGGAGGGATAACCATGAGAAACAAAGCAAAATTTATTGAAGACTTTGAATCAGTAGCCCAGCCAGAAATTATCGAAGCTGTACATCCGATACAAGACGCGGCACACACGATGAATCAGCTCGAGGAATCAGAATATCATTTGACTGTTAAGTTTACGAGAGATAGCCAAGATAAGACCTTTCAATTTGAAGTAAAGAAACGTGAAAAAACGGATGACTCTTCTGAAGAAATTGATGATTACTTTTACATCGGAAAGGGGGAGTAAACATGGTCAAATATAATAATTCAACCTCTCATAGAGGGCATAATGCGATTGTACCTGGCGCATCTGGTTGCGGTTTGAAAGAACACGAAGTTGCTCAAAAGATTCATGACAAATTTCGAGCAGCAACTAAAGCCGTAGATGCTACTGATGATGTGGGTACAACCGCTAACGATAATCTCTACAATATCGTTCGAAAAAATGAATTCAGTTGGAAAATCCTTCCATGTTAGCCATCACCTAAATGCTTTTAATGGGAGTGCGAATGATTTTGAAGTGTGGTACTTCGCTGGGAATGAAGAAGCTCGTAAACTGGCACAAGCTATTTGTGATGCAGTATATAAAGTTACTGGCTGGGTTAATCGTGGAGCGAAGGCTACTACATCCTTATATGTGATTCGAGCATCTGAAGGATCAGCAATCTTGATTGAATGGGGCTTTATGGACAGTTAAAAAGATATGGATATCATGGCCAAGAAAATGGACGATGCAGTTAATGCTGCATTGGATGTTATGGGATACAAATCATCTTCGAATGGAGGCGTAGCAAAAGTGACAAACAAAAAAACATATATTCAAAATGCAAGACGTGTAGAAGTGATTCGAGAAAGTGGAGATCAAGAGTACACGGATTTAGAATCTACTAATATGCGTGGTAACTACTATCCGAAGGGCAGCAAGCTTCTGGTGAAAGAGGTTGTGAAGCATGGCAACATTACACGTCTTCTTTTAGAATCTGGTGGGTATTTTACAGCTAATGAAGCTTACGTGAAGAAACTCAGATAAACACAAACCCCCCTTACTCGTTTGAGTAGGGGCTTTGTACATAAACTCAGATAAATTATATAGGGGAATCAACTTCTGCCTAAATTACGTTAAAAGTTTTTCTTTTTTTCATTATAAAAGAGAAAAATTCCAAAAAGTACAATGAACGATTTTGGACTTAATATATCGTTGAATAGAAAGTGCGAGAAAGTAAAATTACCAGAAATTAAAGAAACAATCAAAATTATTAGGACATAATACAAGAGCATTTTTGAGATAAACATTATAGTTTGCTTTTTAGTCATATTAAATTCCTCCCTCACACAAATTTACATGATAATATTTTTCTGATTAAAATACTATTTTATGAGAAAAATAAATTGTCTTGAACATTCAGATAATTTATTTTTTAGTAAATTTGTGAACAGAATCATAGCTCCCTATTAATTTCTTTCTTGCTGAATCTGAGTAAGCTTTAACATTCTCTTTTACATATAAGTTTTTCGAATCAGTATCTTTATAAGTAGTAATTGTTAAGTAGACAGTAGCTTTGGGTTTAAATTTTAGGTCTAATTTTGAAAGGAAATAAGCCCCCACAGCCCCTGCAAATTCCCCAGCCTTCATCACACCTTTAAGAACTATACCACCAAAGTAAATTGTTGCTATCCCAAATATGGTGTTGCCTAGATTAGCAACGAATGCATTGTCGAACTTGGTGTCAGTTTTTCTACTATCGATTTGTTTCCAATTCCAGCCGCCATCAGCTACGACAGCTCTAGTAGAAATAGTAGATGAGTTTGAGTCTTTAATATATAAAACACCATCTTCGTATTTGGCTGCTTCTTCTTTTGTCACAGACTCAGTAGTTTGCGGTATAGTTGAATTAGGTATTGAAATTTCATCGGATGACACAACTTTAGTAGGTAATACGATATTTATTAATAGACAAACTACAAAGCCAATAACCAAAAGATTAAATACTTTTTTACTTTTTAACATATTCTGATGCTCCGTTCTATTAAAATTAAGATACTTTACGTGTCAAAATTGTCAATGTTTTAACATAATCAGGCCTTCGTCACCCACCTGTAGAGATTGGATGACTTCTACTTAAATGATGTTAAAGCTAAGCAGTTGAAATCGGTTCAATAAATCTTGTATTGGAGATACATCTTTCACATTCAACTGTGTTTTCTTTCCAGCTTGATCACTATTCAAATAAGCAACTGCTTTAGGGCGGACGTTTCATCTGCTTTTACCTCCGACGTTCAAAAAAAAGCAAATACAGCAAGAGCAAATACCGATAACAACAACGCTAGTTTTCTTTTCATTCTACATTCTTCCTTGTTTATTTAAAGAACAAAACATACAAAATAAATAGGACAACAATAACTCCAAAATAAATTAAAGTATCAGTCCATTTTGTACCGATATTAGGATCTCCTGCAGGCATACCAGTATCTATTCTTCGATTTTTTTCGATGGTAGAGAAAACATCGTTTTCTTTTTTCTTTTCTTTACCCTTCATAAAAACTCTCCTCGTAATATGCCAAGTAGTATCAATAGGAATTATCAGAATTATACAACAACTCAACAGGGATGTAAAATGGTAACAGACTTTTTTTAGACTGTAATATGATTTAATTACAAAAAGACACGTCCTAGCACAACCGGTTTCTAATGTAGAATTTCTTATAGCGACATAAAACTCGACACATTCTGAGCCGCACAAAGCTTCCTGAGATTTAGAAATCGAGTTCGGGAATTCATTTATAAAATCAGAAAGAGATAGGTAGCCTTGTTCATATTGAGTAATAAGATTCATATCAATTGCCACCTGGTTTATACTTTGTGTTAGGGTCGTATTTTCTAAGAATCTTGTCTTGAGTCCTAACGTGATCGAACAGATAATTTTCACCGTCTATTTTAAATACAAAAGCCAACTCTTCAGAATAATGACTATAGCTGATGGGTACAGTGAAATAGGGTTTTCCAAAGTTCTCCATCGTCCGAACAAACTGATCGTAAAGCAAGTGGGCTGGCCCCATTCCTTCTATAAACTCGTAGTAATATCTTTCCAATGCGTAAGTTCTTTGATGCGCTAACGGTATTTGCATATCATTCACTCCTTGCAAGAATTACACGAACAGAAAATAAAAAAAGCTCCCAACCAAATAAGGTAGGAGCAATTTTACGATTTTATTCAATTCAAACAACCGTATTTTAAGGTCTGTCATTCATCGATTATTTAGTCAAATCGAATGTGACATCAAAATCTTTATAATTATCCTCGTCATAATTTTCGATGTCGTAGCTAGCAGACCATTTCAATCGAATATTAGACACATTGCTAACATCTTCTATTTTAGGTACTGAAAATGTCACAATTCCTTCTTTTGTTACACCGCTTAAGATTTCTCCACCAATACTATCACTTAAAAACATTTCAGCTTCGATTTGCTGACCTTCCACAACCATTGTTGCTTGGTCTGGATAAGTATCAAAATCCATGTCCGAATTGTTGGTAATTTCGAAATATACTTGAACAGCGTATTTATTTTCTAGACCTTGCATTTCAATCTCATCATCGGATAGTTCTACAATCACCACTTTATTGATGTTCGTGGTCAGTCCATTCCAATCTTCTGAAAAATTCGCTGAATATTCGGCACGGTCCACAGTAGCGCTATTGCTTTCTATGGTGCTGCTTTCTGTAGTATTTTCAGCAGAAGATTCAACAATTGATTCGGTTTGAGCAGTGGCAGAACCTTGAGCAACTGTTTTCTCACCTTCGGGACTTGAGCAAGCCGATAAAAATAATAAATTGATACCAATAAAAACACCAAAATAAACTTTTTTTATGTTTGCTATAAGCTCCTCTTCTTTTTTCTTAATTGTATCAGAGAAGGGTGTTACTTTGTAAACAAAAATGATAGTGCTTAACTAAGTAATAAAAGTAAAAAGATTAAATAACACAGCTTTCGAGGGTTTCATCCACAAAACATCCACACAGTTTCTCCAAATTAATATAATAAACGGAAAACAAAAAGAGAACAATGTGCATGGAAAGGTTGATAAAACAATATTCTTGTGTATAATAAGTACTTGTGCGAAGCGCACCGCGGTTCATCAACCATCCCGCGTAATCAAAACTCGGAGAAAGTAGGGATCATATGGAAAAATCAACAAATCTAACCAATCAACGTTTGCGTGTCGTCGCAGCCAATGGGATCATCATGGCACTTTATATCGCTGTAACGGTTCTAGTCGCACCCGTTGCCTCAGGAGCGATTCAATTCAGGATATCTGAAGGATTGAATCACTTAGTCGTTTTCAACAGGAAATTGATGTGGGGTGTCGTCGGCGGGGTTGTTGTGTATAACTTGTTCTTTGGAATGGGGATCTTGGATGTCGTATTCGGTGGGGTCGGAAGCTTTTTGGCTTTAGGAGCGACTGCGCTGGTACAGAAGAAGATTCCAAATGTTTTCTTAAGACTAGCATTTAACACCATTGTTTTTTCATTAAGCATGTTCCTGATTGCGATTATGCTAAATATCACCTTAGCATTGCCTTTCTGGCCAACATTTGCAACAACAGCATTAAGTGAATTTATCGTGATGACGATTACGGCACCTGTGATGTATATTATCAATCGTGCTGTTCGTTTTGATAAACGCGTTTAAAGAAAACTTGTTTTTTGCTTTGATGGTTCTCAAAAAACAAGAAAAAGATCATTCCTAAGAAATGAAGGAATGATCTTTTGTTTTATTCTGCTTTTAAGTCTTCGATTTCTACAACTTTGAAGTTTTTTGCTTCTAGTTGCGTAACGATCTTGTCGCATAATTCTTTTGATGTGTTTGCTGGTAAAGTAATCATCGTACGACGAATAAATTCGTCTTTGCCGATATCCAGTGTGATACAGCTGGCGATACTGCTGTATTTTGCGATTATTTTTGAGATAACCGCTAAGTCGCCTTGTTGACCTGTTGATGCGATCGTCAACACATAGCTTCCTTGCTCAACGCTCCATGATTGTGACAACATATTCAATAAGGAGCTGTGGGTCAAGATGCCGTAAAATTGATTGTTTTCATCTAATACCGCAATATAAGGCAATTCTTTGATCGTAAAGAAAACCTTAAAAAATGAAGAGTTGACATAAATGAACTTCGTCGCATTTTTTAGCAGATAGGTGACGGGTAAAGTCATGTCGCCGCCGTTTGCTTTATGGCGATAGATGTGCATTTTATAAATATTTCCTCTAAAAATCTTTCCTGATTCATCTAGGATAGGCACACAACGATAACCAGACTCTTCTAAAATTGCCAGCGCTTCTTCTAAGGTAGCTGTTTCCTTTACCGTTGTTAAATCGCGTTTTTTGTAAACCATTGTTTTTAATAACATAATTTTCCCTCCCAAATACCCATTTAACACCATTATCATACCACAAAATCAGCAGAAACTATATTTATACGACAGAAAATCAAAAATTGACACAATCTTAATTAAATGGTATTTTTAGTGTTGGAAAACTTTATAAAAAGGGGGAGGACACTAAGATGGCAACGAAAAAAGCTGCTTTGGCTTGTTCTGTCTGCGGATCCCGCAACTATTCAAAATCAGTCAGTGAAGGTAAAAAAGGCGAACGCCTTGAAATCAACAAATTTTGCAAGTATTGCAATCAATATACTTTGCATCGTGAAACGAAGTAAGGAGGGAATCGAATGAAATTTTTGAAAAATGTTGTTGAAGAAATGAAAAACGTTTCTTGGCCATCAAAAAAACAATTACGCAAAGATACCTTTGTGGTGATTCAAACAACCATTATTTTTGCATTGATGTTCTTTGTGATGGACACACTGATTCAAACAGTCTTCAATTGGATCTTAAAGTAAGACTTCTTACTGATAGCGCTAGTCATTTATCGCAAATCATGCTATAATCGCTTTGAGGAAAAACTTCGGTGCAGCTGAGGTTTTTTTATTTTACAAAAAGATGGGGAGTCCGAAAAAAATGGAATCTTTTGAAAAAAATTGGTATGTTCTACATACGTATTCAGGTTACGAGAACAAAGTAAAAGCAAACCTAGAGTCACGTGCACAAAGCATGGGGATGGGTGATTATATTTTCCGTGTCGTTGTTCCCGAAGAAGTGGAAACAGAAGAAAAAAATGGCAAAACCAAAGAAATCGTTCATAAAACCTTTCCTGGTTATGTGCTAGTTGAGATGGTCATGACGGATGAATCTTGGTACGTGGTTCGGAATACACCAGGTGTGACTGGTTTCGTTGGCTCTCATGGTGCAGGAAGCAAGCCGGCGCCTTTATTACAAGAAGAAATCAATTCGATTTTGCGTTCGATTGGTATGAGCACCCGAACAGTTGAGTTAGAAGTAGAAATCGGCGAAACCGTCAAGATCATCGAAGGTGCGTTCTCTGGTTTAGAAGGTCAAGTAGCAGAAATTGATGAAGAGAAACAAAAACTAAAAGTGAACATCGATATGTTCGGTCGTGAAACCAGTACAGAACTTGATTTTGAGCAAGTAGATAAAATTTAACTGCTGGATAGACTAGCATGAACGGCTCATTTACGGTAAAATAACAGTAATGAGAATAAAGTGGACCAATTCGTTGGCCCACTTTTTTTCTCAAAATGAGTAAGCGCTTTATAAGAGGAAGGGGTCCTATGTCAAAATTAGTTGATTTTTTTAGAGTAAAGTTTCACAATGATTTTCATCCCCATACTAAAGGGATGATCTCTGTACATAATGGGTATAGCTTGTTGTTTCTTTTTAATTTGCTACTGTTTTTCTTTGCCATGTTGTTTTTCGATCCAAGGGTGGCAGTCGAAGAGCTCAAGTTGATTTTATTTTCGGAAAGTCATCTTGTGACAGATTATATTGCTATGACTTCTGTAGGGACGGCTTTATTAAACAGCAGTTTGATGACGTTTGTAGCGATCTCGATTTGTTATCATTATCGGGTGCCGATCACAGGCGGTGCGGTGTCCGCTATCTTTATGGTGACTGGGTATGGTTTTTTTGGGAAAAATCTACTAAATTTTATCCCGATATTTTTAGGCGTCCGCCTGTATTCGTATTTTATGAACGAACCACTGAAAAAATTTCTGTTGATCGCCTTGTACGGATCGTCGGTTTCTCCGATCGTCAGCTATTTTGCTTTCAATGATTCCTTACCACCTTATTTTAGTTTAGTGATGGGGTATGGCATTGGAATTTTTACCGGTTTTTTGATGGTTCCCATGGCACTGTACTTTCAAACGCTATTTCAAAGTGTCAGTCTTTACAGTTCGGGGTTCACTTCAGGAATGCTATGTACACTAGTTGCCGCTATCTGTCGGATGTTTGGCCTAACGATCGAGCTGCGAACAATGGTGTCACAAGAACAGCAACCGCGTTTGATTTTCATGATGCTGGTTTTAGGAAGTATGCTCGTAGGCTATGGTTCGCTGATGGCGATCAAGAAAAAACGGTTGAATATGCGAGCGATTTGGTCTCATAGTGGCAAAATCGAACGCGATATCTTACGTGATACCGGCGTTTATAATACGATGATCAATATGGGGTTAATGACATTCTTGTTAGTGGCTTACGTTGTCAGTATTGGTGCGGTTTTAAATGGACCGGTTATCGGTGCGATCTTTTGTGTCATCGGCTTTTCTGCTTGTGGCTCTCATGTGTTTAACTCGCTGCCTTTATTGGCAGGGGTGACGATCGCCAATCTATTGAGTGTATACACCATCAACGAGACGGTTACAGTCACGTCAGCGATTTTTGCGATGATGCTCTGTGCAGTAACGAATGCCTATGGCTGGAAAGGCGGCTTGGTGGTCGGTTTTGTCCACGCCTCAATGGTACTGAATATTGATTTCTTACATGGAGGTTTGAATCTGTATAACAATGGTTTTTCTGGCGGGCTCGTCGCCATGATGATCATTCCCCTATTGGATCTCAGCAAACAGCTTTGGCAAAAATCAGCCGATCAGGTGCCAGCTACCCAGAAAGAAAAAACACAAACAGTCTCGAAAGTACAAGAAAGTGAACAGCCATTAGTCCCATTGGATCAAACAGAAGGAAAACCTAAATTTTCCGAGCCTGTGAAGGTATTAACACCTGTTGCCCAAAAGAAACGCTATGGAGTAAGCGAGTGGGAGTAGAGAAATCCTCAGTGCTGTTTGTTACTTATTTAACAAATAGGAGGGACTTACCTTCCTGAGAAATAGTGAGAAAATGAAAACCAACCAAGAACAAGCAACGATTGGTTGTTCTTGGTTGGTTTTTATTGGTGTTCATTTCTAAAAAAAATCAACGATTGGCTTCTAAGATTTCTGCCTGCAAGCGTTGGGCAGTCGGTGTCATGGCTAGGCCGCCTTCAGCCGTTTCCTTGAAAATGCTAGGCATTTGCCGACCGACTTGATACATCGCTAAGACCACTTCATCTGGTGGGATGACACTTTCGATTCCTGCCAGTGCCATGTCGGCAGAGATAAAGGCTTGGGAAGATCCCAGGGCATTGCGCTTCACACAGGGGACTTCGACTAAGCCCGCGACAGGGTCACAAATCAAGCCCATCATATTTTTTAAGGTGATCGCCACCGCTTGAGCCGCTTGGTGAGGGGTGCCACCTTTTGCACAAACCAAAGCCGCCGCTGCCATTGCACTAGCAGAACCGATCTCTGCTTGACAACCGCCTTCGGCACCGGAAATCGAGGCATTGTTGGCAATCACCAGACCAAAGGCGCCGGCTGTAAACAAAAAGTCGACTTGTTGCGCTCGAGTCAGTGCCAAACGCTCACGCACGGCCATCAATACACCAGAAACAACACCCGCACTACCGGCAGTCGGAGTGGCGCAAATCAAGCCCATTTTCGCATTGACTTCATTGACTGCAATGGCATTTTGGACCGCTTGTAGAATGGTTTCTCCGCTTAAAAAATCACCGGCAGCAAGGTAGTCGTTCATCCGTGTCGCATCGCCACCGGTCAATCCCGTCACCGATTTTACACCAGCGACACCTTCAGCGACTGATTGCTCCATAACAACTAAATTCTTTTCCATGATTGCAAGGATCTGTTCGCGACTACGGCCAGTATTTTCTGCTTCGATTGCAATCATCATCTCTGCAACGGAAGGATAATTTTTACTCTCTGTTACTAATTCTTCTATTGTATAGAACATGTGCCTTTTCTCCTTTAATCAAAATACGCAGCGCTGTAAACGTGTGGCAAAACTTTGATTTGTTGGGCCAGCTGATCATTGCGCTGATCGACTTCGATGATCATGATGGCTTTATCACCGACAGCTTCTCTTGTTACGGTCATCGTACCGATATTGATTTGAGCCTCTGATAGTAAATTGGTTACTTTCGCAATCATTCCTGGAACATCTTGATGGACGATCACATAAGTTGGCGTACCTAGCGTCAGAGAAATTTTGAAGCCGTTAAGCTCTGAGATTTGAATATTGCCACCACCAATCGAAATACCAGTGACGGATAGTTTGTGGCTACCTTTTGTCAAAATCATCTTGACCATATTTGGATGTTCCGCTTTTTCTTTTTTAGGGACGAATAAGACTTCGATCCCTTTCTCATAAGCGATTTTTAAAGAGTCTGCTAGGCGAGCGTCATCTGGCTCCATGCCTAAGAGACCGCCAACTAACGCAATATCGGTTCCATGACCGCGATAGGTTTTGGCAAACGATTCATACAACAGGATATCTACACTGTCTGGCTGTTCGCCAAAAATACTGCGAACGATTTTTCCAATCCGGGCAGCACCGGCTGTATGAGAACTGCTGGGACCCACCATGATGGGTCCGATTATATCAAATACACTGCGGTATTTTAATTGTTCCATTTTTTTCACCTCGAATAGTAGTAAACGAATAGGGAAGAATTCCAGTAGTAGTGTAGCATAAAAAAATGAGAGAATGAAAAAAGCAGACCAAAAGCAAGGGATTTTTATTTATTTTTTTAGCGAAGGAATAACGAAAAGCGCTGGTGAGTATTTTTTCGAAAAAAACAGCTGAAAAACCTTGAATTATTCCTTAAAGATGCTATAATATTCCAGTGTGCTTTCGTCACACGTTTTTTGTGTGTGCACATGAATCACCAAAGTGGGAGGAGAAATTTGGATCTCCAATTAACCACATCACGGACTCAAGGAGGTATGTCTCGTGGCAAAAAAAGTAGAAAAAATCGTTAAATTGCAAATTCCTGCAGGTAAAGCAACACCAGCTCCGCCGGTAGGTCCTGCGCTAGGTCAAGCGGGTATCAACATCATGGGATTCACTAAAGAATTCAATGCTCGTACAGCTGATCAAGCAGGTTTGATCATTCCAGTAGTGATCTCTGTATACGAAGACCGTTCATTTACTTTCGTTACAAAAACACCACCAGCAGCAGTATTGTTGAAAAAAGCAGCAAACGTTGAAAAAGGTTCAGGCGAACCAAACAAAACAAAAGTTGCAAAAGTTTCACGCGATCAAGTAAAAGAAATCGCTGAATTGAAAATGGAAGACCTAAACGCAGCTGACGTTGAAGCAGCAATGCGCATGGTTGAAGGAACTGCACGAAGCATGGGGATCACTGTAGAATAATTACAGCCCTAAGGAAGTAGCTTCTCAGTCGGCTTCATATTGAAAAATATGGGACACGTGGGAGGTTCTACCGTTATAACCACATCAAGGAGGAAACAAAATGGCTAAAAAAAGCAAAAAAATGCAAGAAGCATTGAAAAAAGTTGATGCTACAAAAGCTTATTCAGTTGAAGAAGCAGTAGCTTTGGCAAAAGAAACAAATATTGCAAAATTCGACGCAACGGTTGAAGTTGCTTACAAATTAAACGTAGACCCTAAAAAAGCGGATCAACAAATCCGTGGCGCGGTTGTATTACCAAACGGTACTGGTAAAACACAAACAGTTTTAGTTTTTGCTAAAGGCGATAAAGCCAAAGAAGCAGAAGCAGCTGGTGCTGATTTCGTTGGTGACGACGATATGGTTCAAAAAATCCAAGGTGGCTGGTTCGACTTTGACGTTGTTGTTGCAACGCCTGACATGATGGCTACTGTTGGTAAATTAGGTCGTGTATTAGGCCCTAAAGGTTTGATGCCTAACCCTAAAACTGGTACAGTAACAATGGACGTAACAAAAGCAGTTAACGAAGTAAAAGCTGGTAAAGTTACTTACCGTGTTGACAAAGCTGGAAACATCCACGTACCAATCGGAAAAGTTTCTTTTGAAGATGACAAATTGATCGAAAACTTCAAAACGATCCATGAAACATTGTTGAAAGCTAAACCTTCAGCAGCAAAAGGTCAATACATGAAAAATATCTCAGTTACAACAACATTTGGACCTGGGATCCATGTAGAACAAGCTTCTTTCTAATTTAATACAAAAATTTAAAACTTTTATTGACTTGCCTGCCTTATCTATGGTAAGGTAGTCAAGGTTAAAAGTTTAACTGTACCGAAGACAGTAGGTGGCATTTGCCTTAATTTCCTACCGAGGACGTTTATTGAGAACCTTCAATAGTCCCTCTATGTCTACGGTGGCATAGAGTTTTTTATTGTCTTTTTTTAAGACAAAGGAACCGTTCGTTTCGAAGAAACTCTTCCATCAAAATCAGGAGGTGAAATATAAATGAGTGAAGCAGCTATCGCTAAAAAATCCGCGATCGTTGATGAAGTGAGTGAAAAATTCTCTGCAGCCGCATCTGTAGTCGTTGTTGACTACCGTGGACTAACTGTTGATGAAGTAACTCGCTTACGTAAACAATTGCGTGATGCAAACGTTGAGATGAAAGTTATCAAAAACTCAATTCTTTCTCGTGCTGCTGAAAAAGCTGGTCTAGAAGGTTTAGGTGAAGTATTCACTGGTCCTACTGCCGTAGCATTCAGTAACGAAGACGTTGTTGCACCTGCAAAAATCATTAACGATTTCGCAAAAGACGCAAAAGCTTTAGAAATCAAAGGCGGTATCATCGAAGGCAAAGTTTCTTCATTGGAAGAAATTACTGCATTGGCGAAATTGCCAAACCGCGAAGGACTTCTTTCTATGTTGCTATCTGTGCTACAAGCACCTATCCGCAACGTGGCTTACGCTGTCAAAGCAGTGGCAGAAAAAGAAGAAGATGCAGCATAATTGCCGCATGATTTTTCAGTATTAAAAAACTAAACTACTTACTTAAATGGAGGAAAACAAAATGGCATTGAACATTGAAAACATTGTCGAAGAGCTAAAAGGCGCGACAATCTTAGAATTAAACGATTTAATTAAAGCTATCGAAGAAGAATTTGGCGTATCTGCTGCAGCTCCTGTAGCTGTAGCTGGTGGAGCTGGCGATGCTGGTGCTGCTGAAGAACAAACTGAATTCACTGTAGAATTGACTGCAGCTGGCGATCAAAAAGTTAAAGTTATCAAAGCAGTTCGTGAAGCAACTGGCTTAGGCTTGAAAGAAGCGAAAGCAGTCGTTGACGGAGCTCCTTCAGCAGTTAAAGAAGGCATCTCTAAAGACGAAGCTGAAGCATTGAAAGCAGCTTTAGAAGAAGTTGGCGCTTCAGTAACAGTTAAATAATTTTTCTTAGTGTCAAATCCTTTCGTATGAAGGGGTTTGGCGCTTTTTTTAATAAATGAAATCCCTGCAAAAGGAATAAGCAGCGATCCCCGTTTCTTACTAGCGAGGATCACTGCTTATTTTTTTCTAAATTGTTGGAATAAGAACACAAAAATAAAAAAGAAAAATGCTTCCCACAATGTTGTGGTCCAGCTAAAACTGCGGTTGATACCAAAAACGAGATTACCGATATTGGAAACCACCAAATACAATGCTGTTGCTAGCAAAGAATAGCCGAGTCGTTTGCCCATCATTACGCCTCCCTTTGCTATGATTGTAACAAGTCAAAAGAGTTGTGGCAATCAATTCTAATGCAGTGATGATAAATTGATCGATAGAAAGAGAAAAACCGAACGATCACAACGGATCGTTCAGCTGAAGAGGATATACACGGTTCGCTTAACCCAATGGGACGTCAAAGATCCAACCAGTTGGTGCGGCAATGTCTCCGAATTGAATGCCGGTCAATTGGTCATACAATGCTTTGGTTTGTGGACCAACTTCTGTTTCGCTATAGAACACATGGAAATCCTCACCGTTTTGGATCCCGCCAATCGGAGAAATAACAGCAGCTGTTCCGCAGGCACCCGCTTCGACAAAACGATCCAGCTCATTGAGATAAACATCACCTTCAACCGGGGTCAATCCTAATGAATGTTGCGCTAGATGCAGCAATGAATATTTTGTGATACTTGGCAAAATAGAAGGAGATTTTGGTGTCACAAATTCATTGTCAGCCGTGATCCCGAAAAAGTTGGCAGAACCGACTTCTTCGATTTTGGTATGTGTTTCTGGATCAAGATAGATGCAGTCGGAAAATTTCCGTTGATGGGCTTCGTATCCAGGCAATAAACTCGCCGCATAATTTCCGCCAACTTTGGCTGCACCAGTACCATTTGGTGCCGCGCGATCATAATCAGAAACAATGAAATTCGTCGGTGTCAATCCGCCCTTAAAGTAAGGACCGACAGGCATACAAAAAACCGTAAAAATGTACTCTGGTGCTGGACTAACACCGATGTTTTCTCCGACGCCAATCAATAGCGGACGAATATACAAGGTGGCGCCGCTGCCATAAGGCGGAACATATTCCTGATTTGCTTTCACTACTTGTTTTACCGCATCTAAGAAGAAGTCCTCAGGAACCTCTGGCATGCGCAGACGATAGGCACTGCGGTTCATCCGTTTGCTATTTTCGTCTGGACGGAACAAATTGATGCCGCCATCTTTTCTTCGGTAGGCTTTTAGTCCTTCAAAACATTGCTGTCCATAATGAAGAGCGGTTGATCCCTCGTGGATATGCAGATAATTATCCTCGGTAAGTTCGCCTTCATTCCAAGAACCGTCTTTCCATGTTGCCAAAAAACGCCATGGCGTTTTGATATAAGAAAACCCTAAATTTGACCAATCGATTGTCATTCGTTCACACCCTTTTTTAATTTTTCTAAGTATAGCACTTCAGAAAAGAAATGTCATTATTTTCTGAAAATTCTTCTGTAAGAATATTTGGTGACATTGACTTGTAAAGAAAGGGGAAGTGATCTTTGCTTGTACGAGTTCCCCAGATTGTTTTTCTACAAGTTCTGTGCTTCAATGAGAGTATAAAAAAACAAAAAAGGGGGAACGTTTGTGATTGAGGAAGTGTTGACGGACAGTCTAGGGATCGCTGCTGCGTATCGACGATTGAAACCAATCATGATCCATACACCACTTGCACCAAGTAATATTTTAGGTAAAGAAAAAGAGGGCACGATATTTTTGAAATTAGAAAATCTACAGCGCACCGGCTCCTTTAAAGCGCGTGGGGCGTATAACAAACTCGCTTCATTGACTGATGCAGAAAAACTTCGCGGTGTCATTGCCTGTTCTGCAGGAAATCATGCACAAGGTGTTGCCCTCGCCGGATCGTTACTGGGGATCAATGTCCGAATCTTTATGCCATTGACGGCTGCCAAAACAAAAATAGAGGCGACAAGAAGCTATGGCGCACAAGTCGTTTTAGCAGGAGAGACGTTTGATGAAACCAAACAACTGACACTAGAGGCCATGAAAGACAGTGGCGAAGTATTTGTCTCTCCTTTTGATGATCGTGCAGTAATGGAGGGGCAAGGAACGATTGCAATCGAACTGTTGGAGGATCTTCCGGATGTTGATAATGTCATTATTCCCATCGGCGGTGGTGGGTTGATCGCTGGGATCGCTTTAGCCTTAAAAGAACTTCGTCCAGAAGTCAAGATCATCGGCGTTCAATCCTATGGCGTTTATGGCATGATCGCCTCACTTTGGCAGCAAAAGCTAGTAGCCAATCGCCGTAGCCGAACGATCGCCGACGGCTGTGATGTCGCTTTGGCAGGGGAGCTGACCTATGATGTTTTAAAGACCCGTATCGATGAAACAGTCTTAGTTGAAGAATCCGACATCGAACAAGCGATCCATTACTTGGCTTTGAAGGAAAAAGTCATTGCAGAAGGTGCCGGTGCATTAAGTACGGCGGCGATTTTAAGTGGACAGATCGATCATTTGCTTCGAGGAAAGAAAACTGTGGCATTGGTCTCCGGCGGAAATATTGATTTCTCTGTGTTTAAGGAAATCATCTGAGTGCAACAAGCCTTCCAAAAAAGAAAGAAGAGACCTGATTAGACATTCTCCTAATTGGGTCTCTTCTTTTAAATTCAAAGCAGGTGCTCAGATGATTACTTTGGGGGAGAAAGGATTGCTTCGATCCACTGTCCAAAGGTTGTTACATATTTCAAGGGTCCGACCAATGTAAATCGTGCCATCGTTGGGTTGATTTTTTCAAAGTAAAAACGCCGACTTTCCCCTGAGTAAAGTGCATTGAATTCATCAATAACGATTTTTTTTTGCTGTTGTAGCAATTCCTCTGATTCAATAAAGAAATCAATGGCAAGTAAGCTTTCGGGTATCTGTTTTTCTGAACGTATTGAAGCAAAAGAAAGCAGGGGATCTTCAAATGGTTCGCCCATCAACGAAGCCACATCTTTGTAAGAAAAGCGCCACTGCCCGCCAATTTTTGTCCCTATAAGTTGGTTGGTCTTTTGATAATTTCGTATGGTTCGAGTCGTTACGCCCAGTTTTTCAGCGACTTCTTCAACGGTATAATAATCTTTCATCGGTTCCTCCTACAAAGCGATTGTACGATCACAAAAGCGTTGCTCCTCTTTCTTATGACTAGTATAGATGATAATGCGTTTTTCTGCATGTTTTTTTAAACACTTCATAATCTTTTCGGCAGCTTCATCATCAAGGCTGCTGGTAGCTTCGTCTAAAAGAATGATTTCGGCATCACTTAATAAGATGCGAGCTAGAGCGATTCTTTGCTTTTCTCCTCCAGACAAGTCGGCACCATTTTCCGTAAGCCTGCTAGTCCATGAGCGCTGTTGAAAAATAGGCGCTAAAATACCAGAGGTTTCGATAATTGTTTTTTCTTCTTCCGTCATTTTTCTTCCCCATACAAGATTTTCTTCAATTGTCCGAGAGAGAATCGTAGGGTCTTGAGCAAGGTAGATGGTTTTATCTGTTTCAGGGTTTCTTGGCTTGATGCGTGTACTCTTCGTTGAAAGCGAAATTCCTTCTGATGGATAAAGGCCAGCAATTGCCTTTAAAAACGTTGATTTTCCTTTTCCTGAAGCGCCAGCCAAGTAAATATGTTCACCAGGCTTCAAGGTTTCTTCAATGAGAAAGGAAAAGCTGTGGTTGCCAATTGATACGACAGGGTGGTCGAAAGTAAGACTCAGAGTAGCTTCACTCGTTTGGTTCCAGCAGTCATCGGGAGCAGCCAATTCTTCGTTAACAAAACGTTGATTGGTCCTCAGAGTAGCGGTATCAAGATTGATTTTCGTTAAACCACTTAACGCAGAAAAGTAAATGGGTAATAGTACGCCAATCAAAATCAACGCAGAGGTTGGCAGTTCATCTTGTAATATTCCTTGAATCATAAACAAATAGATGCCGATCTGGGCGATCTGATTGATCGCATTAAGGACTAAACTAGTCGTTTGGGCAAATGTATTGGTGTTTGCTAATGTTTGATACATCGATGACAATTGAGAGGAAAACAGCTGCTCATGAACAGCGTCACTCCATTGCTTCATTGTATCAATATGGGACAATGTTGTTAACATTTCCTTATTGCTGAGAGCAAATGCTTCTTGTATATTTTTCATCTTAATACTCAACTGTTGATTGATCCATCGAAACCCAAAAACATTGATGGGAAATAGCAATAGTAAAATGAAACCCAGTAAATAATGCAATTGGAAACACAAAAAAAGTGGGATCAGCAATAAGAAAAAGCAGCGAATAGCTTCGCTAAAACTACCGCAAATAAACAAGTATAAGGAATCAACAACGCCAAAGATGCGGTTTAATAGATAAGTGGGCTCCTTTTCAGAGAGCTCAACATAACTCTTCCTTTTCATTTTTTTTAACAATTCTAAGAGATGGCGCACATTCATCGAAGCTGCATAGCGCTCTTTCATCACAATCAATAAGAATTGCGCGCAATAAGTAATGCTTAATATGAACGCTAATAAGCCGACGAGATGATCAAAGCGCAGTGCGTGATCTTCTTGTAGAAGCAAAGGGAAAGCGAGGTTTGTCAGGACAGTCAAAAAAACTAGCAAACTACTCAAACTGATAAAAAGTTTATTGTTTCTAATAATTTCAAACATAAAATCAACTCATTTCCTATATTTTCCTAAATGGTAGATGTTTTTATGAAAAATGTCAACAAAAAAAGAGTTCCTGATTAAAGGAACTCTTGAAAAATCAAAAGCTGCGTCCGCCGCCACCGAATGTACCGCCACCGGAAGAGTGGGTCGTACTGCCGCCACCGCCGCCAGAAAAACCACCGCCGCCTCCACCATTATTCGAAGGACGGGGGATGCGTCTGGTTGTGACAAAGGAATTGACTAAGCGATCTTCTTTTTGGGTTAGATCAATACTTGATTTTTCTAGATAGTTAAATTTGTAGCCGCCCATTTTTAATTGATAACGGGATTTAACAATGATGAAAAAGGCGATACTGATCACTGCCGCGATCGCTAAGCAAATAGCAATTTCTAGTGGCGTTATCACTTTGTAATAAGTAATTTTTCCGGTATCACGATCGATACGATAGTGATCGGCAGGAACACCCGCTTCCACAAAACTTTCTGCTTTTTGCAGATAGACCAATGCCGCTTGATAATAATTTCCCTCTGCCATCTGGTCAAATACCGCATCAAGTAGCTTATCTAGACGTGAATCGGTAAGATAATCGATCATATTTCCGGAAGTAGAAACGTGAAATTCCCGTTGCGCCATATCGATCACCAATGCCGAACCGTTGTTGTCATTGCCGATCCGTCTTGAAAGATATCGATCAGTGTACAACTCGATATCTCCCGTATTGCTGTTCGTTGTTTGAATAAAAACTTCGCCTTTGATCTTCGCATTCAGCGCTTCTGCTTCCTCGTTCAACTTCTGGATCTCTTGTTCGGTAAAGAGTCCAGCGTGGTCTGCGACTGTCTCTTCGGCTGCGAAGGCGGGCAGGGTGGTTAAGAAAAAGCCAACCAGTAGAAGCAACAAATAAGATAGTTTTTTCATAAGAAATACGCTCCAATCAATGCGAGGATGGTCGTTGCCGCGAAAATGGCGCCACTGACGATTCCCAAGCGTTTGTAACTGATCGGTAAAACACCGCTGACTTTTCCTGTTTGCCCATTCATCGCATAATAAAAGGCACTCTTGTTTTCATCATCGGCTCGATAGGTCACTAGCCATACAGGAAGCAAAACGTAGTTGTTTTCTTCTTTTGTTAGATTGATGGATCGATTGTTGCGTTTAAAACTAGTATAGCCATTGACGGTGCCTGCTAGCAGGTTTTCAGCATAACCCGATAATTCGTTTTTGACTTCGTCGGAAAGATCGATGTACTCAATGTCTCTTTTTTCTGCTTGGAAGCCGGCTAAATACTGACTGCGAAACGCAACGGCTTTTTCAAGGGGGAACGGTTGAACGCCAGTTACCATTTTTTGTTGGACGTTTTTTGACAGTGCATGCTTGAGTAATTCGTTCACCTTGATTTTGCCTCGCCGCAAGACGTCGTATTGTTTATGCTCAGTATATTCAATGTCACCAACCCGCCAAATACGCAAGGAGGTACCCATTCCTGAAAGCGAACCATTCATCTCGGCATCGACGACCCAATAAGGGAAGTATACGCCAGTCAATTTCTCTACTTGTGCTTGGTCGAAGAAATCCCGTGGGACGAATTTTTTCTTTTGCGCCCATTCTAAAAACTTTTTCGTTGCTTCTTCTTTTTCGATCGCAAAGGGAAGGACTTTGTTTGGCAAAAATTCTCCCGAAAGCCGACCAGACAAAACGACCGGATTATGGCAAAAGTAGCAATAGGTTGCAGCTGTAGTCGCATCCGTCACGATTTCAGCACCGCAGCTGGGGCAGGTGAAAAGGTCCATCTGTCCTGCTTGTGCATCGGCTTGCTCTCTAACTTCTTCTTGAAGGGACGGTTCGGTCTCGGTCGCTGCAGAAGGATCTGAGACAGGAGTATCGGCCATCTGCGCTTCTTTTTGCTTTTCTTCAAAGGCAGTGACTTCGTCTTCAGTAAAAATACTCAGACAAAATGGACAATGAAATTTTTGATCGCCAGGATCAAAGGTTAAAGCGCCCCCACAATTGGGGCACTTATGTGTGATAACATCCATCAGCAATCCTCCTCAATTAGTCTACTGGGACACCTTTGAAAGGTTTGCCGCAATTCGGACAGAATTTTGGAATACCGTTGGCTAAATCGATCACTTCACCACAATCGCTGCATTTCATTTTTAGGCTTGGTCCATCGCTCGTTGGTTTTGGCGTCCCGCAATTGCTGCAGAATTTACCAGTATTAGAGGTGCCGCATTGTGGACAGTCCCAATGATCTGCGTTGGTTTGTGCGGAAGCCTGTTGCTGCATTTGCTGTTGGTTGTTTTGTGACGCTTGGTTCAAATAACCGCCACCAGCGTTCATCCCCATGCCCATGCCAACAAACCCAGTCGTAGCCCCAGCGGCATTGCTACCGGCAGATTCCATACCACGAGCAACCGAACCTTGAACATAGCCTTCACGAATCGAAGGGTCGCCTAACATTGCCCCTTGGTTCCGCATGTTGATCAGTTTTACGGAATCATCCGTATAAGAGATGCTTGCGACAGCAACCGAAACGATTTCCATTCCTCGGAGTTCTCGCCAGCTGTCATCAAGAACCGTTCCCATATATTTGCTTAATTCCATACTCTTAGATGGAACGTAAGAAATTCGTTCGCCATCTGCTGACATTTTGTTGATCGCTGTTTGTAGGGCGGTCAAGAATTCAGCTAAGTACTGCTCATTGATGTCGTTAATATCGACTTGACTTTTGTTTTTGGGGATCGCATTCGTATAGAACAAAATTGGATCGGTAATTCGTAAGGAGTAGTTTCCGTGCGCCCGCAAGAAAAGTTCTGCGTTATAAAAGTTGTCAAAATAATTCAAAGGCGATGAAGTACCGAAGCGAATTCCTTTGATTTCTTGTAGATTGATATAAAAAACTTGTTGTTTTTGCGGTGTAACGCCACCAAACTTAAAGCGGTCGAAGGTTTCAGAAATCGCATCTTTCAATGAACCATTCAACATCGAAGGCGCTAATTCGTTTTTCACTGTATAGTAGCCTTCTTCGGCGGTATAATCGATGATTCGCCCGCCATCAACCAATAACATCATCATATTCGGATAGACATGGATCACTGAGCCATCAGTGATGACATCTTCCGTGCCTTTTCTGTTGGCACCGCGTTTGTCATTACGCCGCACTTTGACACCTTTTGTCATTACTGTCGAATCACTCATATTGTCAGGCTCGATCACCTCTAGCCATTGATCTGCTAATCCGCCGCCAATTGTGCTTGTTGCCGCTTTGATAATACCCATTTTCAGTCCTCCTTTAAATTGTTTTCATCACAATAGATGAACATAGATTCATTATACCATAGGAGGAGAGATATACGTTATCAGTCTAAAGTTGGAGAAGAGGAATGGTCTTTTTTCTTGAAAATAGGGAGGAACAAAAGGATATAGTGAGTGAAAGCGCGCGGAATGGCTCTTCGAATTAAATTTCCATTTCTTTTGAGATTCCACCACGCAAACGGTGGTTTTTTTAGCTGATATTACGTATAATAGAAGGTAGCGAATTTTGAAATGAGTGTGGAAAACTATGGCCTATCAAGCATTATATCGTGTTTGGCGTTCTCAGCGTTTTGATGATGTTGTCGGACAAAAAGCAATTACCCAAACCTTAAAAAATGCAATCGATCAAAACCAGATCTCGCATGCCTATTTGTTTACGGGTCCTCGAGGAACCGGGAAAACAAGTGCAGCGAAAATTTTTGCCAAAGCCATCAATTGTCCAAACCGGGTCAACGGTGAGCCTTGCAATGAGTGCGACATGTGTCGCTCAATCACAGCAGGGACGCAAGAAGACGTGATCGAAATCGATGCGGCAAGCAACAACGGTGTAGAAGAAATTCGCTTTATTCGTGATCGTGCGAACTATGCACCGACCCAAGCTGAATACAAAGTTTATATCATCGATGAAGTGCACATGTTGTCGACAGGGGCCTTCAACGCGTTACTAAAAACATTGGAAGAACCAAGGAAAAATGTTGTCTTTATTTTGGCAACAACAGAGCCCCATAAGATTCCAGCAACGATCATTTCTCGTACCCAACGCTTTGATTTCAAACGGATCAATACGCAAGACATCGTGGGTCATTTGGAAACGGTCCTTACTACTAGTGAGATCAATTACGAAGCAGAAGCTTTACAGATCATTGCGCGAGCCGCAGAAGGCGGGATGCGGGATGCCTTGAGTATTACCGACCAGGCGATCGCTTTTAGTGATGGAACCTTAACGACCCAAGATGCTCTAGAAGTGACGGGCAGCTTGTCCTATGAAATGATGGACCGTCTGATGCAGGCTTGTGGGGAAAAAGAAGTTGCCGATGCGTTAGCGACCTTGCGGGAGTTATTAGCCTCTGGTAAAGAAGCCCGCCGCTTATTGGAAAACTTGTTGGTTTATTGTCGAGACTTGCTGATGTATCAACAAGCGCCGCAGCTGCTATCTGAAAAGTCGCTGCAGTTGACGGAAGCGTTTCAAACACTGGCAAAAAATACCCCGCCAGCAAAGATCTATCACTGGATCACGGTCTTAAACGATACGCAAAATGAAGTACGATTTACCAACAATTCTACGATTTATTTGGAAGTGGCTGTGGTCAAATTAGCCAATGATCCAGAAAGTGCTGCTGTTGCTAGCAATTCAGCTGACAATAGTCAAGAAGTGGCGCAGTTGCGGCAAGCACTGCAAAAGCTTCAAGCAGAGGTACAACGACTGCAAGAGAATCGACCAGCGGGTGTTGTTGCTGAGACCAACGCGCCAGTGAAGAAAACCAAGGCGACCACTACGTTCCGTTTACCAAAGGAACGCGTGTTCCAAGTACTGAAAAGTGCCACGAAGAAAGACTTGGCAAATGTTCGTAATGTCTGGGACGATCTTTTGATGTCTCTTTCCGTGACGCAAAGAGCGATGCTCCACTCCAGTGAAGCAAAAGCTGCCAGCGAATCGGGCGTCGTGATCGCTTTTGACTATGAGATCTTATGCCAACGAGCAAGTAACGACCAAGAGTTTCAATTGATGATCCATAATCAATTGTCCCGTATGATCAAAGACTACGCGCCGCAGGCTGTCTTTATTACAAAAGAAAGTTGGCCGGCGCTAAGACAAGAGTTTTTGGCTGGCGGTCAAGCAACGGAAGAGTCGGAAATTGAAGTAGAACAAGAGGATACCGAAGTGGTCTCTGTCGAACCTGAAAATGATGACTTAGTAACCAAAGCGCAAGAGTTATTTGGTGAATTAACCAGCATTGAAGAAAATTAATGAAAATGGAGTGATGGATAATGATGCGAGGCATGGGAAATATGCAAGGCATGATGAAACAAATGCAAAAAATGCAAAAAGAAATGATGAAAGAACAAGAAGCGCTGAACAGCAAACAATTTATCGGCGAATCGACAAATGGCTATGTCAAAGCGACCTTTACTGGCGATAAGACGTTACAAGACATTGCTATCAATGAAGCGATCGTTGATGCAGACGACGTGGAAATGCTGCAAGATATGATCATCCTAGCAGTAAACGATGGTTTAAAGAAAATTGAAAAAGAATCGGAACAAACAATGGGCAAATATACACGAAACATTCCGGGTCTATAAAAGGAGAAATGACGGTGCAATATCCTGAACCGATCGCCCGATTGATCGACAGTTACATGAAACTGCCGGGAATCGGCCAAAAAACCGCAACACGTTTGGCGTTTTATACGATTGATATGAAAGAAGAAGTCGTGAATGAGTTTGCCAAATCACTGCTTAGTGTCAAACGAGATTTGCACTTTTGTAGTATCTGTGGAAATATAACGGAAGAAGATCCTTGTGAGATCTGCAGTGATCCCACAAGAGACAAAGAAACGATTTTAGTGGTGGAAGAGCCTAAAGATGTGATGGCGTTAGAAAAAGTCCGCGAGTATCATGGACTTTATCATGTGCTTCACGGTGTGCTATCCCCAATGGAGGGAACCGGACCAGAAGATATCAACATTGCATCGCTAATACAGCGGCTGCACGATGATCAGGTCAAAGAAGTGATAATTGCGACCAATGCGACCACGGAAGGTGAAGCAACGGCGATGTATATGTCGCGTTTGATTAAGCCTGCTGGTATTAAAGTCACGCGTTTGGCTCATGGGTTATCTGTGGGCAGCGATATTGAGTACGCGGATGAAGTGACCTTGCTTAAAGCAGTAGAAGGTCGCCGAGAATTATAATAGATATTGGAGGCAATTAGGGTGAATGGATTATTTATAACCATCGAAGGACCTGATGGCGCTGGTAAGACCAGTGTGATCGAAGAGTTGTATCCTCGATTACAGCTCGAAGCAACAAGAAAAATCGTCAAGACAAGAGAACCTGGCGGAGTCAAGATTGCTGAAAAGATACGTAAAATTATATTAGATCCTCGAAATGAGGAAATGGATGAGCGGACAGAAGCCTTGCTTTACGCAGCAGCTCGTCGACAACACTTGATTGAGGTTGTCCTGCCGGCATTGAATGCCGGGCACATCGTGATCTGTGACCGTTTTGTCGACAGTTCGTTGGCTTATCAAGGAGCTGGCCGGCGGATCGGGATTCCTGAAATCGCCCGGATCAACGAGTTTGCGACGGAGGGAACGACCCCTGATTTTACGTTGTACCTAGATGTCGACTCAGATACTGGTTTGCGACGCATTCAGGAAAACCGTGCCCATCAATATGACCGTCTTGATTCGGAAGGATTGGAGTTTCATCAACGCGTCCGTCATGCGTATCTAAAGCTGGCGGAAGAAAATCCTGTACGCATTCATAAGATTGATGCTAGAATGGGGTTACAAGAAGTTGTTGAATCCAGCTATTCAGCAATCGTTGAATCGTATCCTGCTTACTTCAAATCAATCTAAGGTAGGCTGGATAACACAAAGGAGATGGTCCCATGAAATTAATTATGGCAATCGTACAAGACAAAGACAGTAATCGTTTGGCAAATGAGTTTATTGATGCCAATATCCGTGCAACAAAATTGTCATCAACAGGTGGGTTTTTAAAGGCTGGTAATAGTACCTTTATCATTGGTATTGAAGATGATCGTGTGCAAGATGCGTTAGAATTGATCAAAAAAACCTGTCAATCAAGAAAGCAGTATGTCTCGACACCGATGTCTCTAGATATATCCTTAGATGGTCAAGTTCCTTATCCAGTCGAAGTCGAAGTTGGTGGCGCCACCGTATTCGTACTACCAGTTGACGGATTCCATCAATATTAAAAAAGGAGCATTTCATGGAGAAGTTATTTCTACAAGAATATCAGCCTCTTGTTTTTGCCCAACTAAAAAAAAGTATCAAGCATGGGCGCATTGCTCATGCTTATCTTTTTGAAGGGGACAAGGGGACTGGCAAGCATGAGTTAAGTCTATGGCTCGCAAAACGCCTTTTTTGTACCGACGTGCAAGAAGAAGCACCTTGCGGGAAATGCAGTAACTGTGTGCGGATTGCTCAAGGAGAGCATCCGGACGTTATCCAAATAGAACCAGATGGACAGATGATCAAAGTTGATCAGATTCGGCAACTACAAGAAGAATTCTCAAAAAGCGGTTTTGAGAGCCGTTTAAAGATTTTTATTTTGTCTCAAGCAGATAAAATGAACAACAGCGCTGCCAACAGTTTATTAAAGTTTTTGGAAGAACCGGTGGGAAACTTTTTGGCAATCTTAGAAACGGAGAGCCTTGGTCGTATTTTGCCAACCATCCAGTCTCGCTGTCAGATCATTCATTTCTCTCCTTTGTCAAAAGAAAAACTGCAAGAAAAGTTACAAGAAGAGGGACTTTCTAAAGAGACAAGCCGACTTCTAAGCCACTTGACCAATAGTTATCATAAAGCAGTTGAAATCTCGCAAGATGAATGGTTTAATGAAACTAAGGATGCTGTTAAGCGTTGGGTGAATTACCTTTTGAAGAAAGATCCGCAAGCATTTATTTTTGTTCAGAAAAAATTATTGGGTCTAGCAAAAGAAAAAAATCAGCAATCAGAAATCTTTTTGCTCTTGTTATTTTACTTTCAAGAGGAGCGGGATCGATTGTTGGCGCAAGGTTTATGGGGAAAAGAGATCAATCGTGCCATTGAAGCCGCATTGCAAGCACAAAAAAAGCTGCAAGCCAATGTGTCTTTTCAAGGTGTGGCAGAACAATTTTCCGTGAAAATCATCTATGGATAATATGCAGCAGCCGGAAAAGGAGACCAGAGATGATCGAAGTTGTCGGAGTGCGTTACCATGACGTAGGCCAGATTTATTTTTACGCACCGAAAAAACAGACCTATACCATAAATGACCAAGTTATCGTGGAATCACAAGATGCCAAATGTCTTGCTACGGTGGTTACCAAAAGCAGAAAAATGGACGAAAGCGATCTGCCTCAGATAGTCAAACCGATTCTACGTCGGGCGACGAAGAAAGATTTGGAACAAGCGGCAGCCAATCAACAAGCGGCAGATGAAGCCTTAAAAATCGGAAAAGAAAAAATCCGGGCGCACCAGCTGCCGATGAAACTGATTCGAGTAGCTTATACCTTCGAGCGAACAAAGCTGATTTTCTCGTTTACCGCAGAAAGCCGTGTTGATTTTCGTGAATTAGTCAAAGACTTGGCAAGTGAATTTCATACTCGGATCGAACTGCGCCAAATCGGCGTCAGAGATGAAGCCAAAGCACTAGGGGGAGTGGGTCCTTGCGGGCGAAAACTGTGCTGTGCGACGTTTCTAGGAGATTTTATTCCCGTATCCATTAAGATGGCTAAAGATCAAGGACTTTCTTTGAATCCTACGAAAATCTCAGGATTATGCGGTCGCTTGATGTGTTGTCTTAAGTACGAGAGTGAAGAGTATGAGCGGGCAAAAAAAGAATTGCCGGATCGCGGCAAGGAAGTTGAAACGCCAGATGGCAAAGGACGTGTCGTTGGGCTGGATCTGTTAAGCCGGGTGATCAAAGTTCGTTTGCATGATCGGCAAACACCAATCGAATATGATTATGAAGAGCTAGTGACAAAATAAGTAGGTGACCATAATGAGCATGGACAAACGATCAATATATGACGGATTGAATCAGTTAGAATCGGAGTTGCAAAATTCCTTAAATAATCTAGCAGAAATGAAGCAGTCTTTGCAAGAAATCGTCGAAAAAAATACGACATTAGAATTGGAAAATCAACGCTTACGTGAACACATTCGTGAGTTGAACCAAGTGGCAGATGCACCTGCTGAATCGGTCAAGCAGGAACTTTCTAAATCACGGATGAATTTAGAAAAGATTTACGAAGAAGGATTTCATGTTTGTTATGACTTATACGGTTCTCGCAGAGAACATGACGAACCTTGTGCATTTTGTCTAGAAGTGATCTATCGTGAAAGCGGCAAATAACTGACTGACAGTCTAATAGGTTCGTTAGAAAAAGATCAGTTTCCACTGGTCTTTTTTCGAAAGGAGCAGTACATGCAAAAGCAACAAAGTTATAAACAAGATACTGGAAAACTGTATCTTGTTCCGACACCGATCGGGAACTTGGAAGATATGACGGTCCGGTGTGTCAAAATTTTAAAAGAAGCGGACCTGATCGCAAGTGAAGATACTCGTAATACTCAGAAATTGTTGAATCATTTTGAGATCACGACACCGCAAAAAAGCTTACATGAACACAATTATAAAGAGCGAGTTCCGCAGTTGGTAGAACAGCTGCAGATGGGCAAGACCATTGCCCAATGCAGCGATGCTGGTATGCCCTCCATCAGTGATCCGGGGCATGAATTAGTCAAGGCGTGCTTGGTCGAAGGAATTGCGGTGATTGCGCTTCCAGGACCTACGGCTGGTTTGACCGCTCTGATTGCTTCTGGCTTATCACCGCAACCAAACCTCTTTTATGGCTTTTTACCTCGTAAGAAAAAAGAACAAAAACAAGCCTTGAGTGAATTAGCGACCCAGAAAGCAACGATGATTTTCTATGAATCACCCTATCGAATCGCTGCGACGATTGAAACGATGCAAGAGGTATTTGGTGAACGGCAGGCAGTCATCTGCCGTGAATTGACGAAAATCCACGAAGAATACTTGCGCGGAACTTTTTCAGAACTGACTGACTATCTAGAACAGCAGTCAATCAAAGGAGAATGCTGTCTGTTGGTGGAAGGGTCTTCTGAAATACAAGAAATTGTTTATGAAGGAAGTTACGCAGAACAAGTGGCTGCCTTGATGCAAGAGACCGAATTGTCCTCAAAAGAAGCGATCAAAGAAGTGGCTAAGCGTAATCAAGTAAAGAAACAGCTTGTCTATCAAGCCTATCACCAAATAGAAGAGTAATCATACCGAGACTTCTCTCGGTATTTTTTTGTATCAAACGCCTACTTATGTGATATTATCTAACATATAAAGTCAGCTATTTTCAGAAAATTCATGTTTTTCTCAGAAAAATCTAGATTATTCGAAAATATGGTGTTAGGATAGCTAACATATAGAAAGGGAGGCGTATAAAATGGATACAGGGAATATTGCATTTATTTTAATTTGTAGCGGTATGGTTTTTCTAATGACTCCAGCATTGGCATTTTTTTATGGAGGATTGGAACGACGCAAAAACATCCTCAATACCATGATGATGGTGATTTGTACGATGGGCTTGGCGTCCGTCCTCTGGGTCGCTCTAGGGTATACATTATCCTTTAGCGGGACAGGATCATTTATTGGCAATTTAGACAAAGTCTTTTTCAATCATGTTTCGATGTCAGAAGGAGAGGGAATTCCTGAAGGGTTATTTGCTGCCTTTCAAATGATGTTTGCTTTGATCACAACGGCGATCATCACTGGATCAGTTGTTGGCAGAATGCGGTTCTCTGCTATTTTCCTATTTATTGGCTTCTGGCTGGTTTTCGTGTATTTTCCAATGGCGCATATGGTGTGGGGCGGCGGCTTCTTAGATGCGATCGGCTCGATCGACTTTGCAGGAGGCAATGTCGTTCATATCAGCTCAGGAATCAGTGGGTTAGTCTTAGCGATCGTTGTCGGCAAACGACGAGAATTTCATCAAACGGAATATCGACCTCATAATATTCCATTCGTTGTTCTAGGAGCGGGATTGCTATGGTTCGGTTGGTTTGGCTTTAATGCCGGCTCTGCTCTAGCAGCTGATGGCCTAGCGATCCACGCCTTGATGACCACGAATACGGCAGCAGCCAGTGCGATGCTGTCTTGGATGTTGATTGAAAAACTCGTCGTGGGCAAACCGACGATCGTCGGTGCTTGTACCGGAGCAGTGGTGGGCTTAGTTGCGATTACTCCAGGGGCGGGGTTTGTCTCCCTTTGGTCTTCCTTTATCATTGGCGCTTTAGTCAGTCCGTTTTGTTACTTCTTTATTTCCGTCATCAAACATCGATTAGGCTTAGATGATGCATTGGATGCCTTTGGTTGTCATGGGGTAGGCGGAATCTTTGGCGGTTTGATGACCGGGATTTTTGCTGATCCAGCTGTTGGTGGACATTCAGGATTGCTTTATGGCGGTATTGATCTTTTTATCGCACAGGCCGAAAGTATCGTATTTACGATTTTGTTCGCTGGTATCCTATCCTTTGTCATTATCACCTTGATCAAATGGGTGATGCCGATTCGGGTCTCTCAGCAAGAAGAAGCGGTGGGGATGGATCGGATCGAACATGATGAAACGGCCTATCCTACCTTTATGGGGTTAGATTCTTAAGAGTGGAGGAGCAGTCATGAAAAAAGTTGAAGCGATTATTCGCCAAGAAAAATTAGAGGAGCTAAAAGCCGCATTGGATCAATCGGATCTGATCAGCGGGATGACGGTCAGTCAAGTCCTCGGATGTGGCAATCAAAAAGGCCTAAAAGAGTTTATTCGTGGCCAAGAAGTGATCACGACTCTTTTACCAAAAGTAAATGTCCGTTTCGTTTTAGCAGATGAAAAAGTTAACGATGTGATTGAGTTGATTTTATCGATCTGTCGAACAGATGAAGTCGGTGATGGCAAAATATTCGTCTACCCGTTGGAAGAAGCGATTCGGATTCGCACCAATGAACGAGGGGAAGCCGCCTTATAACAGAAATTCTTAGACTATGAACCTTGCAGCAAAAGCAGTAAACGTAGAGGGAAGGACCAATGAAAATTGGTCCTTTTTGCGTGCTTCGCTTGATTCCTTGCTTGATAGGGAACCTCTGTTCGTTTATAATGAGAAGTGAGGTGAGCAACGATGTCGGAACTGCAATTTCCCTTAAAAAATGATACGAGCCGCAAAATTATTCATATTGATATGGATGCTTTTTTTGCTTCGGTGGAAGAACGGGATGATCCTGAGCTGGCCAAGCATCCCCTCGTGATTGCCCGTCACCCAAGTGATACTGGCGGACGAGGAGTGGTCACGACAGCGAATTATTTGGCGCGACAATATGGTATCCATTCGGCAATGAGTGCGCAAAAAGCCTACGAGCTTTGTCCGCAAGCGATTTTTAAACCGGGGAATCATCAGAAGTATCGTGAAGTGTCCCAGCAAGTCAGAGAAATTTTTCACCGATACACCGACATCATCGAACCAGTTTCTATCGATGAAGCGTATCTAGATGTGACAGTTAACAAAATCAACTGTCCTTCCGCGATCAAGATCGCTCGTTTGATTCAACGAGATATCTGGCAAGAGACTCATTTGACCTGTTCGGCGGGTGTCAGTTACAACAAATTCTTGGCAAAACTATCTTCCGATTATCATAAACCACGAGGATTAACGGTGGTGATGCCGGATGAGGCAGTAGCCTTTTTACACCAACTACCCATCGATAAATTTCATGGGATCGGGAAGAAAACTGTCCCCAGGATGCATGAGTTAGGCATTTTTACAGGAGCAGATCTATACGCTTGGAGTGAGATGGCGTTGATCCGCGAATTTGGCAAAATGGGGTATTCCTTGTATCGGAAAGTTAGAGGAATCCATGATTCACCAGTCAGTGTGACCAGAGAACGAAAATCAGTTGGAAAAGAGCATACATACGGCAATCCA
The DNA here is from genome assembly GCF_006491895.1 of Enterococcus sp. OL5. NCBI lineage: Bacteria > Bacillati > Bacillota > Bacilli > Lactobacillales > Enterococcaceae > Enterococcus > Enterococcus sp. OL5. The sequence goes on from NZ_VHIL01000004.1 coordinate 297,695, forward strand.
TTAACTAGTGAAGAACAAGTTTTGAGCCAATTACGGGCTATCGCAGAAGAAGTCGAAAGATCACTGAAGCGCACACAAAAACATGGCAAAACAGTCGTGTTAAAAGTCCGTTACAGTGATTACTCTACGATCACCAAGCGAGTGACCTTGCCAACCTATGTTCATAAAAAAGAACAGCTGTTTTCCGAAGCAAGTCTGATCTGGGAAGAAATTTTAGGTTTGGAAAAAGGCATCCGTCTTTTGGGGATCACCGTCACAAATCTTGATCCACTGACCTATGAAAATATCGTACTGCCCTTATGGCAACTATCTGACGAGCAGTAGGTAAAAGAGGAGGAGCAAAATGACACTCTATCAAGTATATGACACGATGGTGGGGTTGGCTGATTTGGAGCGAAGTGAAAAAATGGCCGCCTACATGCGGCATCAGTTTGATTTTCTGGGCATTCCTGCGCCGTTGCGCCGCCAGCAAGAAAAAACAGCTTTTAAAGCAGCAAAACAAACGAAAACGGTCGATTGGGATTTTATCGATCATTGTTGGCAAAGTAACTATCGAGAACACCAGTACTTTGGGATTGATTATTTAGTGGTGATGGAGCCCTTTTTAATAGCCGTTGATCTAGCAAAAATTGAACAGTTGGTCATAACGAAAGCTTGGTGGGACAGCGTGGACGCACTGAGTGAGGTCGTTAGAAAACTTGTTCGCCGATTGCCAGCGTTAAAGGTTGAGATGCTTCGTTGGAGTCTTGACGATAATCTTTGGCTACGGCGCGTGGCGATTCTCCACCAACTGTTGCAAAAAGAACAGATGGATCAATCATTGCTAGAAGAGATCCTTGTCAACAATTTGGGTAGTTCTGAATTTTTTATCAACAAAGCCATTGGCTGGACCTTGCGAGATTATGCCAAGACAAATCCTCAGTGGGTTCAAGATTTTCTCCTGCGTTATCAAACAAGTCTGGCGCCTTTGACGGTTCGTGAAGCGAGTAAGTACCTTTAAAAAGTAGCTTTACTGGCTGAATATAGCAATAAAAAACACCGTGCAGTATCTTTTTTGAAAGATGCACGGTGTTTTGATCGTTAAATTTGTTTTTTGATTTGTTCGTAGCTTGCTTCCGCATCTTTGCACTTTGCCCAGATAACCGCTTTTCCTTGTTCACGGGATGCAGCAAGATCAATGATTCGTTGATTGCTGCTGCCACGAAATTGCAAGTTTAGGTTTCGCTTACTGAGTTCAAAGCGGCCGTCCACCAAAATATCGATTTTGGATAAGAGTTCCAGTTTATCAGGTGTTTCCAAAAGCAATTCTTCATAGGTGTAGCCGGACCAGCTCCAAATATCTTTGCTGTGCCCGAACTCAGCACGAACGCGATCAACGACTTTCAGACAGACTGTCGTGTTTAAGAAAGGTTCGCCGCCTAGGAGCGTCAGTCCTTGAACATACTCATGTCGCAGATCTTCAATGATTCGATCCTCTAGTTCTTGCGTAAAAGGTGTCCCATAGCGAAAGTTTTGGACGGCTTTGTTGAAACAGCCTTCACAAGCAAACAGACAGCCGCTCACATACAAACTATTTCGAATGCCTTCACCATCCACAAAGTTGAAGGCTTTGTAATCAGCAATATAATTTTGACTGTACTCGTTTGCTTTCCATTCTTGAGGCTTAGGATTTCTCATAAGAAAACTTCTTTCTATCGTGAATTACAGGGGTTGGTCTTCGATAAAAGGAGTGTAGAGGAAATCTAACACTCCTTTTATGATTATTCTTGCAAATGTTTGACCCGAGCAGAGATTTCTTTGTGACGACCGTTGACCATTGGACGAGCTTGAGGATTTCCAAGATACCCACAGGTTCTTTTGACAACATCACAACTTTTTGGATCGTGATTGCCACATTGTGGACATTCAAAGCCTCGTTCGGTTGGATTAAAGTCTCCTTCATATCCGCACTCGTAACAGTGATCGATAGGGGTATTTGTTCCAAGATAAGCGACCCGATCATATGCGTAATCCCAAACCGCTTCTAACGCTTTTGGATTTTGCTGCAAGACTGGGTATTCGCAGTAATGAATAAAGCCACCAGAACAGTATTTTGGATAGTCCTTTTCAAAATCAAGTTTCTCAAATGGTGTCGGATTTTTCCGCACATCATAGTGGAAGCTGTTCGTATAATATTCTTTGTCGGTAATGTTTTCAACTTCACCGAATTTTTCGGTATCTAAGCGACAGAAACGATCAGTCAGGCTTTCACTTGGCGTAGAGTACACGCTGAAATGATAACCGTATTCATCGCCCCAGGCATCCGCATGAGCTTTCAATTCTTTCACGATCGCCATCGTAAAGGCTTTTGCTTCTGGGTCTTGTTCCCAAGTTCCGCCATAAAAAGCAGAAGCAGCTTCGTATAAACCAATGTAGCCAAGTGAAACAGTGGCCCGTTTATTTTTGAATAATTCGTTGACATTGTCTTTGCGATCCAAACGTTCACCGAAAGCCCCATACATATAAAGGATCGGCGCATTGGCGGGACTCGCTTCTTTACAGCGCTCTACGCGATAGACAAGGGCATCTTTAACGATTTGCAGACGGTCCTCCAGCAGCGACCAGAATTTTTCTTGATCGCCATTTGCTTCTAAGGCGATCCGTGGAATATTCAATGTCACGACACCTAGATTCATCCGACCGACATTGATTTCTTCACCACGTTCGTTTTTCCAGCCTTGCAAGAAAGAACGACAGCCCATCGGCACTTTAAAGCTACCGGTCAATTCAACCAATTTATCATAATTCAAAATATCCGGGTACATCCGTTTAGTGGCACATTCTAATGCCAGTTCTTTGATATCGTAATTTGGATCGGTAGGGGCCAAGTTGACCCCGCGGCGAATACTAAAAATCAATTTTGGGAAAATAGCGGTGCGCTTTTCACTGCCTAACCCGTTGATGCGAATTTGGAGAATCGCTCGTTGAATTTCCCGTTCGAACCAGTTGGTTCCTAAACCAAAGCCAAGGGAAGTAAACGGCGTTTGTCCGTTCGAGGTGAATAACGTATTGATTTCGTATTCTAGACTTTGCATTGCATCATAGATATCTTTGCGGGTTTTGCTCTTCGCGTACGCTTCCCGACGTTCGGGCGTCTCGATCCATTCTTCGGCATCTTTTAGATGCTTTTGATAATTCAACTCAGCAAAAGGAGCCAATAATTCATCCGTTCGATCAGCAGAACAGCCGCCATATTGACTCGATGCTACGTTTGCAATGATTTGTGAGATTTGAGCGGTGGCCGTTTGGATCGATTTTGGCGATTCCACTTCGGCGTTCCCAATTTTAAACCCATTATTTAGCATGCCTTTAAAATCGATCAGGCAGCAGTTGGTCATTGGTGTGTAAGGATGATAATCCAAGTCATGGTAATGAATGTCGCCTTTTTGATGGGCATTTGCCACGTGAGGAGGCAGCATTTTCAAACCGATCGATTTTCCTACGATCCCGGCGGTCAAATCACGTTGTGTGTTGAACACATTGCTATCTTTATTGGCATTTTCATTGACGACCGATTGATCTTTATTCATCAATTTGTTGATCGTAAAGTTGATGTCTGTTGCTTTGCTGCGCTTGAAATCACGATGGGTCCGATAGTTGATATATTCTTCAGCCAAGGCATACTCGTTTTTTGCTAATAAGATATGCTCGACGATATTTTGAATCTCATAGATTTTTACATTTGTACGAAAACGTTCCGCGATCTCGTGATCGACACTGTCAACGATCTCGGTGATTTTTTCGTGGTCGATGGGAGAAAGCTCGCCGTTGACTTTTCTTAGGGCTTTCACTAACGCATCGTAAATTTTTTGATCATCAAAATCGACAAGCCGTCCATCACGTTTTACGATTTTTAACTGACGCAAAGCGGACTGTCTTTCCAACCCTTGCTCAGGATTTCTCTTAATGTTCATCATTTCTACCACTCCTTATCTTCCTCAATATAATAAAACATATTATAGAAATGAGCAACTATATATAGTGGTGAATAAGGGATAGTAAATTGGATATACACAATATATGGTGTATATTCATTGGGGTGTTTTCTGAGAAAACTGATAAGATTAAGGATTTGGTTGTTCCATGTTTCACATAATGAATAAAAAACTTTTTTAAATTTATTTTTTCTCTGTTTTTAAGCAGAACGATTCAATGAAAAGTATGCTACCATAAGGAGAGAATTTTTTTTAAGGAGGGTTCTATGTGAAAAATATGATTGATGTGAAGCATCTTACCAAAAGTTACGGCACTCGATTCAATCAAACCAAAGTATTAGATAACCTTTCTTTTGCAGTGGATCAAGGAGAATTTGTTGGGGTTATGGGACCAAGCGGTGCTGGGAAAACGACCTTGATGAATCTGTTGTCTTCTATCATGCGACCTAGCTTAGGCTCGATCTATATCGATGGCAAAGACATTACCCGAATGTCGGAAAAAGCCCTCAGCGATTTTCGGCGTCAGCAGATTGGCTTCATCTTTCAAGATTTTAATCTTTTAGAGACATTGACAGCCAGAGACAATATCCTGCTTCCGTTAGCCATTGATCGCTTGCCCGTGAAGGAAACCCAAGTACGTATCGAGGAGACCGCCAATTTGTTAGGGATCGAACACTTATTGGATCGTTACCCAGAAGAATTGTCTGTAGGGCAAAAACAAAGGGTCGCTGCTGCTCGCGCAATCATCAGTCGTCCGGCGGTCCTTTTTGCTGATGAACCCACCGGAGCCCTTGATTCAAAAGCGGCGACAGAATTGTTACGGTATTTGGCACAAATCAATCAACAAGAGAAAACAACGATCTTGATGGTCACTCATGATCCTTTCACCGCCAGCTACTGCAATCGGATTTTATTCATCCGCGATGGCGTCTTCTTTGCAGAAGTTGTCAAAAAAGGCAGTCGTCAGGAATTTTTCGAAAAAATCATCGATATGCAGGCAACGATTGGAGGCGGTCCGCGCCATGTTGTTTAAAATCGGCTGGCGGAGTTTTTTGCGGCAGTTTCGCAATTATATGGTGTATTTTATCTGTATGATGACTGCCGTGATGATTTTCTATTCATTTAATGCTTTGATGAACGATCGTCTCTTGAATCAAAGAGTTCAGCAAGATATCCGGATCGAAGGGGTATTAGGATTCGGCAGCAGTGTGGTAGCATTTGTTGTCTTGTTTTTTATGCTGAGTGCCAATCATTTTTTTCTTAGCCAGCGACAAAAGGAAATCAGTGTCTATCAGCTTTTGGGGTTACGTCAAGGTCGTCTTGCTTGGTTGCTGCTGCGGGAAACGTTTCTACTGAATTTTTTCTCTTTAGTAACCGGTATTTTTATGGGAATTATTTTTTCGAAATTCTTTTCAATGATTTTGATTCGGGCAATGGGCCTGAATTTAACCAGTCATTTCTTTAATTCCCCACAATCGATTTTTTCGACGGTCTTTGTTTTTATCGCGGCGATGATCATTTTGAGTATTCAAGTGATCCTTTTTGTTTGGCGTACCCCAATGAGTGAATTGATCAAGACCGAATATCGCTTACCGATCAAAAAAATGAAAATGACTCCATTTCGTTCCTTAATGGGGGTTCTAGGTCTGATTCTACTTGGAGTAGGCTACTATCTGTCATTAACCCTGCGGGAAACATGGACCAACTATATCACGTATACGCAAGACTTTTCAGCGATTCTATGGATCCCATTACTGATTCTATTTTGCTGTGTAACGGCAACCTATCTCTTTTTTGATTGTACGTTGCCGGCACTGTTGTATTTTTTGAGCAAACCCAAAAAACACCTCATTAAAGGGGCAAAATTGATTGCTTACAATAACGTGCGTGCATACTTGCAAAGGACGTGGAAAAGCTATGCCCTTTTGACGATCATTACCGCGATCGCGATCTCACTGATTGGGGGAACAATGGGGGTCATCTCATTAAATTACCAAGCAACGAACCGTATCTACCCAACCTCTTTTCAAGTGTCAGGAGAGCAGGCGGGGACCTTGCGTACCCTTTTAGAAAAGTCGGGTATGCCAATTACAGCGGAGCAAACGATTCCTTACAAAATGACCAATATGACGGTGCAGACTCGCTACCTAGGAGAGTTGCAAGATGAAAGTGTAGAAAATATGATGGTGAATCTGGTGGCACTTTCTGATTATCAGCGTCTACGAAAACTGGTTCCAAATGCTCCTGAAATTCGACTGAGTACAGACAAGCAAGCGGTCCTTTTTGATAGTCAGTACGACGTGACTCGTTCATTTGTCACGTATCGGGATGAAGTCAAAGTTGGCAGTCAACATGAGTTTAAACTTATCCAAGCACAGCAGGACTACTTTGGGGATTATGCCTTGCGCTATTCTTTGCCAAATGTCCTTGTCATTCAAGATGATGCGTACCAACAAATCGAGGGATTCACCTATAGCATTGCTTATTTGCAAACCGAAAAGGTGCAAACAGAAGCGCTAACGCAGTTGTTAGATGAAGAATTGCCGATCGAGTGGGCGCATCCTTTGACCTATGAATTTAGCGACGACCAAAAAAACGTACGCTTTTATCCAGAGACCGCACGGGATTCAAGCAATGATAGTGGTCAGACGACCGCTTATCGGCTAACGTTAGCCAATCGCTTTACAACAATGCGGGGGGTGCGGCGACAAGCAGGAATCATTTTGTTCGTATCGCTGTTTGTTGGGGTGATCGTTTTGATCACCACGTCTAGTAGTTTGATCGTTCGACAATTTTCTAACACGGAGCGGGAAAAGCACAATTACCGACTATTGACAAAATTAGGCTACACCCGTAACGAAGTGCGCAAGTTGGTGTACTGGCAAAACATTTGGATTTTTATGCCCGGCACCTTATTAGCGATTTTGCATGCGGTATTTGCTATCAATACCTTCACACAGATCATCGACAGTCCCGGGTATTGGGTCGCTCATTTGTTTGCAGGAGTAGCAGCAGTTGTCTATCTATTTGCCTATTTGATTACCGTCAAGCTGTGTCTGCGGATTATTGAAACTTGATCTATTTATACGATAAAACGATTCTAGGAAACTAGGATCGTTTTTTTCATTTAACCAATCTTTTTGTATTTCCCTCTGGCACTAGATTAAGAGAATGGTATAATCATAATCAATGAGACAAAGGAGGAAGCAAGATGGAGAAAAAAGAAGAACAGCTTTTAATAGACCTAACGACTGCGCGTGGGGTTCCTGGGAATGAGGAGGAAGTGCGTGAAGTCTTTAAAGAATATGCCAAAGACTTTGCTGAAGATATCTTTTTTGATGGTTTAGGAAGTGTCATTGCGAAACATGTTGGTGATGGCGGCGGTCCGAAAATTTTTATTTCGGGACATATGGATGAAGTCGGCTTTATGGTAACGAAAATTACGGAAAAAGGCTTTATTGAATTTCAAACCCTTGGTGGCTGGTGGGGGCAAGTGATGCTGGCACAGCAAGTCGAGATCAAAACCAATGATGGCAAATTGATCCACGGTGTCGTCGGCTCAAAACCACCCCATGTCTTGAGTCCAGAGACTCGAAACAAACCTTACGATATCAAAGATATGTTCATCGATATCGGCGCTTCAAGTGAAGAAGAAGCCAAAGGCTGGGGGATCCGTCCTGGAGATATGATCACCCCCTATATCCAATACAAACGGATGAACGACAGCAAATTTTTGCTAGCCAAAGCATGGGACAATCGAATTGGTACGGCGGTATCACTACGGGTATTAGAAACCTTGGCAGCCGAAGGACATCCAAACTGCTTGTTTGCCGGCAGTGACGTGATGGAAGAGGTTGGCCTAAGAGGGGCACGAACAAGCACTCACTTAGTGAATCCCGATATCGCTATCGCCCTAGATACTGGTACCGCTGGGGACACACCTGGAATGACACCAAAAGAAGCGGATTCTGTGTTAGGCAAAGGCCCACAAGTCTTGATTTTCGATGCTTCCATGATTCCTCATAAGAAATTATTGAATTTTGTGATCGATGTCGCCGAAGAGATGGAAATTCCTTTCCAATATACCGTGATCACTGGTGGGGGAACCGATGCTGGTCAAATGCATTTGACTCGTGATGGGGTTCCTTCAATCGCTATTACTGTGCCAGTTCGTTACCTGCATTCTCATACTTCTGTCATTCATGAGGATGACTACTTCAATACAGTCAAGCTTGTAACGGAAGTGGTTCGCCGCTTAGACGATAAAACCGTTAAAGCATTGCGCAGTTATTAAGGTGAGTCTATGAGATCAAATACAATGATTCGAGAGACGGCTAAAAACTCCTTGCGCGGATTCTGGGGAACATTCGTCTTAAGTATTTTAGCAACGGTTGCCGTACAAGCGGTCGTCAATTCACTGTTCAGTAGTTTAGGCTCTTCCGTAGGGACAAACAACGCAGGAAATTGGCTTGATTTTATTTTGGACAATTTTGTCTTCTTTGCTTTTTCAGTAGCATTGAGTATTATGGCACTCTATCTGGTTCGTGGCAGAGGAATCAAGGTGGCGGATATTTTTCTAGTCTTTGATAAGCGTCTGTATGTACCGTTTTTGCTACTAAATTTAGTGAGCGCGCTTTTAAATTATCTTTTGAGTTTTGCGATTTTCTTGCCGCAATTTGTCTTATCAGGCCTTAATCAATATTTGGGCTTGGTATTTAATTTTAATCGGGGAATTTCTATTGATGTATCGATGTTTAACGGTTCGATCGCTTTTGTGGTTGGGACGATTCTCTCCATCATCTTGTTCTTCTTTTTGTCGCAAGTCGTTACTGGTGTGATCCAATTAGCAATCTATCTACGCTATGATCAGCCGGAATTAGGGGTTCTTCAGTCTATCAAAGTAGCCTTTGCTCTCTTGCGACCACATCTGGGCCAATACATTTGGCTGCAATTATCATTGATTGGCTGGTTTATTCTGGGTTTCTTGGCGCTTATAATTGGGATGTTGTGGGCAAACGCCTATGCGTATGCGGTGAACGCAGCATTCTATGAAGAATTGATCAATGAACAACGAGCGCTAATTAGGTAAGCAAAAAAAACGACGTACCATTGGAATGGTTCCTTAAGGATAGAGTAGAACACTCATTCAAGGGATTCATCAATAGACGTCGTTTTTTTCTCATTTTCTTGATACTTTTCGCAAAAAAAAATGTTCAGATTTTAGTCAAATCAGCAGAGATGTGATAGCATTAAAGAAGTAGAAAATCAGCTTGAGCCAAAGAGGAGGAAACACAAGTGAAAATAACTGTCTTAGGTTGTTTAGGTGCCTATCCGTATAACGGTGAAGGGACTACTGGCTATTTAGTTGAGTCAGAAGGCTTTCATTTGCTGCTTGATGCGGGAAGTACCACCTTGGTCCAACTAGAAAAAATCCTTGATCCCTTAGACTTAGATGCAGTGATTTTGACGCATTACCATCACGATCATATTGCGGATTTAGGGGTATTGCAATACTATTGGCAATTATATCCTGGAAGCGAAGAACGCCAGATTTTGCCGATCTACGGCCATGGGGAGGATACGGTTCATTTTGAAAGCTTGACGATGCCTGGAGTGACTCAAGGAATTGATTATCTCCAAACGGAGTCATTGGAATTAGGCCCGTTCATCATTACCTTTATGAAGACGATCCATCCAGTCACTTGCTATGCCATGCGATTTGTTGAGAAAAACACCGGCAAGGTCTTTGTTTTTACTGGAGACTCTGGCTATTTAGAATCTTTTGTTCCGTTTGCACAAGGAGCTGACCTGTTTTTGGCAGATACCTATCTTTTTGCAGGCAATGAGCGGCACAAGGCTCATTTTACTTCACAAGAAGCAGGGGAGATTGCCCATGCAGCGCAGGTGAAAAAAATAATGTTGACGCATTTGCCGCAACATGGTGACTTAGAACAGTTACGAGAAGAGGCTGCACTAGCTGCTAATGGGATCCCTGTTGAGTTGGCGGCTGTTCAAAAAATAGTAGAAATCATCTAATTAGGAGGAACGAATAGTATGCTTTTTGTACCAAATGAACTGAACGACCCACGCATCAATTTAGCCATCGAGATTTTTCTTCTTCAAGAAATGAAAGTGGATGAACCCATCTTACTTTTCTACATTAATGAACCATCGATTATCATTGGACGCAATCAAAATACGATCGAAGAGATCAATAAGGAATATGTGGATGAACATGGGATTCATGTCGTTCGTCGCTTCAGCGGCGGCGGTGCAGTCTATCATGATTTCGGAAACTTGAATTTTAGTTTTATTATGCCTGACGATGGCAATTCTTTCAGAGATTTTGAAAAGCTGACGAAACCAATCGTCCAAGCCTTGCATGAGATGGGGGTTGAAGGAGCGCAACTAAAAGGCCGCAACGACCTTGTGATCAATGACATGAAGTTTTCTGGGAATGCGATGTACGCAACGAATGGTCGGATGTTTGCTCATGGCACGATCATGTTTGACAGTGACATCAATGAAGTGGTCAACGCATTGAAAGTCCGCAAAGACAAAATCGAATCAAAAGGTATCAAATCGATCCGCTCAAGAGTAACCAACATCAAACCATTCTTGCCAAAAGAGAAGCAAGACATGACGACTGAAGAGTTCCGTCAAGAAATCTTATTGAAGATTTTTGGTGTCGATTCCGTTGAAGAAGTCAAAACTTATGAATTAACAGAAGAAGATTGGGTCAAGATCAATGAGATTTCCGATAAGTATTATCGCAACTGGGATTGGAATTACGGTAAATCTCCAGCCTTTGATATTGAACGCCGTCATCGCTTTCCAATCGGATCCATCGAAGTTCGTTTGAATGTGGCAGAAGGAAAAATTACGGATGCCAAAATCTTTGGTGACTTTTTCGGCTTAGGGGACATTGCGGATGTAGAAGAAGCCCTGATCGGTACTCGCTATGCGAAAGAAGATTTGGCACAAGTCATTGCCAACATTGATGTCAAAAAATATTTTGGCAACATCACGCCTGAAGATTTTCTTTCATTGATTTATTAATCAAAAAACGAAGCAGCCTTTTCAATTCTGGCTGCTTCGTTTTTCTATTAGTATGCGCGGGCGATCCAAACGGTATGCTTGGCAGGTTTTCCGCTGACGATATCGACTGTTTTTTCAATTGGTGCTTCAAACGGAATGTTCCGGGTAGTAAAGCCGGTTTCTTCTTTGATTTTCGCTTCCGTTTCTTCCGAGCCGTCCCAACCGATCAAGACAAAGCCAGTGACTTTTTCTTCTTGTTTGCACGTTTCGATATGTGCTTTTAGTTCATCTAATGTATCGATGTTGGTGTACTCATTTTCTTTGTTCCGTTCCTTCGCCGCTTGCAATAAGCGTGGGGTCATTGCTTGCAGTTCTTGATCAACGAAGGCTTCTAAGTCCTCAAGCGCCACCGTTTGCTTGTCAGCCAGGTCGCGGACTTTGACCATCACTTTGCCAGCTTCTAAATCTCTTGGGCCACATTCGATTCGCAAGCAAGCGCCTTTTAGTTCCCATTCGTTGAACTTATAGCCAGGTGAGTTATCAGAATCATCCAAACGAACACGAATGCCCTTGGCTTTAAAGTTGGCATACAGTTCTTCTAATTTTTCTAAGATGGCTGGATTCTTTTTCCAAGGACCGACTGGTAACAACACAACTTGGGTTGGTGCAATGGTTGGTGGGAAAACTAAACCATTTTCATCGCCATGGGTCATGATCAAGGCACCCAACAAGCGGGTAGAGACACCCCAAGAGGTTGTGTGGGCATGGGTATGCTTGTTTTCTTTCGTTAAATACGTAATATCAAATGCTTCAGCAAATTTTGTCCCCATGTAGTGGCTGGTTCCTGCTTGGACTGCTTTACCGTCTTTCATCATCGCTTCGATTGAATAAGTATCAACTGCTCCAGCAAAACGCTCAGAAGGGGTTTTTTGTCCGCGATAAACAGGGATCGCTAGGAATTCTTCGCAAAGGCGGGCATATTCATCTAAGACTTTCATGGTGCGTTGACGTGCATCTTCTTCATTTTCATGAGCGGTATGACCTTCTTGCCATAAAAACTCTGAGGTACGCAAGAAAGGCAATGTTTTCTTTTCCCAACGAAAGACGTTTGCCCATTGATTGATTTCATAAGGCAGGTCACGGTAGGAGTTGATCCAATCAGAAAAGGCAGAGCCAATCATGGTTTCTGAGGTTGGTCGCAAGGCCAAAGGTTCTTCCAATTTTTCATTGCCGACTTCTGTGACCCATGGCAATTCAGGCGCAAACCCTTCAATATGATCGGCTTCTTTCATAAAGAAATTTTGCGGAATCAGCATTGGGAAGTACGCATTGCGAATGCCCTCTTTTTTCAAGAATCGATTGAACTCTTCTTGGATGTGCTCCCAAAGTTCGAAGCCGTCAGGACGGAAAATAATGGAGCCTTTCACTGGGGAGTAAGCCATCAATTCGGCTTTTTGGATCGTTTGAATATACCATTCTGTAAAATCATTTTTTTGTGTCATTCTTTTTCCTCCTTAAAAAAATAAAAAAGCATCTCGTCCTAAAAAAGGACGAAATGCTTGGATTTCGCGGTACCACCTTTGTTGATTATCTATCGTGATAATCCAACTCGTAAAGGATAAGGCCTTTCCACCGACCGTTTTGCGGTCATTGCCATTGGGTAGGTTCATTTTATCAGTGGGTATCGATTTTTCAGCTGCCATCGACTCTCTAAGACCATTATAAAACTACTATTCCAATGCTTGTTGCTGTTCTTTATCATGCTAAAGCGAAAAAGCGAAAAAAGCAAGAGTTTTTTCGCTTTTTCTTAAAATCGCTCCTTTAAGACTAATGTAGCAAGACGGTCAGTCGAAAGACAGCGGATCTATCTTCGCCCTAAGTGTCAAATGCAAGAGGTGTAGCCCGTTAGTTTCTTCGATCCGGATACTTCCTTGATAGGCTAAACAAAGTTGTTCGAGCATTTGCATGTCAGCCTGCATCGCCTGTCGTTTGGTTTCATCGTTCTGTAGTTTTTCTGCTTCTTCATTTGAGAGAAGCGGCATTTGGCAGTCGATATGCAACTGGCCGTTCGTGTCATTCACCCTCAACGCGAGTCTTCGCTTTTGAGGATCAGTGATCGCACAAGTGTATCGGATGGCGTACTCTAGGCAATGAGCGATCAAGGATAGACGATCATTTTCCTCCAATTGTTCCAGTGGTTCTATGATGCCATCACAGGCAAAGGTGATTCTTTTTTGAGTAGCTGTGTGTTGATAATTAGTAATCAGCATCGTTGTGAGTGATTCTTTTTCAACGGATGGACGTGTTAGCTGTTGTTTGATCTGTTCTTCGATCTCACAAAGACCTTCGTACGCCGCTGCCAATTGTTGATCTTCCAACATGTCCTTGACTGTATGAGTTCTTTTTTTGATGGCTTGCAAAACTTGTTGCATTTTTAATGATTGTTCTGGGTTATTCGCTTGCTGTTTCTCATAAAGACGGAGTTTGATATCTGCCGTATCGATCCGCTTGTTTTTGCCTTCGCTGGAAAAAAAGAGTTCAAGAAAGCCGTAACAAGTAAAGATGATAATTAGTAAGAAAAAGATGATCGAACGCCAATTGACATCAGATTGTGGCAAAACTAAAATATCCTGAATATACAAGAAACAATGACCGATAGCCGCAACGACGATCCAAGGTGCACAAATGACAAAAAATGGATTTTTTTTCAATGCTTCATAAATCGCCGCAAAAGAAGTAACAAAGGTGCTGGTGATATTCAGTAAAAACATGTAATTCATGATAGTGGGTAAACTTTTTGTTTGAAAAAGAGCGAAAAGGATCGCAAAGAGACCGAAGGAGTAATGAAAATATAACCATTTCTGGTAATACTTACGAACAAAGTGCATGTTTGTACAGTAAAACCCAATCAGAAACATTGGCGTAATGATAGAAAGAATATTTAACATCGCAGAATTCACGATTGGAGGAAACAGTAGTCCACCAAGCATATCGCTAAAGCCTGCTTCCAAACCTGCAGTTAAAGCAAAACCACTGAATAGGATAGAAGACAATTTAAGCTTTCGTTGATTGATAAAAGAAACGATGACATAAAACAAGTTGATGATACAAATAAATCCTGTAAATAAGAGGATATAGATATTTAAAATTGACAGACTGAAGACATAGCCGATCAGTGCATTTGCAGGTCCAAAAAAGACTTCGGCGGGAAATCCGGAATAGGTGTCAAAAGGGCTAGTTACGTATATTTTTAATGTCTTACCAACGTAATCCTCAGGTAAGGTAATAAAGGCCAGTGTTTTACCTGGATGATTGAGAGTCAATGGATCATTTGGCTCCTCGTTGGTGTAAATTTCTTGATCATCGAGATAGACGGTCATGTGTTGGTGGTCGCCAATTAGCAACATCGTAGGGTATTTATAATCATTGGTCATTTTTCGCTTCATCACAAAACGATCATTGGCTTTCACACTAGGTAAATGTTTCACATAACGACTAATAAAAGTTGATTCGGGATTGTCCTCGGCATAGAAAATCCAATCTTCCTTTTTCTCCACTGCATGGATATCAGAAGTTGGGAATAAAAAAAGAACGAGAAAAGAGACGATACTTCCCAGTAAAAATAGAACCAGAAGGATGAAGGGGATCCAACGTTTTAAAAACAATTTGTTATTTAAAAAAGGCATATTTTTTCTCCTCTGTTTTTTAATCGCCTTTAGCATAATATATATGATTAAATAAAGTCAAATAATAATAGATAGAGTTGCGTATAAAAATTCAATGAATCGTTTTTAAATATTTGAAAAAAAAGAATTATGTTATAGAATCATAAAATAAACTGAGGTTTAGAAGGAGAGGAAAGAATGAAGCTTTTTCCAAAACAAAGTATCATGCTCTCACTTTTTGTTCTGATGTTCATGCTGCTATCTGTCCTAACTGTTGTAATACCGCATGCATTTGGTTTCACAATGGCTATTGTTACGAGTGATGCAATGGAACCGACATACTCTAAAGGAACGCTGCTTTTTGTTAAAAATGCTTCAGAAGATAATTTAGTGGTTGGCAACGAAGTAACGTATTATGTCGATCAAGGTAGACAAATGCGGACCCGGAGAATCGTTGCGGTTGCGGAAAACCAATCAGTACTGTACACCATTGGTGACAATCAAAACCAGATGGAGCCAAAAGAAATTCAAAAAAGCCAAGTGATTGGCCAGCCGATTTTTTATATCCCAAAAGTTGGGGCTTGGTTGAATCAAACGACGATCCAGCTGTTTAAAAACATGTATCTGCTTTTCGCCTTGTATATTTTAGCAACGACCTTGTTCGTCACGTTTTATCAAATAAAATCTGGTTCAGTAAAAAAGACGATCACTTCTTAATATATAGAAAAAGACAAAGAAACGTCAGGGTTTCTTTGTCTTTTTCTCTCTTAATTGATTATAGGATGAGTGTCCCCCCCAGTCCCATTACCAGGCATAAGGATAGAAATAGTGCATCCATGAAAGTGACGCGAAAGGTGTTTGCGTAAGTTCGCTTGGCTTCGCTGTCAAAACCTCTTGAAAGCATGGCAGTCGCCAATAATTCAGACCAACGAATCGATTTGACCAATAAAGGGATCAGCATTTTAAATGAAAACGGATTGACCGAGATTCCTCTGGAACGCATGCTATTACGGATATTCTGATACTCTGCTGGAATAATGGGAGCAATTTGAAACGCAGCCAGTAGACCGTAGGCAAAAACGGCAGGCAGACGCAGCTGTTGCTGCAGTGAATAAATCAATTCATTGATCGTGGTGGATACACTGAAGGAGCTTCCTAGAATGCCAAAGCAATAGATACGGCTTGCCATATCAAGACCATAGCGAATAGCTGCTGCAGAGGAAGGACCGCCTTGATTGCCTTGGTAATAAAGGAGTCCAGTGAAAAAGACCCCTGTAGCTGCCAGTGTCAATGCAGAAAAGAGCAAAAGACTTTTTTTCAAGGAGCGTTCGTTTACAGTAATACCAAAGAACAGGACCGAGAGTAGCAGGTTTAATCCGAAATTATTTTGAAAAGAAACCAGTAAGGCGAGCCCTAAAATGGCGAATAATTTGACTGTTGGATTTAGCGTGCGCATCTGCATCCTCCTTTTCATAAAGATTGAAATCAATGATTTGGGAGCAGAACTGTTGCAATAACAAGATATCATGGCTAACGATCAAAACTAACGTGCCAGTGGTTGCTTTTTCGGCTAATAGCTGCATGATCTGCCAAGCTTGTTTGATATCTTGACCATAGGTCGGTTCGTCCACGAGCAGCAGGTCGACCGGGCGTTGCAGTAAAGAGGCAACAGCCAAGCGCCGTTGCTGTCCTTGACTCAGTCGAAAAGGTGACTGAGTGCTCTTATTTTGCAGGCGTAATTTTGCTAGTAGCTTTTCGCTCTCGGTCGGGGCGCTACCTTGGCTAAGCTCTTGGGCAACGGTGGCAGCCAAAAATTGGTCTTGCGGATTTTGCATGATCCAACTGATGGAGCGAAAAGGTGACGGATACTTCTTGATTGGTTGACCTGCCAAGAGAATATCCCCTTTGTAGGCATGCTGCTGCAAAATAGCTTTTAAAAACGAAGATTTGCCACTGCCGCTGCGTCCAGTGATCCCAATCAGCGTGCCTCCATCAAATGCAAAATTGGGAAAAACAATCTCATGGTTGCGGATCGGTAATCGGAATTGCTGAAAAGATAGCCGTTTTTTGTTAGAAGACGACTTGATTTTTGCAAGCGGCAGTGTCTTTCGCATGTGTTGATCAAGGTCACGGATCGCTGCTTGATCGATCATTCTGAAATCTTCTTCAATCAATAGCCACTCATCGACCCAGTTAGCAGTCTCTTTGATTTGATGGTCGATCAATAAAATACCAATGGCTTTCTTTTGTTGAATGTGCTGCAGTTTTCGGATGACTTTTTTGCTGGTGTCCGCATCCAAATTCGCAAAGGGCTCATCCAAAAGCAAGTATTGGCTTTCTAGGATTAAACAGCAAGCCAATGCGGCTAACTGTTTTTCACCCCCAGACAAGGTCGTGAAAGGTTGATCTGCAAGATGAGTGATCTCGCAAAATGCCAAAGCGTCAGCCACTTTGTTTGGCATGTCTTTTTGGGGAATACATTGATTCTCTAAACAGAAAAGCAGCTCTTCTCGAGGTGTTGCCATACAAAACTGCATATCAGGATTTTGAAACAATAAGCTGACGGTCGTGCTTCTTTCCCGAATGGAAAGCTGGTTCATCGTTTGGCCGTCAATCGTATACGTCCCTCCATCAAACCCCTTCTCGTTGAGTCCCGCTAAGAGATGGAAAAGGGTGCTTTTCCCTGATCCTGAAGCACCATAAATTCCCTTTGTTTCACCAGGGGCCAAAGACAGAGTCAATTCAAGTCGCTTTTGATCCACCAAAAAACAGCCGTTTTTTACTAACAGACTCATACGATTTCCCGTTGGACAGTGATCGTTTGATCGTTAGCGATAGGGTAACTGTTGAGGACTCCCATTCGTGCCAGATGGTCACAGACGATCTTCACCAAAAAGGCTGAAAAGAACAAAGAAGAAAGCAAGCGAATAAGAAAGATCGCCAACAGCAACTGCCATTGCAAGTCAACGAAATTTGATCGAAGAATCCCCCAAAGAAAACTCGTGATCGTGGCGCCCACGGCTCCAGTAACTAAAGGAAACCAGCCATAGCGGCGGTAGCGGCCTAATGCAAAGCCGGCCTCGGTTCCAATCCCTTGTACAAAACCACTAATAAAAATAATAGGTCCATAAAAATTCCCCATAAACACTTCTAAAAGAGCCGCAATCATTTCAGTGATCGTAGCTGCCCCCGGCTTACGTAGCACATATCCGGCAAAAGCTGCCGCCATGAACCAAACACCAAAGATAAACTCATTGGCTAAGACAGATAAACCAAAGGGGGTTAGAAGTGTCCCTAATAGCAATCCGAAATGGACAGCCCCAAGATAGATCACGCCAAAAATCAGCGAAGCAATTCCTACCATGATGACATCTTTCAACGCCCACTTAGTCATGTGGCATCGCCTCCTTTTTTGAAGGGCTATTGACTGAAACCGTTGCTTCCAGAACATAGTGGGGGAGATGATCATGAGCATAAGCTAATGCGGCTTCAAAATAAGCAAAGAGTTGACTTGCTGATCCCGTCAGCATCGTCACATAGTGAGCGGAACGAGGGCTCAAGCCATGAGTTTCTGCCAGCTGGACGATCGTGGCGATTTCTTCCATATAATGATTTTCGCCAAATACATAAAACGAATATTTGCAATCAACCAAAAAGTCACCATTCGCAAGGTTCTTTCCTTTATTGGGTTGCGCCTGTTCGCCATTCAAAAACGTGTCCCCTGCAGTGTCCCCGGGGCAGCCCTTGGAAAAGGTAAACTCACCCACGAGGTGTGTCTTGGATTCGTAGGCGTTGATAAATAGCGCTGCTGCTGCGTCTAGGACACTGGGCGCTTCCCCACGAAAAAGGGTGCTAAACAGGTCGGTTTGCTGCCAAACAGCACTCGTATTCGTTTTTTCGATACTTGTTAAAATTTGTTGCGCGAAATGGTCTTTCATTGGGTACAAGCTCACACGGCACCCCGTGATATCGATTCCATCTTTTGCACAGGCGATTGGTTTATTTGCCATTTTTCTCTTCTCCTCTCGATGGTTTTTCTGTCTACAAAAAAAGCGTTCCTCCTTTTTCTATCCACACGTAGACAGAAAAAATGGGAACGCGAAAAATCATGCGCTGCCACTTCCCTACGTTGGTACTAACCAAATCAGGTTCTAAGGGACCAGACATACGTCTATCTCAGCATAAAGCGCCCCTAGTGGATAATCTTCTATTCAATTACCCCTCGAGTGTAGCATAGGAGGCGACAAAGGACAATAGATAGTGACTTTTGCAAATCGCTCGATTCCTACGAATCAAAGGAGTTACTTAGCGATCCTTCCGTGATATCAGCAGTGGTACATATGAAGGTTTTTACATATAAAAAAACATCTAAAAAAGAAGTTGACAGGATTCAAATAGTTGTGTAAAGTATAAAACCGATGGTAAAACGTAAACGTTACGTTTTGTTTTTGTAAATCGTAATTGATTTATCAGCGTTTTTCCAAAGGGAAGAAAAAGAGGAAAATAAAAAGGAGTGTATTTTCAAAAATGAAGAAGTTTTTTAAAATAACTATGTTATCTGCTGTGGCCCTGACTTTGGCTGCTTGTGGACAAGGAGGATCTGATGCGACCGAGCAATCAGGAAACGCCTCCTCTGAGAATGAACAAATTCAGGTCATGGCTACGTTTTATCCGATGTATGATTTTACTCGTCAAGTTGTAGGGGATGAAGGGGAGGTTGAATTATTGATGCCCGCAGGTACTGATTCCCACGATTATGAACCTTCCGCAAAGGACATGGCAAAGATCCAAGATGCGGATGTCTTTGTCTACAACAATGAAAATATGGAAATGTGGGTTCCTTCGATTGAAGCCACATTAAATGATGGAGACGTGACAGTGGTCAAAGCCACCGAAGGAATGGTCCTGTTACCCGGTGACGATGATCACGACCACGATCATGACCACGATCATGGCGATGATGGTCATTCTCATGAATTAGATCCCCATGTCTGGTTAGCTCCAAGCTTAGCCATGAAACAAGTAGAGGCGATCCGTGACCAGCTGAGTGAGGCTTATCCAGCGAAAGCGGCAGCCTTTGCTGAAAATGCGGCGAATTATTTGGCACAGTTACAAGACCTCCATGAATCATATGAAGAAGCGTTCAGCAATCCAGCGCAAAATCATTTCGTGACCCAACACGCTGCTTTTGGTTATTTAGCTTTGGAGTATGGGCTAACGCAAGTGCCAATCTCAGGTCTTTCACCAAGTGAAGAGCCTTCCGCTTCACGAATCGCAGAACTAAAAGAGTTCGTCCAAGAAACAGGCATTCAAACGATCTATTTTGAAGAAAACGCCAAAGACAGCATTGCCCGAACGTTAGCGTCAGAAGCAGGCGTCGAATTGGCTGTTTTGAATCCATTAGAAGGGTTGACCCAAGAACAGATGGACAACGGGGAAGACTACATTTCGATTATGGAACAAAACCGTGATGCTTTGAGAAAAACCACCGATGTTGCAAATGACAAAGAAATGGCTGAAGCTGAAAAAGAAAAAACAGTTTATAACGGCTATTTTGAGGATGCCGACGTAAAAGACCGTGCTTTATCTGACTGGGCAGGAGATTGGCAATCCGTTTATCCATTTTTACAAGACGGAACACTGGACCAAGTGTTTGATTATAAAGCAAAAATGGACAAGAAAATGACGGCTGACGAATACAAAGAATATTACACGACTGGTTATCAAACAGATGTTGCTCAGATCAAGATCACAGACAACACAATGACATTTATTTTCGATGATGGTACCGAGAAAGAAGCCAATTATGTGTATTCTGGCAAAGAGATCTTGAACTACTCAGCTGGCAATCGTGGTGTGCGCTTCTTATTTGAAAGCACCGATGAAGATGCGGCATTCAAATATATCCAATTTAGTGACCATATGATCGCTCCTGGCGCATCCCATCATTTCCATATCTACTTTGGTAACGAGAGTCATGAAGCGTTACTAGAGGAAATGGAACATTGGCCGACCTATTATCCAACGGGGATGAGCGGATTAGAAATTGCACAGGAAATGCTCTCCCATTAAAAAAAAGATTGACAATCCTCGCTCTTTTCGTCAAAGTAAACTTGATAGGAAGGAGCGAGAATTTTTTTGGAAAAAACATTGAAGAAATTAGCGAAAGTGATTGACCGCATGATGGATCACGTTGATTTGTATGGCGGACCTAGTGTGGTTAGTGACGACGATCTTGAACATTACTTAGATCCTGTTTTTTACTTGATCTTTTGTACGGAAAAAGAGGGCGGCATGCCCAAGTTAAAAGACAAAGCCTTCATTGAGTGGGTATATACAGATATGCTTCCCCATGAAGTACCGTACAGTTTAAATTTTCTTCCGTTTGCCAAAACAGCCATTGAAGACTTTTATTACTGCATGTACAAAGAAAAGCACATCACCAAATCGCAATACCAAGAAATCGCCTTTGTATTGGCTGAAAAACAACCTATCTTTTTCGCACGGATGTCCAAACCACAGTTTTGGTCAGCTGAAAAGAAAGAAGCGATGTTAGCGATGATTCAAGACACCGATCCCGAAGAACATGAACTATTGCCCATTGATGACCCGCGTATTGCTGCAATCTCGCCAAAAATCGTCCCATTTCCAACGAAACATACGGCTTTTGATGATACGGCGGATACGCCGGTCGCCTATCAAGTTCGTATTGATTTAGAAGGATACCGTCCGCCAATTTGGCGTCGTTTGATCATTCCTGCAGGAGTGACCTATGAGCAGTTGCATATGTTGATCCAGATTGCCTTTGAGTGGATGAATCAACATTTGTACTTGTTTATTGCCGGTTCGAAATCGATCGGCTTAGGCAATTCCGTTCCAACCGATGCTTCCGGTATTGACCAAGATTTTCAGTATTGCAAGTCCATGACCTACATTTATGATATGGGGGCAGATTGGACGCATAAGATCAAAATTGAAAAAGTGTTGACCGCAGAAGATCACCCAGATCCCGTCGTTCCAGTTTGTATCAAAGCTGTTGGCGATGTCCCGATCGAAGATGCCTTTGATGATGATATGCGAGAACCATTGGATCGTGAGATCATCAATGAAGTCTTACTCGATTATTGGGAAACTGGAGAATATGTTTAGCTAGTAGCTAGAAATTGTCCGTAATTTTATAAGAATCAAACAACAAAACCACCAGACCGTAACGATTCTGGTGGTTTTTTAGCAGTTTCCTGTCAAAGTCGTTTCTTGATATATTCTGTCATCGGCTTGGTGTAAATTGAGAAATCTGTTGGTTGAGTGTGCGTATCATTAATCCGATTGGCTAGCAGGTAACCAATATAAGGCCCGGTCGTTAACCCAGAAGAACCAAGTCCACTGGCGGCGAACAAATTTGCTTCATCAGGCACTTCCCCAAAGAAAGGTGCAAAATCAGAGGTGTAAGCACGTGTGCCGACTCGCATAGTCATTGGCGTTGCATAGAGTGCTTCGGGGTCTTCAAGAAAAGCACCGATTCCTGTCATCAATTGCTGTTTGGCAGCTTCCGTAGGCGTTAAATCCCAACCCGCATCATTTTCATGGGTGGCTCCTAGTAAAATTTGACCATTAGAGAAGGGAATCAAGTCACCTTCACCCTCTAGCATGGCGACCGGCCAACTGTTTGTCGGCAGGTTGGTGGCAAAGGAAAGCAACTGGCCTTTTTGTGGACGGATATCGACCTGATAACCTAAAGGTGATAATAAGTCTAGCAATCCCGGTCCAGCTGTCAGGCAAAGAATCTCGGTTTCAAGAAAGTGATCCTTGGTTTTGATTTGCCAATGGTTGTCGTTTCTGACGACCTCAGCTTTTTCTTCAATAAAAGTCACTTGCTGCTGCTGAGCGTTTGCTTTTAAGTGGGCAAGATAAGCCTGACCATCTAAGCGGCCACCGCCTGTGATTCGTAAAGAGGGCATTTCTTTTAGTAACGGCAATGCCTCTTTGGTTTGTGGGCCCGTCAGTAAGTCGATTTCGCCGATTTCTGGTGCCGCTTTACGTCGATTTTCAGCTAATTCTGCCAGTTCTTGAAGCGCTTTTTCTGGTCGCACCACCAAAGTGCCACAGGGGGCATAGATGGATTCATCTAAAGCAAAATCCCGTACCAATTTCGGGAAGAAAGCGGCGCCGTCTTGTGCTAACTGGTACCATTTTTTATTGCGGCGTTTGGATAGCCAAGGGGAAATGATGCCAGCGCTGGCAGATGTTGCTTGACCGATGAGGGAATCAATGACAGTCACGTCAAATTTGGTTTTATCAAGATAATTGGCGAGGGTCAAACCGATGATCCCACCGCCGATAATCACAACTTTTTTCATAGTAGAAGACTCCTTTGGTTGATTTCATTGAAAAGCGAATAAAAAGCGAAAGTTCTCTTAATGCCGTTTTCTTTGCGTACTTAATTGCGTATAATAAGGAAATGGAAAAGAGGGTATTATGCAAACTATTCAAACAGTCTTAAAAGAACATTTTGGCTATTCACAGTTTCGTGAAGGTCAAGAGACGATTATTCAATCTATTTTAACACAACAAAATGTTTTGGGGATCATGCCCACAGGTGGAGGGAAATCCATTTGTTATCAATTGCCAGCGCTTTTGTTGGATGGAGTGACCTTGGTCATCTCCCCTTTGATTTCATTAATGAAAGACCAAGTAGATAGCCTCGTTGATATGGGGATCCCAGCAGCTTATATCAATTCTTCCTTGACAGGGGCACAGATCAACCAGCGCTTGCAAGAAGTACGCCAAGGGCGGATCAAACTGCTGTATGTTTCGCCAGAACGCTTAGACTCAGAATCTTTCCGCTACTCATTGCGGCAGATGCCGATCGCTTTATTGGCCGTTGATGAAGCCCACTGTATTTCCCAATGGGGCCATGATTTTCGCCCGAGCTATCTGCGACTCGCCGAAACGATCGAAAACTGGGAGCAAAAGCCAACGATTGTTGCCCTTACGGCGACAGCTACACCTAAAGTTGCCGAAGACATTGAAAACTTACTTTCAATTCCTGCTGAAAATCAAGTCAAGACCGGGTTTGCTCGGGAAAATTTGGCTTTTCAAGTTGTCAAAGATCAAAAAGATACCTACATTACGACGTATTTGAAAATGAACCAAGGACAATCAGGTATCATTTATGCCAGCACCCGCAAAGAAGTGGAACGGATCTATCAGCTGTTGAAACATGAACATGTTTCTGTCGGGTATTACCATGGCGGACTTTCAGAAGAAGAGCGCTCCTTTTTCCAAGAAGAATTTCTTTATGACCGCCTGCAAGTGATGGTAGCGACCAATGCATTCGGGATGGGAATCAACAAAAGCAACGTCCGCTTTGTGATCCATGCCCAGATACCTGGAAATTTGGAGTCTTATTATCAAGAAGCCGGGCGTGCCGGACGAGACGGCGAACCCAGTGATGCGATCTTACTTTATGCTCCGCAAGACATGCAGATTCAGCAATTTTTTATCGATCAATCCGAATCAGATATTCTTTATCGCCAAAACGAATACTTGAAGTTGCGGGAGATGAGCCAATACGGACATACTCAGCTGTGTTTGCAACGCTATATTTTGCGTTATTTCGGAGAAGATGGACCCGATTGCGGTCGTTGCAGCAATTGTCTCGATGAAAGAGAACAAGTGGATATCACCGTGGATACACAAAAAGTGTTGTCATGTGTGAAACGAATGGGCGAACGCTTCGGGAAAGCCTTGGTGGGGAAAGTGCTGACTGGCTCAGGCGATCAAAAAGTCAAACAGTGGGGCTTTGAAAAATTACCGACTTATGGATTAATGAAAGATTGGTCCCAAAAGGAAGTCAATCAGCTGATCGATTACTTGACAGCCTCCGGGTACCTTTTGCCGTCCGAAGGGCAATACCCATTGCTAAGTGTGACAAATGCCGGTATCGATGTATTGCTTGGAAAAGCGAAAGTTTATCGAAAACAAACCAAAGTCAAACAGTTAGTGGTTGATGATGAACTGTTCGATCAACTGCGCACCTTACGATTGAATCTCGCACAAGAACAAAACTTGCCACCGTATGTCGTCTTTTCTGATAAGACCCTGCGAGAATTAGCAGAAGTGCAACCAAAAACACCAATCGAATTTTTACAGATCAAAGGTGTCGGGCAAAACAAATTGGATAAATATGGCGATGCCTTTCTTACCTTGCTTTCGGACTACCGAGGGAAGGTAAGCGACTAAAACAAACGGCTTCCTCAGAGATAAAATGCAGAATAACAAAGAAAAGGAGTAAAAATCATGATTGCGATTCGACTGGCGGTAGCAACAGATGAAGACTTCTGGCTTTCATTGGATACCCATTTGCCAAAGGAACGATTCTTCAAAAAGGTAGCTGAACAAACGGCTTATGTCTTGATCGATAATGGACAGCCAATTGGGTTGTTACGCTATAATTTTTTCTGGGATACGATTCCTTTTTGTACGATGCTAGTAATCGCCGAATCCCATCAAGGTAGGGGATTTGGGAAGTGTTTGGTCGATCACTGGGAACAACAGCAAAAAGAAGCAGGGCATGCTCTTTGTATGACGTCCACACAAGTCGATGAAAATGCCCAGCATTTCTATCGAAAATTAGGGTATCAAGATGCCGGCGGTTTGCTTTTGAATTCTCCCGGATTTGAACAACCGATGGAATTATTTCTTGTGAAACAGTTGTGATGTTTTTGCTAGCTTGTGGTACATTGATAGGAGAATGAGAAAATAGGAGCGTTTACTATGTCTTTTTTTGGAAAAATCGATTTCAATGAGTTATCAGAGACCGATCGTGCGATTTATCATTATATGTCGAGCCAAAGTGATAAGATTCCCTATATGCGGGTCCGTGAGATCGCGCTTGAATCCCACACCTCAGCTTCTTCTGTTATGCGCTTTATCCGTAAATTAGGGTATGAGAGCTTTACAGAATTTCGTACCCAGTTCAAAGCACCTGAGTTAGAGGCGGTCAGTTTTTTTAGCAGTATGACCGTTTTGGATCCGGAACGCTTCCCGCGAGACATCGAAGGAAAAATCCGGCGAATCGCTGAAAGAATGCTGGTATGTGAGAATATTATATTTTATGGCATCGGTGCGTCAGGTTCAATGTGTGAATATGCTGCTCGCCGTTTTGCTACGATCGGATTTAATAGTTATGCTTTGGTGGATAATACCTATCCAATCTTTGCGAAGCTGAAACATACTTCAGACAATATGATCGTTGTCCTTTCAATTACTGGAACGACCACTGAGATCATTGAAGTGGTCAATGGCTTTCGTAACAATCCTGACTTCACCACGGTAGCGATCACCAGTGATGCCAACAGCACCTTGGGACGGATGTCCGATTACGTCTTGGACTATTTGGTTGATGTAAAACGCATCAACAAATATGAAGATTTGACGACACAAATTCCTTGCCTTTTCTTAGTGGAAGCGTTATCGGAGACGGTTCGTCAGTTTTCTTTAACAGCAGAAGAATAGGAAACGGATTTTTTTGTATGTTTAATCATAAATCAACAAACAGCTTCATTCCATCAAAAGGAAGTTCCTTTGTTGGGAGGATCCGGCTGTTTGTTTTTTTATTAGAAACGTGGAAGAGACAATGACGAATGTATCAGGAGATTTGGTGCTATACATATTTGTGGTACACCTTGTACCATGATGATGATTTTTCCTTTCTACGAAGAGTTGCACCAAAGTATAAAAACAATCTATTTTTGAAAACGTTTTTAATTATACTAAATGAAAGGAATAGAAACCTTTTTGCTTCTGTCGAGAAGGCGCAAATCAGGCAATTTCGACAAGCAAAAGAAGAGAGCCCAATGATTGGAGAGAAGAATAGTGGAAACCGTAAAACTAAAAAAACTGATTGACCGAATGACCGTAGCTGAAAAAGTGGGCCAATTGGTTCAACTAACGCCAGATTTTTTTGCACAAGGAGGAGAAATCACCGGCCCGATGCAGCAATGGCAAATGAGCGAAGAACAATTAGGGACGATTGGTTCAGTGTTGGGAACCCATACTGCTGAACAAGTCTACACGATCCAAACGTCTTACCTAGAGAAAAGTCGGTTAAAAATTCCCCTTATTTTTATGGCAGACGTTATCCATGGATATGAAACGATTTTCCCAATTCCACTGGCCTTAGCATCCTCCTTTGATGCGCAATTAGTGGAAGAAGTCGCAAAAGCCTCGGCAAAGGAAGCGGCAGAAGCGGGTATCCATGTCACGTTTTCACCAATGGCGGATCATGTCAAAGATCCGCGCTGGGGAAGGGTTTTAGAGAGTAATGGAGAAGATCCGACCTTATCTGAGGTGCTGACGGCTGCTTATGTACGAGGGTATCAAGGAACTGCTTCCCTTGCAGAAAATAAACAGCGAATTGCTGCTTGTGTCAAACACTTTGTCGGCTATGGCGCTGCAGAAGGTGGGCGGGATTATCATACGGTCGATTTGTCTGATCTTGAGCTTTACCAAAATTATCTGCCCGCTTTTCAGGCAGCAATTGAAGCTGGTGCAGAATTGGTCATGACTTCTTTTAACACGATCCATGGTGTGCCAGCTACAGCCAATCAACCATTGCTGCAGGATGTATTACGAGAAAAGCTTGGGTTCGATGGCTTGATCATCTCAGATTGGTCAGCTGTGGCTGAATTGATGGCCCATCGTGTGGCTGCTGATCGAACGGAAGCAGCGAAAAAAGCCTTTACTGCAGGTGTCGAAATGGATATGATGAGTGATTGCTATTTAAATGCACTAGAACAAATCATTGATGCAGATCCTGCTATGAATGAGCAGTTGAATAAGGCGGTTTTTCATGTGTTACATTTAAAGAACAAGCTAGGCCTGTTTGAAGACCCTTATAGAGGGTTAACACCGGAAAACTTAGCACCTAGACTCCTAAAAGAAACCCGTCTGCTTTCACGAGAAGCAGCAAAGAAAACAACAGTCCTTTTGAAAAATCAAGCATTATTGCCTTTACAGAAAAAACAAAAAGTGGCGCTGATCGGTCCAAAAGCAGATTCAAAGGATCTTTTAGGGGCTTGGTCGTGGATCGGCAAACAGGAAGAGGCAGTTTCATTAGCCAAAGGTCTTTCTCAAAAAGAGATTGACCTCACTATCTTGCCTTATCCTGATGGGAAAGTTTTGACGGCAGCCTATATTGAGGAAGCGTGTAGATTAGCAGAACAATCTGAAGTCGTTTTGTTGGCTCTGGGGGAAACCAGTGAGGAAGCGGGGGAAGCGGCAAGTTTGACCAAACTTTCTCTATCAAGAAATCAAGAAGCATTAGTTGCAGCAGTTAGTCAGGTCAATCCCAAGATCGCAACGATTCTTTTCTGTGGCAGACCACTGGTTTTGTCCGCCATCGAGCCTCTTTGTCAAGCCATCATGATTGCTTGGTTCCCTGGATCAGAAGGCGGTAATGCATTGGCAGATTTGTTGATGGGCGAGTCTGAACCGCAAGGACGTTTAGCTATGAGTTTTCCTCGAGCAGAAGGACAGTTGCCGATGACCTATGCTCAACTCTCTACAGGTCGGCCATTGACAGAAGAGAATAGTGATCAAAAATATATTTCGCGCTATATGGATGAAAAAAACGATCCTCTCTTTTCTTTTGGCTCAGGAATGGGCTATGGTCGATGCACGATCACCCACACTCAAATCATTAATCCTCAGGAAAAGGATGCGCCATTTGAGATCAGATGCACGCTGAAAAATGAGGGAGATGTGCCGCATACGACGACCTTGCAACTCTATAGCAGAGACGATGTTACTGAAGTGGCACGACCGATGAGAGAATTAAAGCAATGGCAAAAAATCAATCTTGCTGCTGCTGAAGAAACGCAGCATTCCTTCTATGTTACACCAGAGGATTTTGCTTATGTTCATTCCGATTTCTCGACAAAAAGTGATCCTGGTACGATTTCTTTATACCTTGGCTTTGCTGCTGCCTCAGCGAAGTTGATTGGTACGCTCACGATTTAAAAGCCTTTCGAGGCTTTTTTTGTAGTACAACTTGTACCATGATGGCACAGGTTTCAAGGTGCTGGTACATGCGCCAACTAGTTCTAGAACCATTGTGGGTGAAACGTTTTTATATATAGTTGGTTTATCGGATGACCAATCTTAGAGTGGTCGTTGATTTTTTTTAG